>NZ_JBFAHF010000003.1:0-198191 GCF_040654015.1 Nocardia sp. NPDC050799
ACGCGCCGAAGTGCCCCGGCGCCGCTGGCGCCGGGGCACTGAAAGGGGGAATTACTTCGTCTTCCGACATGTAACCGATACGTCGGCGATCACCCGAACCACATAACTTCATGGGTGACCCGACGGGCAACGCCTCCTTTCTTCTCACGGTGTTACATCATCTTCTTTCCGTGCAACTTCAGGTACTGCCCGGCGGGCGGTAGGACCGTCATACCTGCTGGTCCCGCGGCCGCGCCCGCCGTCCTAGCATCACGGGCAGTTCATCATCTCCCGTGCCGTATGGATACTTCCTTCGCTTCCAACGACACAGAAGCTACCGCAACTTTTGAGAAATGTCTACTGTCACCGCTACAGAATTTTTCCTGCGGCCGGCGCGGGCAGCAGCGGAAGTACTGATCGCCGTCGAGCGGTTGCACAGTCCCCCGTCCGGGGTGTGGCATGCTGGGTGATGGGCACGGGTTGTTGCAGTGATCGCCCGGCTCGCAACAGGAAGTAAAAAAAGAATGTCGCAAGGCAGTGTGAAGTGGTTCAACGGCGAAAAGGGCTTCGGATTCATCGCCCAGGACGCGGGCGGCCCCGATGTGTTCGTCCACTACTCCCAGATTTCCGGCTCGGGCTTCAAGTCCCTCGATGAGGGCCAGCGTGTCGAGTTCGAGATCGGCCAAGGTCAGAAGGGCCCGCAGGCCCAAGACGTCCGCGCCATCTAGGAGCCGACGAGAACAGAAACCCGCGCGATCCGCGCGGGTTTCTTGCTTTTCCGGGCGGGTATCGTCGTCGAGTGCCAGAGGCAGGTGGTTGCCGGTCTCTTCATCATCCGGGACCTGCGGCCGCGCACACAGACGAAGGCGCCCGGCTGCCCGGACGTATTGTCCGGGCAGCCGGGCGCTGTCCCCTCACCCTCCGGTCGTACCGCCCACCGGGGCGGACCGGGTGATCGGCAGCTACCTGACCGGCACCTGCGTCGCGTCCGCGGAGCCTTCACCGGCGGTTTCGGTCCCGGCGGACCCTGCCACCGCGGGCTCGGCAGCGTCCGCGCCCGTGGTCTCGGCGGAGCCTTCGGTAGCCGGGGCCGTCCGGGACTTCCGCCACGCGAAGACGGTGAGCGCGACCGCCACCACGACGATCAACACGTAACCGATCGTGCGGGGCGCGCCCTCGATATCGAAGTGCTTGAACAGCGTGCGAACGTTGGTGAGGACCAGCAACCCGCCGACGCCGGTGCCCAGCACACCCGGGGTGATCCGGCTGACCAGCCAGGCGGCGATCGGTGCCGCGATCACGCCGCCGAGCGCCAAACCGGCGATGATCAGCAGGTTGTCGAAGAAGTCCGAGCCGAGCCCCAGCAGGAAGCCGACACTGGCCGAGGCCGAGACGATGAACTCCGAGGCACTCACCGAACCGATCACCGTGCGCGGCGCGGACCGGCCGGTGGTCAGCAGGGTGCTGGTGGTGACCGGCCCCCAGCCGCCGCCACCGCTGGCGTCGATGAAACCGCCGAACAGGCCGAGCGGGGTCAGGAATTTCGCGGAATGCGCGGTCTTCTCCGTGGTGGCGAATTCCACCGGCGGTCGCGACGAGAACCGGACGACCAGGAAGACACCGATCGCGAGGAGGATGCCGGCGGTGATCGGCGCGGCGGCTTCGGTGGAGATCCGCGACAGCACGGTCGCGCCGAGGAAGGCGCCGATACCGCCGGGCACGCCGAGCCGGAGAACCATCTTCCAGTCGATATTGCCGAACCGCCAGTGCGATGCCCCGGAGGCCAGGGTGGTGGCGACCTCGGCGAAATGGACCGCCGCGCTCGCATGCGCGGCACCCGTGCCACTGAGGACGAGCAGTGTCGTCGCGGTGACGCCGAAGGCCATCCCGAGCGTGCCGTCGACGATCTGCGCGCCGATACCCACAAGGGTGAAAACCAGTAACTTGATCATGACGGTGTGCTCCCCGAACCTGGACCGAAGATCCGAGGGTACGACGTGGTCACGCGGTTGACACGGGTTGCGATCACCGTGAACGCAATACTGCCGGCCTGCCCGAGCGGCAGCCGGTACGGCGCCCCGGAGGGCGCGGAAATGAAGGCGACACCGGTGGCATTCCTGGGGCACACTGGCCGCCGTGACCGACCACACCTTCCGTCAGATGGTCCTGCGCGAGCGGCCGGCCGCCGGAATCACCGCCGGTACTTTTGCCGAAAAGGCTAGCGCCTTCCCGGTATTGGAGAACGGTGAGGCCCTCGTGCGGGTGGAGTGGCTCGGTATCGACGCCACCCAGCGCACCTGGCTCAACCCCGCGACAACGTACACGAAGCCGGTCGGTGTGGGCGAGGTGATGCGCGGCAGCGGGGTGGGGCGGGTGGTCGCCTCCCGTGACCCGGCGCTGCCGGAGGGACAGTGGGTCTACGGTGAGCTCGGCTGGCAGGAATACACCGTGGCCCGCACAGCCGGGTTGTTCGGCGTGAATCCGGTGCCCCCGGGGATCGACCCCCGCCATATGCTCACCGTTTTCGGCGTGAGCGGGCTGACCGCCTATATCGGCATCACCCGAGTGCTGGAGGTCGCGGAATCCGATGCGGTGCTGGTCACCGGCGCGGCCGGCAGCGTCGGATCGCTGGCCGGGCAGATCGCGCGACTCCTCGGGGCGCGGGTGCTCGGCACCGCGGGTACGCCGGAGAAAGTGGACTGGGTGCGCGAGACCGCCCGTTTCGACGCCTGCCTGGACTATCGCGCCGACGACGTCCCCGCCGCGCTGCGCGCCTTCGCCCCCGAAGGGTTGACCGCGGTCTTCGACAATATCGGCGGAAATCTACTGGAGAACGCGCTGGACCACCTGGCCCTGCATGCCCGGATCGCGCTCTGCGGATCGATCTCCTCCGGGTACACGGCCGCCGGCTACGGCGCCGGCCCCGCCAACTACATCCAGCTGGCCTTCCGCCGTGCCCGTATGGAGGGCTTCATCTTCTACGACCATCACGCCGATTTCCCCGCCGCCCTGGCTCGGCTCGCGAGCTGGGTCGCCGCGGGTGAGCTGGTCTGGGCCGAGGATATCGTCGACGGTCTCGAAAACGCCCCGGCGGCCCTGCAGCGCATTTTCGACGGGGCCAACCTCGGTAAACAGCTTGTCCGAGTCCGGCCGGAAGACCCCGGGACCGGCTGAGACCAGCGCATGCGTCGCGCACCCGGGTCCCGGGGCCACCCCATGGCGCCCGGGACCCGGCGCGACGGCGCCGGACGGAAGAACTCAGTACTGCGACCGCGGACGCCGGATGATCGCCCCGGACCCGACCCCGCCGAGCAGCGAAATGATGCACAACCCCGCGATCAGGTTGATCACGGCCGTGGCGATCTTGGCGTCCACCCCGGCGACCAGGGTGAACGGCACCAGCGTCGCCAGCGCGGTGACCAGTCCGGTGATCCAGTAGAAGAACTGCATCGGGCTGGGCATCAGGGCGAGCAGCAGGTTCAGCAGACCGGTCGCGGCAATCGCGGCGGCACCACCGGCCACGGCGTACGAGGTGGTCGAGACCGTGCCGTAGGCTCCCTCGCCCTCCGGGGAGAGGACAGCGATGTTCAGGATGCCGCGCACCAGCATGATCAGCACCACGATCACCAGCGCGACGACGATGGCCGTACCGACACCGCCCGCCCACAGGCGTCCGACATTGATCTTCGGTTCGTTCGGCCGCTCGGTCGGCCGCTCGGGCTGGTCCGGCTGGTACCCGTATTCGACCTGGTGCCCGTACTCCGGCTCCGTCGAGTAACCCGTTTGCTGGGGATAACCCTGCTGCGGGTATGCCTGCGTCCGAGGGTAACCCTGGCGGTGAGGGTCCTGGCGCCCGTAATTGTGCGGCGGTTCCGTCATAGGGGGAAAGTACCCCGCATGGGCTCCGCGACCCACCCGAATCGGTAGGCGCATGTCGTCGAACGCGGATTCCTGGCCGGTTGGGACGACCCGCTGCACAACGATGCGGGTCAGGTCATCCACGACGGGCGTCAACTCGCATAGGAGGCTCCGACACCGTACCGAGCCTGCTGCTCGCTGATCTGGCGGGCGCCCTCGACGCTACCGCCGGCATCACCCTCGACGTCGACAACATCCGTGTCGCGTTCGTCGCCCACTGACACAGCCTGATCCGCGGAGCTTTCAAGCCTCGGCATCGCACTTGTGACGGGTGGGGGCCGGCTGCCCGCCGAAAGCGCCCCGATGCCCTCGGACACCCCGGCCCTTAGGACAAAGTGTCCGACCTGCGGCGCGGCAGTGCCCCCAGTGGGACTCGAACCCACACTTGGCGGGTGTATTTTCGGTCGTTCCGGTACGTCCGTACATGTCCGCCGGAATCCAGCAACATGCAGGCTCAGCAGGTCATTCCTGCCGATATTCGTCTTCTAACGTCCGTCGCTGTCCACCACTGATCACGGACGTTTATGCGGGGAAAGTATGAGATTCCCGGTCCGGTGATCGCCGAAGAACTCCAACTCGGGACCATTTTGCCGGCGCCGACAAAATGATCAGCCGGGGTACTCACTACTGAGTACCCGGCTACCTTCGTGACATCGCGAAGGTTGTCGACCTCGGCAAGCTGGGCGACCTGGGAATTCCCTACGCCGGGCGGACGGCATCCGAACCTGCACGGTCACCAGCACCGCACAGGTGAGCACTCTTGCTCACCTGTTGCAGATGCAACACCTACGACCGGAACATCACCAGGGCGAACCAGGCCAGCCCGGCAGAGAGCAGGACCAGGGCGACGCCGTGACCGCTCACAGCTGCACGACCGGCCAGCGGTACCCGCGCGGGTAGATCTGCATCGGAGTGACCAGAGCGGCGTGCTCGGTGATCGCGTGCCGTACCGCGTCGGCATGCTCGAACGACGGGACCACTACCGCGGCCGCGCCGTGTTCCATGACGGCGCCGGCCATGATCAGCGCGGTTGCCAGCGGGCCGGTATCGAGTCGTACCGTCCACACCAGTCGGTAGCCGTGGCGCTCGGCCACCTTGTAGACGTCTACCCCGTCGCCCTGTACGTCCCTGCGGACCAACGCGATCGACTTCGGCAGTTCCCCGACCACTATTCACCCCTGCATCCCCGACCGCTGGAGTTGGAAAGCACCCGCCGCCGGGGCAGTCGGGGGCATACCCGGCGGCGGGGCTACATTGACGTTAAATCTGCTGGTAGACAACGAATGTTCGACGAATGTTCGAAACGAACATGTACCGTCGAGGACATGCAGCAAGGCGAGACTGTCGGAGAGAACATCGCGCACTGGCGGAAGGTCCGCGGACTCACACAGCACCAACTCGCGGCCCGCGCCAACGTATCCCGGTCGATGATCGCCCAGGTGGAAACCGGGAAGGCCTCAGCGTCCACGGTATGGGTCGGGGCCATCGCCAACGCGCTACGAGTCGATGCCTCCCGGCTCTACGGCACCGGCCAGGAACCCGAACAGTTGTCGGATGTGCTGCCGGTCCTACGCCGCGCGCTCGCTGCGACCGACCCGCTGGAACCCGATAGCGAGCCGGCGCCGATCGACGAATTGCGGCGCCTGTCGGCCAAGGTCGCTCGCTGGCGTATCGACGCCCGGTATCGACGCATAGCTGATGTGCTGCCGGACCTCGTGGACTCACTGCTGGTCGCCGGTGACCGGACCGGGCGGCCGGCCTATGCCATGCTGACCGACGCCTACCGGGCCGCGAACACAGTTGCGCACAAGTTCGGATACACCGACCTGTCTCTCACCGCTACAGAGCGCATGGAGTGGGCAGCCACCCGGTCCGGCGATCCACTGCTGTTGGCGACCACGCACTACGTGAAGGCCGCGAGTCTGGCCCGTATCGGTGCGTCTGCACACGCTCTGCGGCTGCTGAATCGGTCCATGTCCGATATCGAGCCGCTCGTCGAGGAGGACGCGACCGCGGCGGCCGTGTATTCGATCCTGCATATGCGCGCCGGGACCATCGCCGCGGCGACCGGCGACGCTGATACCTCCCGCGGCCACCTCGCGGTAGCGGAACGTCTCGCGCCCCAGATCGGCGACCGGGTGATCTACGGCAGCCCGGTCGGTCCCGCGAACGTGCGCCTGTATCAGCTGTGCGCCGAGGTCGACCTGGGCGAGCCGGGGCGTGCGGTCGACATCGCGAAAGGCACTCGGCTTCCGCAAGGGATGGCCGCCGAGCGGCAGGCGTATTTTTGGGTCGATGCCGCCCGGGCGCACCTGCTCAATGGAGACCCCGATTCCGCGATCGGCGCACTCCTGGAATCGCGTCTGGCCGCGCCGGAGCATTTTCGGTCGAGTCCGGCCGTGAAGAACGCCATCCGCACCACAGCGCAGCAGCAGCGGCGTGCCAACGACAGCCTTCGGAGCCTGGCGAACGCTGCGGGCATCGACGACTGACACCGGCATAGCTCGAGCAATCGTCACTGTGACACCTGGTGTCCGCTGAGCGGATCTCACCAACCGGTCGCGGTCGGTTCGCTGGTCGACAACACGTCATCAGCAGTGAGTGTGAGCAGATTGCTCGAATCACCCTCCGGCCACCGTGCGGGATGGTTGCCGGGCAGCTCATAGCGGCGGAACTGGTGCGGCTGTCCCGACTCCAGTTGTTCGACCGGTTTCGACAGCTCGCGCCACAGGATCGGGTCGGTGGATCCGTAGGTCTCCCGGAGACTGCGCGCCTGTTCGGCGAGATACACCCGCAACGGGGTATCGGTGGCTGGTGCTGCTTTGCGACGGACCACTACGACACCTCGCGCAACACGTCGTCGGCGCCGAACAGGTACCGCCGGTCTCCCTGCTCCCCGGTGACGGCGTACCGCATCGCGGCCGGGTCGCCGACCGAGAACAGGGCCGAGAACACCTCGGCGGAGGATGTGAGCACTTCGGCACCGGCCTGCAGCTCGGCCAACCGCTCCCGCGCGCCCTTCGTAGGCCAACGCTCCGCGAATGCCTCCCACCGGGCCGTCATAGCCTCCCGAAGCACCCGATTGCGGCCGATTTTGCGCACCATTACGCGGTCCCCCGATGCCATCGAGCATTGGCCGCGAACTGGTGTCGGGCCGACTTCACCGCCGGCACCTCATCCGCGGTCAGCTTCAGCGAGGTAATCAGCCGGTGCAGCTGCGCACGCGCCAACCGCACCTCGGTGTAGGCCGAATTCAGCTTCCGGGTACCGGCAACATCCTGGATGAGCACCTGGTCGAGTTCTCCCTCGAGACGGGCGATGTCATCGCGGGTAGCCGAGATGAGATCGAGGATTGCGCGGTCGCGGTTGTCGAGTTCCAGGCCGTCCGCCAGGTCCCGTTCGATTGACCGGACGAGCTTCTGGCCCTCGGTCAGGGGTTTGCGTGGCATCCTTCGGGCCTCCTGTCGTGTTTCCTACCGCTCATGCGATGCACTGGATGGCGGGAGCTATGCAGTACCGCCCGAGGTGAGGGCCGAGTCGGAGTGCTCCCCCACCCCTCTCCGGTCCCCTGGGCGGCACGCTGGCCGGTCAGCACGTCCCGCATGACTCTCGTCTACCCTCGCGCTGTTCTGGTCGCTCATACGGTCGGCCTCGTTCTTGTCGTGACAACGTGCAGGTCGTAGGCATGTCACCGGAGCGAGACGGCTACGTCCTGGCCGGTGGTGGCGTCCTCGACTGCCTGCCCAATGGAGACACCGGCCGTGAGGGTGACCACTCGCCCGACGTTGTCGACCTGGACTTCCTGCCCTGCGGTGATGGTTCCACCGGCAGTCACGGGGATGATGCCGCGGCGCAGGATGGTAAGCACTGTGCCGGTGGCTGCGTCGTGGGCTGCGACACCGAACGTTCTCACGCCTGCGGCCGGGAGTCCGACTCGGATAACGCCGTCGGTGTCGAGGTCGGCGGAGATGTCGACGAACCGTTTACCGGTGAGTTGGGCGGTAGCCCGGGCTGTGACATGCCAGCCGGGCCGGAACAGTGGGCTGCATTCGTTGGCCATGATGGCTCCTTACGCGGACTCGTAGGCGGGGTGGCTGGCGTCGTACTCTTCGCGCTGCAACCGCTCGTACTCGGCCTGCTGGGCGGCGATGATCTCGGCGGCCCGGGTCGGGGTGTTGAGCGTGAGGTCCGATGCCGTGAGAAGGCGCAGCCAGCGACCGCCACGGCCGGTGTTGTTCTCCGGTGCCAGGGCTTCGGCGGCGCTGTCGAGGTTTACCGTTTCGTCTCGGACGTAGAACGCTGCCCGCGGGGCGGATCCGTGCCGCATGAACGGCTGGCGTGCGACCAGGCGGAACGCGTCGAGGAACAGCGCGACCAGACCATTTACCTGCTCGAGGGTCCGGTGGTGGTGGCCGAGGTCGTACCAGGCTTGCAGGGCATCGGGACCGAATTCGATCACCTGCTCGGCGGTGGTGCTGGGTGTGATCCACGCGGAGGCGTCGACCACTCCGGCTTTGGCCTTGTCGAACACCGGGCGCACCGATTCCACGATCGCGTCTCCGGCGCCGTTGCGGACCGCGGTGGCGAAGGTGCGCAGGATGATCGTTTCGGCCTTGCCGCGGATCTCCCGCGGTTCGGTGGTGGGCCGGGCGAGTTCGGTGTCGAGGTATTCGCCGGCGTTCTTCGCGGTGAACGATCCGTCGGTGATCGCGCGGGCGAGATGGTCAGCGGTGGCGGCGGGCTGCCAGGCGCGCACCGCGGCGTGGGTGTCGAGCAGCCGGCGGAGTTCGGCCGGGACGGTGCCACCGAGTTCGGTGGTTCGCGTGCACAGTTCGGTGCAGGGTCCGGGGCCGGGCTCGAGGGGTGTGAGGTTCATCGGGTGGTTTCCTTCGCGCTCGGGTTCCAGTGCGGCGGGTAGGGATGGTCGGGCTCGCTGTGGTTGCTCCAGCCCATCCCGGACCGCAGATAGCCGCGGTAGGGCGCCGGGCCCTGGTCGGTGTCGTCGTCGGCGCCCGGCTCGGTCGTCACTTCCAGTTCGCCGGGTAGTCGGTGGATCCGGCCTGTGCGGGTTTGGCCTTCGGTTGTGCGGGTTTGGTGTCGTCGCGCGGTTCGCGCACGGCCGCGGTGAAGGCGGTGAATTCGGCATCGGTCATGGATGCGGCGTACGCCTGCACGGCGTCGGTGAGGATGTTCGGATCGGCCATGGTCTTTACTCCTTGCGGGCTCGGGCGTATTCGGTGACCGCGCGGAGTGTGAAAACCCATTCCCGTCCGGCGTGCTGGCCGTCGAGGTCGGCGGCCAGGCGGCGGACGTGGCGGGTGCTGCATCCGAGGATGCGGGCGGCTTCACTCACGCCGATCACCTTCGAGTCTCGAGCAGTTGGCGGGGCGGCGGGTCCGTCGTCGGACACAGCGGAGACCAGCTCGGCGGATAGGCGGGCGTGGGTGCGGCGTAACCATTCCGGGATGGGGGCACCGGTGCGGCGTCGGGTGCGGATCTGCTCGGCTACGGCGTAGCAGCAGGCGCGTAGGTCTTCCTCACGGAGCGTCACGGACACCCTCCCAGGGATCGAATACCCGCGGCCGGACAGCGATCTGGTACCGCTGGCCGGTGCGCGGGCAGGTGCCGGTAGTCGGCTCGGGGGTCCAGTGCCGGACGCGGCAGTGGGGGCAGCGCACTCGGGTGTAGCGGATGCCGGTGTATCTGTTGCGCTTCCGTTCGCAGATGTAGGCGGGCGGTATCTCGGGTGCGGTCACGCGGCACCTTCCTTCCTCGGTCGCCCGACCGGGGCCGGAGCGCTTCGGATCTCCCCGGCCCAGATACCGACCGCCGCGGCGCCGAGTTCGCCGGCGACCGTGGCGCACTCACCCTGGACCGGGCACCGGGCACACACCTTCCCCGCGGTGTCAGTCCGGTAGGTGAATGCGGCGTCGGGCTCGCTCTGGCCGCGCGGGTCGAACAGTCGTGCCAGACCAACGCACTCGGCACCGGTGAGCCGGGTATCGGTGAGGGCGGCGGCCAGCTCAACAATGGACGGGAACCCGGCGCCGGGTCGGCGGGTCATGCGGCATCGGTAGGTGGGACCAGGAGTCTGTCCGGGTCGATATTCGCGAGCAGATACCGGATATCGCGTGTGAAGGACTCGGCGACCTCGTGGGCGGTATCCCGGTCGAAATAGGTTCCGTCGATCTTGAGCACCACGTCGTAGGCGCCGGGCATGACTTCCACAGCATGGACGGAGAGCCAGTCTCGGCGATCGTTGAGAAGGTCATCGGCGCTCACGTAGGCGCCACGGCTGGTGGGTTGGTCGGGCATTGAGGTCTCCTCCGGTAGATAGACGTGGTGAAACTGGTGAAACTGGTGAATCAGGTAGGTATCTGCAGGTCAGCAAGGCTGTTGCGATTCACGCGCACTGCGGACTGGTGAAACCGTGATGAATCGGCAGGTGATGAAAGTGAATTGGGTGGTGAAAACCGAATCATGCTCTGACCTGCAACAACTCATCCGTTTCACCGCTTTCACCGCTTTCACCACCTGTTGGTAGGCGGTCGTACACACCGCGGCCCGTCTTGGTGATCCGCTCCGATTCGTACAGCCGCGCCAGGGCGTTGCTGGCGAGCTTGTTGTCCATCCCGAACCGGTCGGCGATATCGCGGGGCGTGGTCGGTCCGTTCGTCATGACGTGAGCGAGGATGTCCATGCTCCGGTCTCCCAGACTCTTGGACTCCCGCCGCTTATCGACCGTCGCCGCGGCGTCCACCAGGTCCATGCCGTCGAGGCGCCAGCGCCCCTCCTCGGTGACGAGTGCGTACTCGTTCTCCGGAACATCTCGGCCCGTGACCGACAGGACGGCCTGGTCGTCCTTGCGCTTGCGGGCGAGCACCAAGATGAAGTCCGCCGACCCGGCGATGCCCTGAGTGCCGCTCACCGCGTCCACGAAATCGGCACTCTCGGCCTTCCTCGTGTGGTGCACGGCCACCAGGCAGGACCCGGGCACGGAATCCACGAGCTCCTTCAACCGGGTACCGATCGCGTAGTCGGCGGCGTAGGCCTCCTGCCCAGACTGCTTGGGCGGCTTCACCTTGCCCAAGGTGTCCAGGACCACGAGCGGCTTCTCTGTCCGGTGCAGATGAAGGAACTCCCCGATCATTCCCGGCACCTCGTTGGGTCGCGCAGAGATAATTACGTGCATCCGGTTCGGGATCGGCTCGCCCTCGGTGAGAGTGCGGAATCGGGACTGCAACCGCCGGTGCCCGTCCTCCAGCGCGAGATAGAGCACGGGGCGCTGTTTGACCACGATTTTGCCGAGCGCGTACCCGCCGGCCGCGCACGCGAGCCCGATACCGGCGACCATCCACGACTTCCCGGCCTTCGGTGGCGCCACCAACAGGCCGAATCCCTCGGGGAGGATGCCTTCCACGAGCCATTCCAGTGGCGGGAATTCCTGGGCGTCCAGCCACGCGCCCGAAACCATCCCCGACAACATGGACCGCGGTTCATCCTCTGCGGGGCCGCGATCGGGACGCACTTGGGACGCGCGGATCGGCGTAACTACCTCTGACCTGTCATTTTCCGAATCGGGGGGCGGCCGTGTACCTATACCGGGCCGCGTCCCGAAACCAGCCTTTCGATCCTCGTTGCGGTGGCGGGTCCGACGCCGCGGCATCGAGTTCGGCGTGTGCTCGTCGGGTCGGCCCGGGGACGGCCGTCCGTCGAGCCGCTGGCGCCGCTGGGCGATCTGTTCGTCATAGAGGGCCCGGCATGCCGTGCAGTCGGGGCGGTATTGCGGACGATGCTCCGGGCAAGCGCGGGGCGGTTCCGGTAGGTCTGGCGCGGCGTCGACGGCCGCGTGTGAGAACTCGATGCCGTCGCTCATGCATGTCTCCGTTCTGCGGACATCAGCGTCCGCTCGATTTCGGGGGCGCTGAGCCCCGCTGTGGCGGCCGCAGCGCGTAGGAGGTCCATCAGCGCCGGATCGGCGCCCTGCTCGACTGCACGGCAGGCGGCCCAGAACAACGCCTGGTTCCGGTTCCCCGGGGCGGCCGTGGCCACGGTGCGAATCAGTCCTTCGTTCCGGTCCGTCGACGGCCGAGCGCGGTACTGCTGGCGGACCGGTTCGGGGTAGGCCACCCGCTCGGCCAGGTGCGCGGGTAGCCACGCGATCCGTGCCTTGTTCGCCCACTCGTAGCGGCGGCCGGACGGGTGCACGCTGGGCGCGACGACCAGATATCCGGCGCTGGTCTTGATGTCGATTCCTTGAGCGCCGGCGAGCTTGCCCCGGCAGCGGCCGCGGTACCGGAACCACAGGTGCCAGCCGCCCCCGCCGGTGCGGGCCGCCCAGGTCTCCGGCGGGGCGCCCAGCTGGTCGAGGTCACCACCGGATCGCGGGTCTATGTCGAGCACTACCACGGTGTCGGCCGGTCGTATCCCGATGTTGTAGCGCGGGTTCTGGTGCCACCACGCCCGGATCTGCTCGGGGTCGGTGGTGGCGTCGTCCTTGCCGTGTTCGCAAGCCGGGAGCTTGCCCCGCGGGGCCAGCGGCAGCACCGCCAGCCCCGCGCGGGCGTAGGCCAGCGCGTATTCCAGGGGGAGCGCGTCCACTGTCATGACGCCTCCCGTTCTTCGCCGACGCCCAGCTTGCGGCGGCACGTCGGGCCCAGGTGCAGCGCTACGGACTTCGCGGCGACCACCCATTGCCCGCACCGGTGGCAGCGGACAGCGAGCCGGAACCCGCGGTCGCGGGCGGCGGCCAACACCTGGGCGTCGAGCCGGTCTTCTTCACGTTCGCTGAGGGGGCGCCCCCCGGGCGCAACCGGTGTGGTTGCGCCCGAGAGGTCTTCGCGTTCGATGGTCACCGGCCACCACCAAGGGTGCGTTCGGCGTGGTCGCGGGACTCGGCGAGCTTGGCCCGGAATCCGGCCTTCGGCATCACCTCGTCGAGCACTTCCAGCAGCGGCGCGAGGATGTTCCTGGTCATCAGCGACAGCGCGCCGGCGGTGGTGTAGCCCATGGCGTCCGGGTCCAACCGGGCCGACCACTCGATGCCGATCCGGTCGACCTCCGCGTCGTTCCCCGCGGCGGCGGCCATCTGGTACATGAGCCGGGTGGCGTCGCTCTGGAGGTCGGCGAGTTCGACGATGCCGCGGGGCACCCCGTCGTCACCGATCACCATGAACCGCGGTGGTGTGTCGTTCATCGGTCCTCCATTGCTCTCATCAGGTGTGGGGCCGGGAGTGGGGTAAGGGGGTGTCATCCCCGCACCTCCTCGGCGATCTCGGTCCGGCGGTGCAGCGGGACGACCACGCCGGCGTGCCAGCCAAGGGCGGCGTGATATCCCCATGCGGCGGAACGGTCCCGGCCCATAACCGACCGGTCCCGACCAGCGAGCGCGACATCCTCAGCCACGGACAGCAGCTCGGCGGTGTACGCGGCACCGATCCCATGGCGGGGAACGGCGTGGATCTCGCCGTCGAGCCGGACCACGATGCTGCCGACGCGCAACCCACGGCCGACGATGGCGATATCGCCGTGCGGTTCGTCGAGGTGCACGCCGATGGCGGCCGCGGTTTCGATCCGGGTAGGTGCGGTCACCGGGTCACCTCCGCGTCGGCCGGGCCGAACAGTGCGCGCAGGTCGGACACCCCGGCCGCGAGCGCCAAGACGATCGCCTCGGAGACGGTGAAGCAGTCGCGGCCGTCGAACACCTCGGCGACCCGATGGACCGATATCCCGGTACCTTCCAGCAGCTCGAGCACCGGGCGTTTCGATGCTTCAAGGGCGTCGCCGACACGCTGAGACACCTCGGCGGCCAACTGCTCGCTTTCGGCCCGGAGTGCGGCGAGCCTGTCTTTCTCGGCCTGTGCCCGCAGCTGGGCCGACTGCTCGATGAGGTCCAGTTCCGTCGGCCCGTCGAGCTGGACGCGGTAGACGTGGAACACGATGCGCGCGCCGGATCCGTCGACCCGCACCCGCACGAACCCGGCAGCGTCGGGCGATTCGAGCACTTCGCCGGTGAGGTGGGTACCGGCCAACTGACCGATCTGGTTGATCTCCTCGATTCGTACCCGGTCACCGGGACGGAACGGGGCGGGGTGGTCTATCGTGGTCAAAGCAGAACTCCTCATTTGGTGTGTGGTCTTCTGGTTGGCCTGGGTAGCGGCGGTGGGCGCCGCTCCCGGGCCGTTCTGTTCGGTGGGCGGGGTAGACATCAAGCGGCATCCGATCCGCTGATGAGTCGCGTGATGTAGTCCGCGATTGCGCTTTCCGGAATCAGCCGCCTACGGCCGACCTTGACCGAGCGCAGTACGCCCGAGTCCATGAGTCCGTAGAGATGGCTACGACCAATGCCGAGCCGCTCGCAGGCTGCTGGGATGGGATGCAGCTGATCAGTGGCCTGCATCTCCCCTCCTATTCGTTGCTCATACGACAAACGCTGATTGTTTGCCGTTGTGTAGACGAGTATGCATGGACGCGTATGGACAACGCAAGCAGACCCGCTAATCTCGTACCCATGACGACATCATGGGATGTGGAGCTGGCCGAGCGGGTCGGCAAGGCGGTGAAGAGGTTGCGTGAGCAGGAGACGCCGAAACTGTCGGCCGCTCGACTGGCCGAGCGCACAGAAAAGTGCGGCTACACAATGACTAAAGCGCAGGTCAGCGACCTGGAACTTGGGCGGAAGAAGACGATCACCGTTCCCGAACTGATCACTCTGGCGCTCGCGCTCGGAGTGCCCCCAGTCCAGCTGCTGTACCCAGAACTGCCGGATGGCCCGGTATCGATCTGGCCAGACACCGTATGCCCCAGCGTCGAAGCATTGCAGTGGTTTTCCGGCGATATCTCGGCTCGCGAAGTCGTCGACAACTACGTCACGGCCGGCAGTACCAACGTCCGCGTTCGCGAGTCGCGGGAATACGTGCGGCTTACGAATCTCCGCAAGAGGGCTGCTCGGGAGCGGATGATTTCGCAACTCATCCCCGGGGATGCGGAGTGGACTGCCGATCACGCGCTGTCGGTTCTCCGGGAGGCCCAGGAACGAATCGACGAACTGAAGAAGCAGTTCACCGAGAGAGGTTGGCCGGTCGACGATGCCTAGACAACGGATGCGCCCTGGCGAGTGGGGGAAGATCACCACGAGGCAGGTCGACAAGGGCAAGTTCACCGCGTCGACCTACGTCCGGGACAGCGACGGCAAACGACGCCAGGTCGAGCGAAGCGGAATAAGCTGCGAGGATGCCGAGCGGAACCTGAAACGGCACCTGACGGAACGGCGCGCACCGCTGGCGGACAGCACGGTGAATCACCGGACGACACTCGCTGAGTTGTTCACGATCTGGATAGCAACGAAAAACCGTCTTGCTCCACAGTCGGCCGACCTCTACCGGCAGGTGTGGAATCTTCACGGTGCCGAGCAGATCGGGGCACTACGGATTGCGGAATTCCCCACCAGCCGCGCCGAGCAGCATATCGGCAAGCTCGCCGCACGGAAGGCGTCGACGGCCGAGACCATGCACACGGTGTTGTCGGGAATGCTCGCACTGGCCACCCGCTACGACGTGGTTCCCGTGAACCCGATCCGGGAAGTGAGCCGAACGCCGATAGACCGGCCGCCCACGTGAGCTCTCACCCGGGCCGAGTTCCGCCGCGTGCGCGCCGCGGTGTCGGACTACCACCAGGATCCGCCCGGCGCCGGCGGACCGAAACCTGGGCGGCTACTGCTCGCCTTCATAGATGTACTGATGGCAACTGGTGCGCGCCCGAACGAAGTGCTCGCACTGCGCTGGCATGAGGTCGACCTGCTGGCGGACCCGCCGACAGCACTGATCACCGGCAAGCTGGTCGACCACGGCCGGGTCAAGGGCAAGCCGCTGCATCGGCAGGACTACCGCAAGGGCAAGGCGCCGAACCACACCCTCACACTGCCCAGACTGGCCGTCGAGGCGATGGCCGGACTGGTGGGCCAGTCTGATGTAGAGGACGTCGTGGACCGCCCGACCGACGACAAGCCGCGGCCCGTGTTCGCGAACAGGGACGGCGGATGGATGAGCCTTGCCAACCTCCGCCGCTCATTGCGAGCCGCCCTGCCGGACGATCTGAAATGGGTCCAATTCCGCTCGTTCCGGCCCACGGTCGCGACGGTGGTCCGAGATGGACTCGGCCCTGCTGAGGCTCAGGCCCAGCTGTCACACGCGAAGCTGAGCACTACCGAGCAGCACTATTTCGAGCGTAAGACTCACGGGCCGGATGTCCGGGCGACGCTCGACACCTGGTACACCACGGACACGGGCCCGGCCGATTCGTGAAAGTGCGGAACGAAAGTATGGGGAAAGTAAGGGATTCACCCTGCCGACCTGGGCACCGATCCGACCGCGGGCCCGGTCCTCGCAGGTCACAGCAATAGGTAGGTGCCCCCACTGGGACTCGAACCCAGACTTGGCGGATTTTAAGTCCGCTGCCTCTGCCAATTGGGCTATGGGGGCGTGCGGACCACACACTACCGACTCGTACACCCGTACCGGAATACCCGTGAGTGGGAGTCACACTGTGGGATCTGTCTGAATCGCCTGGCATGCCTCCACCAGGACGTCGGCGGCCAGCAAACCGGACTCCTCTGCCGCCTCGCGCACCTCGTCGGATAATTGGTAGTCCGTGGTCACCGCCAGCAACGCCAGCTGCAGGGCTTCGCCCAGCTGCCCGAGCCGGCGGGCGATCACCAGTTCGTCCATCTCGGTGCCCATGTTCTCCCAGCCCACCGGCTGCACCCCGTCGATGCGGTAGCGGCGCAGGGTGTCCTCGCCGAGGACCTTCATGAAATCCACCGCCGAGGCCATACAGCGGTTGTTGGCGACCCGGTACTCGGTGCGGTCGGCGATCTTCTCGATGAGGACCGCGACGATGGTCGCGGCGGTGAACATGCCGTCGCACACCCGGGCGGGCGCGGCTTCGGGAGGGCCCGGTGGGGCGGTGGCAAGACCGGTGGTCACCGCGTCGATCCATTCGACCACCAGGTCCGTACCGGACGCGTCATCCCGGACCCGCAGGTGTAGGGGCTGTATCTCCCGGCGCCGGAACCACTGCCACGATAGACCCATCACGCTCACTCCTGTTCGGAAGCGGACCTACCGACCAGCGAATGCCGTCGGCCGTATGCGAAGTACATCACCAAACCGAGCAGCATCCAGACTACGAAACGCAGCCAGGTTTCGACCGAAAGATTCACCATCAACCACAGGCAGGACAGGACCGCCAGGATGGGCACGAACGGTACCAGCGGCACCTTGAAACCGCGCGGCAGGTCGGGCCGGGTGCGGCGCAGGACGACCACCCCGATGGAGACCAGCAGGAAGGCGAACAGGGTGCCGATGTTCACCATTTCCTCGAGGGTTCCGAACTTCACGAAACCGGCGAGGATCGCGCACACCACACCGACGATCAGGGTGATCCGCACCGGCGTGCCACGATCCCCGGTCCGGGCGAGGCCCCGCGGGACCAGACCGTCGCGAGACATCGCGAAGAGCACCCGGGTCTGGCCGAGCAGCATCACCATGACCACCGTCGTCAGACCGGCCAGTGCGCCGATGGAAATGATGTTCTTCGCCCAGGTCGCTCCGTTCAGCGCGAAGGCGGTCGCCAGCGTGGCGTCGTCGCCCGCCAGATCGGTGTAGGGGACCATGCCGGTGAGCACGATGGTGACCGCGACGTACAGGATGGTGACCACGATCAGCGAGCCGAGGATGCCGCGGGGCAGATCCCGCTGCGGGTTCTTGGTCTCCTCGGCGGCGGTGGCGACCACATCGAAGCCGATGAACGCGAAGAACACGAGGCTGGCCGCGGCCAGCAGGCCGTACCAGCCGAAGGTGCTGTTACCTGCCCCGGTCACCCAGGAGAACAGGGATTGCGTCAGGCCCTGACCGCCCTCGCCCGGGACCGACTCGGGAATGAACGGGGTCAGGTTGGCCGAGTCGAAGAAGCTCAGGCCGACCACGATCACCAGCAGGATCACCCCGACCTTGATGGCCACGGCGATCATGGAGACACGCGAGGACAGTTTGGTTCCCAGTGCCAGCAGCGTGGTCAGCACGGCGATGAGCAGCACCGCGCCCCAGTCGAAGGTGACCCCGCCTATCTCCACCACGGCGGCGCCCCGGTCGAATACCTGGCCGAGATACTGGGACCAGCCCTTGGCGACCACCGCGGCCGCGAGCGCGAACTCCAGCAGCAGGTCCCAGCCGATGATCCAGGCCGCGAGTTCGCCGAAGGTCGCATAGGAGAAGGTGTAGGCGCTGCCCGCGACCGGAACGGTGGAGGCGAACTCCGCGTAGCACAGCGCGGTGAGCCCACAGGCTATCGCGGCGAAGACGAAGGCCAGCGATACCGCGGGCCCGGCGACGTTACCGGCGGTGCGGGCGGTGAGGGTGAAGATACCGGCGCCGATCACGACGGCGACGCCGAAGACCCCCAGATCCCACGAGGTGAGTTCCTTGCGGAGTTTCTTCCCGGGTTCGTCGGTATCGCGGATCGACTGCTCCACGCTCTTGGTGCGGAACAGCGGATTGCGGCTGGTCGGCGTCGTCACTGCGGCCTCCTGGTGATTCCGGCGCGAGTACCGGGAACGCTAGTGCACTCCCGCCATACGACGGGTTATCCACGACGACAGTCCGGCAATCACCGCACCCGCGGCGATCGCGACCAGGCCGGTGATCCCGAAATAGGCGAACTCGTCGTCCGGCGAGTAGAAACGCGCCAGCACTCCCGACAATGTGGTGCCCAGCGCGATCGACAGGAAATAGAGCGCCATCATCTGCGCCCGGAAATGTTCGGGGGCGAGCTGGGTGCTGACCGCGAGGCCGATCGGGGAGATCAGCAGTTCCGAGACGGCGAACACCGCCATGATGCACAGCACGGCCAGCGCCGGCACCGAGCGGCCGGAAGTCCCGGCCAATGGGACGAACAGCAGAAACGCCGTCCCCATCCCGACCACGCCGAGCGCGAACTTGCGCGGGGTGGTCGGCGCCCGGTCCCCGAGTTTGGTCCACAGCGCGGCGAACAGCGGCGAGAGCGCGATGATCCACACCGGCTCCACCGAACCGATCCAGTTCGACGGCGCGGTCCAGCCGAAGATGTTCCAGTTCATCCGTTCGTCGGAGTACACGGCGAGCACGGTGAAGATCTGCTGGAACAGGGCCCAGAACACCACGTTGGCCAGGAACAGCGGGACGAAGGCCCGCACCCGGCTGCGTTCCAGCGGGCTCACCCGGCGATGGGTGAGCAGGACGGCGAAGTACGCGGCGGCGGCGGCGACGATGAGCGCGGTGGTGACATCGGGCAGATTGTCCACGGTGACCAGTCCGGTCGGCAGCACCAGCACGATCACCAGAATCGCCGCGACCACCACCGCGGCGAGCGGCCCGTAGGCGCGACGCGGCAGCGGATCGGTCGGCTCGCGTCCGGCGGTGCCGAGATTGCGGCGGAACACCACGTACTGGATCAGTCCCAGCGCCATCCCGACCGCGGCCGCCCCGAAGCCGGCGTGGAAGCCCCACTCCTCCCGCAGCAGCCCGGTGAGCAGCGGGCCGACGAAGGCACCGAGATTGATCCCCAGATAGAAGAGCGTGAACCCGCCGTCGACCCGCGGATCGCCCTTCGGATAGAGAGTGCCCAGCAGCGCGGACGCGTTCGATTTCAACGCGCCACTGCCCAGCGCTACCAGCACCAGCCCCACGCCCACCCCGCTGAGCCCCGGGATCAGCGCCAGCGCGATATGCCCGGCCATCACCACGACGCCGCCGTAGAAGACGGTCCGCTCCATCCCGATCAGCCGGTCCGACACCCAGCCGCCGATGATCGTGGAGAGATAGACGAGACCGCCGTAGGCACCCACCAGGCCGACGGCGACCTCCTGATCCATACCGAGACCACCATCGGTGGCCGAGTAGTACAGGTAGTAGCCGAGGATGGTGAGCATCCCGTAGAAGGAGAAACGCTCCCACAGTTCGACACCGAACAGGTTGACGAGTCCGACCGGGTGACCGAAAAAGGTGCGCTCGGCGACGTCTGGCACTTCGGACATCCTCAGACTGTCCCATGCACCCGGCCCGGCGCGTGGCATACCGGACCGAACCGATACCGCAGCTTCACGAACGCGAGCGACGATCACATCCCGGCGTCCAGTTCATGGCACACATCACACAGCCGACCCTGTGACGGGGGCCCGGTGGCCGGCGTCTTATCGCTGTCCGAACGGACAGCGCGGCCACGCAGGCCGCCCGTCCGATCGCCGGGGACGCAGTGCGCTGCGCACAGCTTTCTATCCGGCGATCGGGAACGCAGTAGATAAGGAAGGGAAATTATCGTGCGGATCGTAATTTTCGGAGCGAACGGACCCACCGGCCGCCTGCTCACCGGCCGGGCACTCGCCGCCGGACATCACGTCGCAGCGGTTACCAGGCGACCGGAATCGTTTCCGCTGGAGAATGATCGACTCGACGTGGTCGGTGCCGACGTGCTCGACCCGGCCGCCGTCGACGCGGTGCTGGCGAACCGGGACGCGGTGCTGTCGACCCTCGGGGTGCCGCCCGGAAAAAGTGCGATCGACACCTATTCACGCGGTGTGGCACATATCGTCGCCGCGATGGCACGGCATCGAGTGCGACGGCTGGTCGCGGTCAGTTCGAGCGGGGTGGATCCGCGCCCGTACTCCGAGGGCGGATTCCTTTTCAACCGGGTGCTACTGCCCTACGTCACCCGGGTACTGGGCAAAACGCTGTACGACGATATGCGGCGGATGGAGGCACTGATCCGCGAGTCCGATCTGGACTGGACGATCGTGCGACCGAGCGGACTCTTCCACCTGCCGTCGAGCACCGACTACTCCATCGTCGAGGGCCACGCCGACGGGAGATTCACCGCCCGTGCGGACCTGGCCGCCGGGATGCCGGCTCTGGCGGGCGACGACCGCTACCTGCGCACTACGGTCGGCCTCGTCACCACCGTCGGCAACCCCACTCTGCTCCAGTGGTTCCGCCGTGAAGCGTTCGCCGGGCACTGAGCGCTGATTCACTCTTGTCCACCGCAGCGCAATCGCAGTGATACACACCGCCACCGGGTGCCCGCCCTGTCAAGCGATGGACAGGGCGATCCCGTCCAGGATGTCGTGCTCGCTGACGACCAATTCGCCGATCCCGGCCCGCCGGGCCAGTTCCGCCGCCAGCACCTCGGTGATCACCGCGCCGCCGCCGATGACGTCGACGCGGCCCGGGTGCATCGGTCCCAGCGCCGCGCGCTCGTCATGGTCCATCCCGATCAGCCGATCACAGACGGCGGTCAACTCCGGCAGGGGGATCCGCGCCAGATGGGTTCTCGACGAATCGTATTCCGGCAGATCCAGCGCGACGGCGGCGAGCGTGGTCATGGTGCCCGCCACCCCGACCCAGGTATGCGCACCGTCCACCGGGACATGGGTGAAGGCCTCGGTGAGCCTTTCGGTCGCGAATTCCCGGGCCGCGGCCACTTCCGCCGCCTCGGGCGGATTTCCCCGCAGGCACCGCTCGGTGACCCGCACGCAGCCGATATCGGCGGAGAAAGCCGCCCGGACCCCACTGCTGTCCCCGACCACGAGCTCGGTGGAGCCACCGCCCAGATCGACCACGACGAATGGCCCATCCGCGGCCGCCAGTTCACCGACCGCGCCGGTGAACGACAATCGCGCCTCTTCATCGCCGGTGATCACCTCGGCGGACGCGCGAGGCACCACCCGGCCGAGTTCGGCCCGGGTCATCGCGAAGAAATCCTCCCGGTTCGACGCGTCGCGAGTGGCGGAGGTGGCGACCATCCGGACCCGGCGCACACCGTGCTCGAGCATGAGCGTCACATAGTCGGCCAGCGCCACCCGAGTACGTTCGATCGCCTCCGGGTTCAGCCGTCCCGTCGCGTCGACCCCTTTCCCGAGCCGCACGATCCGCATCTCCCGATGCACATCGGTCAGGGTCGAATCTGCGCCGATATCGGCGATCAGCAGTCGAATCGAATTGGTGCCGCAGTCCACGGCGGCGACCCGGTCGGTCATAGCAACTCCTTCGTAGCCTGTACATACGGTCCGCGGAGGCCGCAGCGAAGGCGAAGGTACCGCCTAACGACACCCGCCGCGAAGCCTGCACACCCGGTCGGCGGAGGCCGCAGCGGAGGCGGAGGTATCGCCTCATTCGTCTTCCGTCACCACGTATTCCGGCCAGTCCGCCGGAATCGCACTACCGCGCAGCCCGTTCGCCGCCGCCAGCGCCACCGCCTCGTCACCGAGCGGATTGACGCCGGGACCCTTGGCCAGCGCGTGCGCGATCAGCACGTGCAAGCATTTCACCCGGTCCGGCATACCGCCGCCGCTGAAATCGGTGCCCAGCGCTTCGATCTCGTCGCGTTCGGCCAGATAGCTCTCGTGCGCGGCGCGATAGGCGGCGGCGAGTTCGGTATCGCGGCCGAGCCGGTCGGTCATCCCCTTCATCACGCCCGCGGACTCCAACCGGCTGGCCTCCGCGGTCAGCCGGGGGTCGGTGAGGTAGTAGAGGGTGGGGAACGGGGTACCGTCCGGCAGTCTCGGCGCCGTCTTGACCACCGCGGGTAGCCCGTCGGGCGTCCGGTAGGCGACGGCGAGTACCCCGCGCGGTTCGCGGCCCAGCTGTGCGGCGACGATCTGCAGATCTCGGTCGTCGGGTGTACTCACCTGGATCCTTCCGGCTGCGGCGCGGGTGTTTCGGTTTCGGGGGGCGGTTCGGAGATGCTCCGCCACAGATCCGTGTACCACGGATCTGGTTCGTGCCGGGGAGCCTGCGGATCCGGGATGGCCGGCACTTCGATCCCCGGAACCTGCACGATATAGGGGGTTTCACCCGGCATCACCAGACGCAACCGGTCCCGCGCCTCGGAGCGGATATAGGCCGGGTCCTCCTGCTGGGCGCGGCGATCCTTCAGCCGGTCGATATCGTCCTCCAGCGTCCGGCGTTCGGCCGCGAGCTGATCGGCCTCGGCGCGCTGGGTGAAATAGGTGCGCATGGGGACGGCCAGCGTCATCGCCAGCGCGCACACCACCATCGCCAGGATGATCGCCTTACCGGCGGACAAACCCAGGATGGTCCGTTCCGACCAGTCCCGCGCGCCGTCCGCGCCGGCTCTGGTCCGGCGGGTGGTGCGCCGCACCCGCTCCGCGCCGCCGTGCACCTCGGCGGCGGGGCGGCGCGACGGCGCGCGCGACGTGCGGCGGTCGCCCCGTCCCGCGGGACTGGTACCGCGCGCACGCCGCTCCGACATCTACCTCAGTCCTCGAAGGTGAAGCGCGGGAAGGCGACGTCACCGGCGTAGCGCGCCGAATCGCCGAGCGCGTCCTCGATCCGCAGCAGCTGGTTGTA
The DNA here is from genome assembly GCF_040654015.1 of Nocardia sp. NPDC050799. Lineage (NCBI taxonomy): Bacteria > Bacillati > Actinomycetota > Actinomycetes > Mycobacteriales > Nocardiaceae > Nocardia > Nocardia sp. NPDC050799. The sequence goes on from NZ_JBFAHF010000003.1 coordinate 23,295, forward strand.
CTTCGCCACCCGCTCGCTGCGCGCCGGCGCGCCGGTCTTGATCTGGCCGCTGCCCACCGCGACCGCGAGGTCGGCGATGGTGGTGTCCTCGGTTTCACCCGACCGGTGCGACATCATGGTCTTGTACCCGTTGCGGTGCGCCAGCTCGACGGCGTCCAGGGTCTCGGTCAGGGTGCCGATCTGGTTCACCTTCACCAGCAGCGCGTTGGCCGCGCCCTTGGCGATACCGTCCTCGAGGCGTTCGGGGTTGGTGACGAACAGGTCGTCGCCGACCAGCTGCACCTTGTCGCCGATCTCGTCGGTGAGCGCGACCCAGCCGTCCCAGTCGTCCTCCGACAGCGGATCCTCGATCGACACCAGCGGATAGGCGGCCCGGAGTTCGGTGTAGAACTTGGCCATCTCGGCGGCCGAGCGCGCGGAGCCCTCGAACTGGTAGGCACCGTTTTTGTAGAACTCGGTCGCCGCGACATCCAGCGCCAGCGCCACATCCCGGCCCAGCTTCAGCCCGGTCTTACCGATCGCGACGCTGATCAGGTCCAGCGCCTCCTTGGTGCCGGCGACGTCGGGCGCGAACCCGCCCTCGTCACCCAGGCCGGTGGCCAGGCCCTTCTCCTTCAGCACCGCCTTGAGCGCGTGGTAGACCTCCGCGCCCCAGCGCAGCGATTCCTTGAACGTCGGCGCGCCGATCGGCGCCACCATGAACTCCTGCACATCCACACCGGTATCGGCGTGCGCGCCGCCGTTGAGGATGTTCATCATGGGCACCGGCAGTACATGGGCGTTCGGTCCGCCGAGGTAGCGGAACAGTTCCAGACCCGAGGACTCCGCGGCCGCCCGCGCCACCGCCAGGGAGACACCCAGCAGCGCGTTGGCGCCGAGGCGCGATTTGTCCGGGGTCCCGTCGAGGTCCAGCAGCGCCTGGTCGACGGTGCGCTGTTCGACGGCGTCCAGGCCGATCACGGCCGGAGCGATCTCGTCGAGCACCCCCTCGACGGCTTTCTGCACGCCCTTGCCGTGGTAGCGATCTCCGCCGTCGCGGAGTTCCACTGCCTCGTGCTCGCCGGTGGAGGCACCGGAGGGCACCGCGGCGCGGGTCAGGGTGCCGTCGTCGAGGGCGATCTCGACCTCGACGGTGGGGTTACCGCGCGAATCCAGGATCTCGCGAGCTCCGACCTGTTCGATGATGGCCACGAAAACAACACTCCTTCGGCTGGTGGCACGGTAGTTAGCGGGACGAGCCGTGCGATTGCGAGCCTAATAGGCCCGGTTGCGGCCAGTCCATCCGCCGCCCCGCAGCATCCGCCGCAGTTCCGGCGCCACCTCAGACGCGCCGGCCGACGCTGTAGGCCGCGGCCCGATCACGGACCACTTTCATATAGCTCTCCGACCTGTTGTAGGTGAACAGCGCCCGGCTCCAGCCCTCGGCGGTGCCCAGTGCCCCGCCGCTCACGCACAGATACCTCGCCGCGGTGAGCGCCGCGTCATCGATACTGTGCGGATCGGCGACCCCGTCGCCATTGGCGTCCACTCCCCATCTGCGCCAGGTCTCCGGAATGAACTGCATCGGCCCGACCGCCCGATCGAACACCCGGTCCCCGTCGAGCACGCCCTCGTCGGTATCCCGGATCTCCGCCACTCCCGGTGCCCCGTCCAACGGGATCCCGATGATCGACGGCTCCACCAGACCGTCGTCACGCACCTCGGCCCCGCGATGCCGGCCGTGATCGCTCTCCACGCTCCCGATCCCCGCCAGCGTCGTCCAGCCGATCCCGCACTCCGGCCGGGCCCGCGCCATCACCGCCGCCGCATACCCGTACGCCTCGAGTGCGGCCACCGGCATATCCAACGCACCGGCGTGCTCGGCCGCCCACGCGTTCAATTGCGCGGCGGTCCGGCCGGGGGCATCGATATCGATCACGGGTACCGGGACGCCGGGCCCGGGCGGGATCCCCTCGGGAATGGGCACCAAATCCTCGCCGGTCCCACACCCGGTCAGCACCAGGGCAACCAGCGAAGCGGCGACGAGGCCGTACCTGCGGAAACGCACACCATCCATCATCCAGACGGACGGGTTCGCGAACCCCGTGGCAGGGGCGGAACGGCACAGATCACAATCTCCGTAGCAGCGGTCGCCCGGCTGGCTCGACGCCGGGCGGCCCCGGCCGCTGGCCTCACCCTCGCCGCTGATCGGCCCGATCGCTCACACGTAACCCGTTGAGCCGCCACACCGTGCAATACGATTCCGCAGGAGCGCGATTCGTGAGGGGGCCGCACTGCACCGACCGGGACGGGCTGTGCTGCACGGAATTCGGGCCTCGCGGACGGCCGGGCTGCTGCCGGCAACCCTCGCGGGCTGCGGTTGTGTGGTAGCCGTTGAGGCGGTCCGTGCCGGACCGGACCTGTCGGGGCTCGAGGTGGGGAACTATCCGGCCGAACCCATCGCGTTCGGGACGGCGGAAGACAACGAAGCCGCTCGATACCGAGAAGCCCGGCGACTGGGCGATTTCGTGGTTCTCCCGTTCGATATCGATCCGAGCCGACGAAGCGCATATTCGACGATGCGCGGATAGATCTGGTCGTACACCGCAAACCGGAAATCTATCGAGCGGGCGACGAACCAGCGGCGGACCGCTTACACGCGTATTTCGTCGACCGGCTCGAGCCCGAGTATCGGGCCGTCGACAGCCCTCCCGGAATGCCGGAAGCCCACTGTGTAGAAGACCCCGACTCGACCGGGTCGTTGAAATGTTGTTTCACCGCGGGCCGTTACTCCGTGATCATGAACGGCACTCAGATCCAGGATTCCTCAGAAGGCGTCGGCGCAGTACAAGCTACTCGAACAAGCGCACTGACATAGAAACGGTTGTGCCCCGAGCATTTCACTCGGGGCACAACCGGAAAACGATGGAACGAGGAAGTTCGGCATACCCGAAACCTCTCGTGCCGCTGTTCACATCCAGCGGGCAGCGTTCGTCTTATCGGTGGTGGACATATCGATCGCACCGTCCCGGACGATATCGGAAAGCCGCTGCATGATGTCCAGCAGGGCGATATGCGCTTCGTCCCAGCGCTTCTGCTTGGCGCTGTAGGCGACCTGGGCTTCACCACCCCACTGGGCGACCAGACCGTTGACGTAACCCTGCAGCTCGTCGTGAGTTTCCTGGAGCCGGCCCCGCGAGGTATTCAGGTCCCCCGACAGCGTGATCAGCTGGGCTTCGGAATAGGAAATCGCATCTGACATTGTGTCTCCTTGTGGCTATGAGTCGGAAGGCGGGACCTAGATATTCAGGCTGGAGCCCGAACCCAGATCTCCGGACGCACCCGCGGCATTGATCGCGTCCTGGTTCGCCTGCTCGGTCGCCGTGTAGCCCTTACCGTTCTCACGAATCAGACCGGCGATCTCCACCAGGACATCGTTCAGCTTCTTCGACTGAAGGTCGTAGTCGTCCATGACCTTCCGGAAGGTGCCGGCAGCGGAGCCCTTCCAGTTCCCCTGTGTGCCCGCAACCAGATTGCGGACATTTCCGAGCTCGCTGACCAACGCACCATTCACGGTCTCGACATGCTTGGCCGCTGTCTCCATCGCCGCAAAATCGGTAGTGACTTCGCCCGCCATGGGTCCTCCTTTTCAAGAGTTCGGATCCGGACCCCCTGCGTCCGCAAACGGTCCGAACTTGCCTTCATGATGATTGGACGCGATCCACGCCCAATCGGTTCCATAGGATTTCGGAAAACGTCCCGACCGGAGTCATGGAGTGACATCCAGCGAGTTCGCGAGGTCTTCACAGATAGGTGTGATCGAGTCCTGCCCCCCTGTCTGATACTGGCACCCGATACTGATCTGGATGCTGTGCTCGACGATAACATGCCAGTCAACGGTCGATCCGTCCTCTGGATGCTCGGAATAGGCCAGTCCGGGACGGCCGGCGAAGACCACGTCGTGGCGGATCGCGGACACCGAACCCGCTGGGCGACGGGCGATCTGCGCTTCCAGGTCCGCGGCGATGCGTTCGTAGCCGACATCGGCTGTCACAGGTTGCTGGGTCACCGTGATCCGGGCGCGCAGACCGGTCTCGGGCACCAGTTCCAGACGCTCATCGGAGCCGGCCGACGAATCCTGGGCCCGCCATCCGTCCGGGACCGTGAGACGGAGAGCACCGACGGTCACCGGGCCCGGATCGGGGGCGGTGTCGCCGGTGGCCCCGCTGTCCGGGACAGAGGTGGTGGACGGCACGGCGGCCACGGCATCGGAGCCACCGCCGGATATCCGGGCGATACCGATACCGGCGGCCACCAGGACGGCGACGACCAGTAGGGCCGCGGCCCCGAGATAGAGCGGGGTCCGGGAGCGTGGTGGCCGGGTGGCGGCAGCTCGTTCCCGCAGGGGTTGCAGCCATTCGGTCTCGGCGGCCGGGGGCAGGGCGGGGCGGTGATCACCCGGATCGGTAGGGGGCACCCGCACCAGGTCCGTACCGGCCACCACCACCAATTCGGCGTTACCGCAGCGGTCGGCGACCACCGCACCGATCCGCTCCAGGAAGCCGGCATCGGTGCGGCCCACCACGAGCACCGAACTCACCTGGCAGCCGTGCAGCAGCCGTTCGAGCAGCGCGTCGAAACCGGCGCGGCCGTCATCGCCCGCCGCGATCTCGGCGGCGGCCAGTACAGGTTCGTGTTCGCAGTATTCGAGCCGGGGACCGCCCTCCGCCGGAACCACCGTGGAGGCGGTGGTCGACAGCGGCCCGAACTCGAGGACCACGGTGCGCACATCGCGTAGCCGCCGCCCGGCGGCGACCGCCCGGACGGCGGTCGTCTCCAACGTCACGTGACCGCTGTGGCGGCGGGCCGCGGACTCCAGAACGGTCAACCGATGCGGGTCCCATTCGGTCGGGTGCACGACGGTGAGCCGCTCACACGGTGTCGGTAAACGCAGCTGGGCGAGCGTATGACCGAAGACCGCGCTCAATGCTTCCTCGGGCGTCGGCATACCCGGGTCGTAGGCGATACGGTCGGCGGTGAGCAGCTGCACCGGCGACACCGCGATGGAGGGTGGGGCCAGCGGTTCACCCACCACCAGACTGCGGGCGTCACCGGCGGGCACGACCGAAGGAATCAGATCGGTATGGGTGTTCGCGCTCCACGCCCACAGCCGTGTCTCGGTCAGCGCGATCTCGGCCACCGGCATTACTGCGTCGGCATCCACGATGTCTGGATGAGGTCGTTACCCGAACGCCCGACCAGGGTGCCGCGGCCCGGCGGCATGGCACTGGGCCGCACGTTCCCGAGCAGGCCGCCCTCTTCGCGGCTACCGCTCATGATCAGACCCGGCGTGGCCAAATCGCGCATCCGGGAGATCACCGGCTCGTACAGTGCCCGGCCCGCGCCGCCGGACCGACGCGCGATGATCAGATGCAGGCCGATGTCCTTGGCGTGCGCCAGATAATCGACGATCTGCGCGAGCGGGTTGCCACTGGATCCACTGGAGACCAGATCGTAGTCGTCGACGACCACGAACAGATCCGGTCCGGTCCACCAGGAGCGGTCACGCAACTCCTGCGGCGTGACGTTCGGGCCGGGCATCCGGGACCGCAGCAGGGCGGCGAGGTCACGCATATTCGTGGTCAGGCCCTCGGCGCCGGTCGCGTAGGCGGCCAGGCGATCCTGGTCGAAGTAGCCGAGCATGGTGCGCCGGAAATCGACCAGGATGAGCGCCGCCTTGTCGCGCGCATTGGATTCGACGACGCCGCTGACGATATTGCGCAGCAGCGTGGACTTCCCGCATTCGGTATCGCCGAAGATCAGGAAGTGCGGGTTGTCGTCGAAATTGAGGAAAACCGGCGCGAGCTCGGATTCGTTGATACCGATGGGAATCGCGACATTGCGCCGGTCCGCCGGGCCCTGCCAGGGTCCGATCGCCCGCACGAACTGTTCCCGGTCGAGTTGTTCGGGCAGCATCCGGACCTGCGGTGCCGGCCGTCCGGGAGTCGCCTGCTGCAGTCGTGCGACCGCGTCGGCGACGCCGCGACCGATGTCCTCGGTTTCGGAGGATCCGTCCACCCGGGGCAGCGCGGTGAGCATGTGCAGGCTCTCGGGAGTCATACCGCGACCCGGCCGGCCCTGCGGAACCAGTGCCGCGACCTTGCGGCCGAACTCGGAATCGGCCGGATCGCCGAGGCGCAGCTCCAGCCGGGTGCCGATCTGGTCCTTGAGTTGCGGCCGGGCCTCCATCCAGCGCGAGAGCGCGATCACGACGTGCACGCCGTAGGACAGGCCCTGGACCGCGAGGTTCATGATCGCCTGTTCCAACGGCTCGAAATCCTGGCGAATCGAGCCGAATCCGTCGATCACCAGGAAGACGTCACCGAAGGGGTCCTCGTGGGCGCCGGTGGCGGCCTGGCTGCTCGCCGGGTCGCCGGCGCGCAGGCGGCGGAACTCCGACATCGACTCGATGCCGAGCTGGCGGAAGCGCAGTTCGCGGGTGCGCACGATAGTGGTCATCTCGGCGATGGTGCGGCGGACCTTGTCGTGGTCCAACCGGCCGGCCACCGAACCGACGTGCGGCAGGCCCTCGAGACTGGCGAGGGTGCCACCGCCGAAGTCCAGGCAGTAGAACTGCACCTGTTCGGCGGTATGGGTCAACGACATCGCCATGATCAGCGTGCGCAGCATGGTCGATTTACCCGACTGCGGGCCGCCGACCACGGCCACATTGCCGCGGGCACCGGACAGATCCACGACCAGAGGATCGCGCCGCTGGTCGTAGGGGCGGTCGACGATACCGATCGGCGCGCGCAGACCGGCCTGCGCGTTGTACTCACCGGTGAGAATCGAGCGCGGGACGAGTTCGTCCAGCGGCGGGGCGGCATCCAGCGGCGGCAACCAGATCTCGTGGGCGGGCCGGCCGTGGCCGCGGATCCGGGCCACCAGCATGCCGATATTGGAGATCTGTTCGCCGTCCTCGACCAGCGGCTCGGGATCGTCGAGCGGTTCGGGGGCCAGCGGTACCCGGTCCACCGCCCGGAACTCGACATGTTTGGCCAGGAACGGCCGGGCGGTGATATCGATTTCGCCGGCCCGCGTCGCCACCGCGATATCGCGCTGCGGCCCGCCACCCACATACGCGCCGGAGACGTAGGAGGCCTGGAATCGCTGGATCTCGCCCGAATCCGATTTCAGATAGCCACCGCCGGGATTGTTGGGAAGGTTGTAGGCATCCGGTACGCCGAGTACCTGGCGGGATTCGTTGGCGGAGAACGTCTTCAGGCCGATACGGTAGGACAGATGCGATTCCAGGCCCTTGAGTTTGCCCTCCTCCAGCCGCTGTGAGGCGAGCAGCAGATGGACGTGCAGCGAGCGGCCCAGGCGACCGATCATCACGAACAGCTCCGCGAAATCGGGGTGCTGGGTAAGCAGTTCGGAGAACTCGTCCAGCACCACGAACAGCGCCGGCAGTGGATCGAGGTCGGCACCGGCGGCGCGGGCCTTCTCGTATTCGGAGACGTTCGCGAAGTTACCGGCCTGGCGCAGCACTTCCTGGCGGCGGTTCATCTCGCCGGCCAGGGCATCGCGCATACGGTCTACGAGGTCGGCTTCCTCTTCCAGGTTGGTGATGACGGCCGCGACGTGCGGAACACCGTCGAGGCCCAGGAAGGTCGCGCCACCCTTGAAGTCGACCAGGACCAGGTTCAGCTGGTCCGGTGAATGAGTGGCGAGCAGACTGAGCACCAGGGTGCGCAGGAATTCGGATTTACCGGAACCGGTGGCGCCGATGCACAGACCGTGCGGACCCATCCCGGATTCGGCGGCTTCCTTGATGTCCAGGACGACGGGCAGCCCGTCGGCGCCGACACCGAACGGAACCCGCAACCGCTCCCGGCCGTAGCGGGGCCGCCACGCGCTCTCGGGATTGAAGGAACCGATGTCGCCCAGGCCCATCAGTTGCGCCCAGGTGTTGATGGTCTCCCCTTCGGTGACCTCGACATCGCTGCTGCGCTGGGTGGCCGCGCGGTACGGGGCGAGGCGGCGGGCCACCTGCTGGGCCTGTTCCCGGCTGATCCGGTCGATGACCGCGAAACGCTCCTGGTTCCCGGTGGCGCCGCGGCCCATGCATTCACCGTTGCGGATGGTCAGGCCGATCCCGCGCGATACCGCCAGGCGCGGCGCGTATCCGCACAGGTCGATGACGGTGACGCCCTCGTAACCTGATTCGCGCAGCTGATCCTCTTCGGCTTCGAGCAGACCGCCGTCCACCACGATCACCACGTGCACCATTGCGGAATTGGTGGGCTGGTTCCGGGAGTAGCGGACCCGGTTGCCGAGGATCGGGGCGAGGCCGGTCATCATCTCGCGGATCGAACCGAAGAACATGCGCTGGGTGCCGACGCCGTCCTGGGCGTCCGGGTGCTGGGTATGCGGCAGCCATTTGCTCCATTCCCATTCCGCACTGGTGTCGGGACCGCAGACGATCGCGGTGAGCACCTGGTCCGGGCCGTGGAACATGGCCAGCTGCACCAGCATCGCGCGCACCATGTCCCGGGCCTGGGCCCGGTCGCCGTCGAGGGCGATGGTGGCGAAACCCTTCACCGCGATGGCGGTGGGCAGATCGGGCACCGTGGAATGCGCGCGGACGAAGCGGCGCAGCGAGACCGCGGCGATCGGTTCGAGCTCCTCCACCGGCCCGGTTTCCGGGGCGACCAGACGGGTGGCCAGACGCTGCCCGCCGATCCCGATGCGGACATGGCAGAAGTCCTTGTCGCTGGGCCGGCGCTCCCACATCCGGGAGGTGCCCGCGAGCATCCAGACCAGCCCCGGCTCCGGGTGACTCCACTCCACCGCGGCCCGCTGCTCGGCCGCTGTGACCCCGACATCCTTGCGGACCTGGTCGAGATAGCGCAGGTAGTCCTTGCGGTCCTCGTTGGCCTCGGCCGCCTTGGCGCCTTTACCGTTGCCCTGGCCGGCGAACATCCCGACCATCGAGACCATCATCATCATCGGGAACATCAGCGACATCGGATTCGACACGATACCACCACCCTGGGTGAACATCAGCGCCATCATCCCGACCATGCCGATGATCATCACGACCGGCATCAGCTTGCCCAGCAGGTTTCCCGGTGTCACCCGGGGGATCTCAGGGGGCGGCTGCAGGGTGACCTCGCCGCCCGGTGTCCGTGGAACCTCCCGGCGCGCACGCCGCTGAAAACGGACAGTGGTCATCGAACGAGATCCCCCTTGTGGCCATGCGATGTTCGGGCTCAGTGTAGAGGCAAGCACGAACATGTCGTACAGTTCGACCTGCATTCTGCTGGCCGGAACGGGGGCACGCAACCCGCGATCTCCTGGGAGAATGCGGAAAACGAGCAGGGTAGCGAACCAACTTGGGGGAAGCGTGACGCATGCGCGACTGGACCATATGGAGGAAGATTCCTCGCGGGGGATAGTCCGCGCACCGGATCTCACCAGGGTCACCATTCTGGCCAAACACACCCAGGTCGATATGGCCATTCCGGTCGATGTTCCGGTTGCCCTGGTGATTCCGAGTGTGGTCGATATGATCGCCGCGCACAGCAGAACCAACGACTTCGACAACCAGGGCGAACGCTACGAACCCGCGGACTGGGTTCTGGCCCGGATCGGCCAGCCGCCCCTGTCGAATTCACTCAGCCTCGGTGAACAGGGTGTGCGTGACGGCGAGCTGCTGATGCTGGAGAATTCGGCCCACACCGCGCCGACCCCGCTCTTCGACGACATCATGTACAACGTCGCCGTCGCCGATTCCGAACATTTTCGCGGGTGGAATCCGAATACCGCGCGGATCACCGGATCGGTGCTGGCGGTGCTCACCATGCTGGCGGGTTGCATCGCGCTGCTGGCGTCGCCGGACGCGGTGCCCGGCTGGATCACCGGAACGATCGCGCTGGGTGTGGCGGTGCTGCTGGTGGTCGCGGCGATGATCCTCAGCCGGGTGTACGGCGATCCGAAGACCTCACTGGTACTCGGCGGCTGCGCATTGCCGCCGGCGTTCACCGGCGGCATGCTGATCGTGCCGGATCACTACGACTGGTCCCATATGCTGCTCGGTTCCACGCTGCTCGGGGCCACGGCGATTCTGGCCTGGCGGGTCACCGGTGTGGGGCTGGGGCTGTTCATCGGAGCGGGCACGGTCGCGCTGTTCGCGGTGCCCTCCGCGCTGGTCGGCCTGCTCACCGAACAGCCGATGAAGGCCGTCGGCGCGGTGGTCGCGGCCCTGGGCCTCGCCGCGCTGTCGCTGGCCCCGCGGATCTCCATGATGCTGGCGAAACTGCCGCTGCCGCCGGTGCCCTCCCCCGGCACCCCGATCGATCCGACCGAAGACGATCCCGACGATCACCGGGCGCTGCCCACTCTCGGTGCCCTGCATGCGAAATCGGCTCGGGCGCGGACCTATCTGAGCGGACTGGTCTCGGCGACCACACTGGTCACGGTGGTCGGCGCGCTGGTGGCGACCGATCCCGCCGGTGGCGGGTTCTTCTGGCAGGGCATCGCGCTCGCGCTGGTGTGCGCGGCGGTCCTGATGTTCCGCAGCCGCACCTACGCCGGCGCCGAACAGGCCGTGATCCTGATCGCGGGCGGCGCCGCCATCCTGCTGGCCATGCTGGTGGGGATGGCGTTCGTGGCCGATCTGCCGCTGGCCGCGTTCGGGGTCGCCCTGGTGATGCTGATCGCCGCGCTCGTCCTCGGCATCATCGTCCCCAACCAGACGGCCACTCCGCCGATGCGGCGGGCCGCGGAACTGATCGAATACGGCTTCGTGGCCGCTGTGCTGCCGCTCGTGTTCTGGGTGACCGACCTCTACTCCCTCGTCCGCGGGCTGTGAACCGGGGGGTCCGCGCCGCGGCGGTGGCCGCGGTGCTCGGGGTGAGCGCGACGCTCGGACTCGGGTCTCCGGTGGCGTATGCCGACCGGCCCGCACCCGTCGATCCCGGTCAACTACCGGCCGGTGATCCGGCGAAACCCTCGCAGGCCACCGAGCGCAAGGCGAATACCGCTTGCAACAGCACCGTTTCCGGCGGCGGCGGCCCGACCGTGCCACCCGCGCAGGCCGCCCTCGACCTGCCGCGGGCGTGGCAGTTCTCGGAAGGAGCCGGGCAGGTCGTCGCGGTGATCGATACGGGTGTCGCCCGCCATCCCCGGCTGCCCGGGCTCCGCGCCGGCGGCGACTTCGTGGCCAACAGGGGTGACGGCACCGAGGATTGCGACGCGCACGGGACCATCGTGGCCGGCATCATCGGAGCGAGCCGGGCTCCCGAGGAGGGCTTCTCCGGAGTGGCGCCGGCGGCGACCATTCTCACGATCCGTCAGACGAGCGACAAGTACGTCAAAGCGGGCAGCAATGCCACCAAAACGCCGGAAGATCTCTCCAAAGAGGGCTACGGCAATGTCGCCACCATGGCGCAGGCCGTCCGCCGGGCCGCCGATATGGGCGCCACCGTCATCAATATCTCCGAGGTCGCGTGCAGTGCCGGCCCGATCTCCGATGCCTCGCTCGGTGCCGCGCTCGACTATGCCGTCCACCAGAAGAACGTGGTCGTGGTGGCCTCGGCCGGTAACACCGACAACGACAGTTGTAAGGGCAACACCGGTATCCAGGACCCGCTGGACCCCGCGGCCGACCCGTGGAGCAACGCGACCGTCAACGTGACGCCCGCACGCTACGACGATCTGGTGCTCTCGGTCGGCTCGATCGGCGCGAACGGCGCCCCCTCGGAGTTCACCGTCCCGGGCCCCTGGCTCAGTGTCGCCGCGCCGGGTGAGAATATCGTCTCCCTCGACGTGCACAGTGGCGGGGTGATCAATGGGACGGTCAATGCACAGGGCGGCCAGCAGACCATCAACGGCACCAGTTTCGCGGCCCCCTATGTCTCCGGCGTGGTCGCGCTGGTGCGCTCCCGCTTTCCCGAATTGTCCGCCGTCGAGGTGATGAAACGGATTCAGGCGACCGCGCACGCACCGGCCGAGGGCTGGAACCCGTATGTGGGCTACGGCGCGATCGACCCGATCGCCGCGTTGACCAACGAGGTGCCCGACCAACTACGCCCCAAGCAGCCGAATCCGGCGATCAGCAAGCAGCTCGCGATCCCCGCGCCCCCCACTCCACCGGACCACACCGCCCGCAATGTGGCGCTCATCGGCAGCGGGATCATCGGCGGTGCTTTGGTTCTCGGCTATCTCGCCTCGTTCCCGACCCGACGCCGGTTCGGCGTCGGCGAAGACGACGCCTGACCGAGTTGGCGACTTCGATCCTCTGCACGCCGGCCGCCGCGGCCGGTATCGCCGGCGCGTGATCGCCCCGGCCCATGCCCATCCGGAGGATGCGCTCGATGCTCCGGTGACGCCGGCCCAGTGCGAACCGGGCGGCGGATATGTGGAGCGGCATGCCTGGGCGAGCTGCGTGGGCGGCCGATTCGACGGCCACGTGGCGGATCCGCGCCGGCCGTCCGGTGATACCGCTGCCCGAATCGGTCGGGCGGCGGTATCACCGGTGGGTGATCACTTTCCCGTGGCGACCGGCTGTGCGGCCGGTGACGGATCCGGGGCGACTCCGTCGTGTGCGACCAGCGCCGCTTCCCGGCCCAAGCTCGGCCCGGAGGCCAGCAGCCCGACGATGGGCCAGGGCGCGGGTTCGGCTTTCTCGGGCATACCCAGCGCCTTCGCGGCGTCGGCGTTCTTGATGCCGTACCGCACACCGGTATCGGCGATATAGAAGATGCTGTCCTTGCGGCTACTGTCCGGTTCTATCCCGGTGGTCTGTACATAGGCGCCGGTACCCGGCGCCAAGTAGGCGGAGTCGACGTTCTGGCCCGACCCGTCGGCCTGGGCGAGCGGAACCAGTTTCGCGCTATCCGACATCGGCAGGCCGACCCCTGTGAGTACCCGCAATTCGGCCTTGGTGCCGGTGTTCTCACCGGCCTCCGGAATCGGTTTCCACGACAGGCAGCTCACCGGATGGTCCTTGGGTTCGAGCACGGCCGGGGCCGTCCGCGGGTAGTCACCCACCCGCAGGGCCGCCGAGACCGGAGCATCGGTGCGTTCGCGCTGGTCGATGGTGTCGTCACCCGGAGTTTGCGGGTTGGAGTTACGAATGATCTCCCCGGTGAGGGCCGAGATGGGCTGCAGCCCATCGGCGAGCACGACGTGGTACTCGGTCCCGGAGGTGCCGACCTGTACGACGTCACCGATACGGTGGCCGCTGACCTCGAACCCGGTGGGAGTGGCGCCGGCATCGGCGATATCGGGCCGGACGATGGCCTGCACTTCCGGTATCGCGTTGATCAGGCCTTCGCTCACCGGCCGCGGGGTGGCGCCGGTGATTTTCAGGGCGTCGGTGACCGCGCGGTCGGCCATATCTATGCGCGCGCGTTTCTTGTCGTAAACCAGATAGGTGTGGTTCTCCCCCTGCACCAGCAGCGCCTTGTCCGCACTCATCGTTTCGGCTTTCGCGCCGAGTTCGAGGTCACCGGCCAGTACCGAGGTCGTCCGGTCCTGGCTGCCGTCGATCTTCATCTCGTCGCAGATCGTCCACTGCCGTCCGGTACCGGCGGAGTCGAAGTGGATCGAGCCGGGTGCCCCGGGGATACCGATCAGCGGACCCCGGGCCTTCTTACCGATCTCGGCTTCCTTCACGATCGACGCGTCCGGCGCCTCGCCCGCGGCCAGCCGGGCCGAGGCCAGGTTCAACGCGGGGTGCACCACATCGTTGATCACCACATAGACGGAGCCGGATTCCTTGCCGATCAGGATCTTGTTCTGGTCGATCTTGTCCTGGGGGCGGAGCAGGGCCAGCACACCACAGCCGGCGAGGACCACCACCGCCAGGACCAGGCCCACGACATAGGCGCGCACCTGAGAACGCATGGGATCGTGGAGCATTCGCACGTCCCGCCGCACCAGCGCATGTTCCATCCGACGGACCAGGAAGTTGTAGCCGCTGATCTGCCACCTGGTTGTGGGCTTTGAAGGCATCGTCTTCCCCCGAACTGTGCTGGTGCTCGCCGAACACAGTACAGTTCGCGAGGACGTAGTTCAGCTCGGCCGCCGATAATCGGCCGACACCGGGTACCTGGGGGACTCTGATGGCCGTTGCAGCCGCTGTGGGGCGCAGGCGCAGCCTGCTTTTCGGGCGTATCTCCATGCGCAACCTGCTCGTCGCACAGGTATTCGCGCTCGTCGCGGGCACGGTCACCTTGGTCGCCGGAGTGAACCCGTGGATCGCGCTGGGGGTCGCGGTCGTCGTCGGATGCATTCCGCTCGTCCCGGTCGGGCGCCGGGTCCTGCTGGATTGGTTCGGCACCTGGTGTAACTACCGGGCCCACCGCGAATACCGGATCGGGGACAGCAGCGATTTCCGCGGACCCGACGACCGCTCGCTGGGCCTGTACTGGGACGAGAGCCGGGTGGTCGCGGTCGTCGAGGTGCTGCCGCCGCGCGGCGGACTCACCCGTATCGATCGCACCGCGGTGCACGCCTCCCATCTGCTGCCGATGGCGGAGTTGGCGACCTGCCTCGCCCAGCACGACATCCTGCTGAGCGGTATCGACATCATCAGCCACGGCCACCGCAGCCGCTCCGGTACACCGGCCGGCGCCATCTACGAATCACTGCTGGGGCCACTGCCCGCCACCGCGTATCGCACGGTCTGGCTGGCGATCGGGTTCGATATGGTCGACTGCCCCGGGGCGGCGAACCGGCGCGGCGGCGGCGACGAGGGCGCGGCGCGCGCGGTCACCATCGCGACCCAGCGCATCGTGCGAACGCTGGAGGACGCGGGGTGCGGTTCGCGGGTGCTGACCGCCTCGGAGATCCGGGCGGCCGTCCGGCAGGTGCTGCACGAGGCCGACGCGCGTGAGCTGACCCACCGGTGGCGGTACGCCGAACTCGGCAACAGCGTCAATATCGGCTCGGCGATCGATCCGAAACAGCTGGGCTCGGAGATCCTTTCGCAGCTGTGGGTGGCCGAATCCCGGGGCACCACGGTCACGGTCCGGCTGCGTCCCGGTAGTACGGCCGATACCGTGCACGTCGGCGCGGCCTGGCGGTCCACCCTGCGGGAACTCCCCGAGAAGACCGCGTCCAAGGGCATGGTCTCGATGAACGGCCGGCACCGCGACGGGCTGCTCGCCCATCTGCCGATCGGTATCCCCGATGTCGAGGATGTCGTCCCCACCGCCGAGTACCCGATCGATGTGCTGGACGCGCTGGCGCTGCCGTCGTCGGGCTGTGGACAGCTGATCGGGTCCGACGACGAGGGCAACGGTGTGGCATTGCGGCTCGTCGGCGCCGGTATCTCGTCGGTGTACGTGGCGGGCGAACTGTATCTCGCCCAGCAGCTGGTGTTCCGCGCGCTGGCCGTAGGTGAACGGATCCTGGTACGCACCGACCGCCCCCAGGCCTGGTATCAGCTGATCGAGACGATCGGCAATCCGGAACGGTTGATGCTGGCCGTCGAAATGCACCAGTCCGACGCCATGTTCACCGCGACCGTCGTCGACGGTGTCCTGGCTCCCGCACCGCACGCCGGTATCACCACGATCTATGTCACCGGCGACCCGATGGGCTGGCCGGCCACCAAACCCGACCTGTCGATCCAGCAGCCCGGCGCGATCGGTAACCGGGTCGTCGTCCGTACCGCGACCACTCAGATCCCGCTGAACCTGGTCTCCATCCCCCGGGAGCACACCTACATCGGCGAACCCCGGACCCGGCAGCCCGCGCCCCAGGGCCGCCCGGCAGCCCACCAGCCCCAGCACCGCTGACCACGTCCCGGCACAACACCGGACCTGCGGTCGCACCACCCGCTCGTCCCACCGTCGACCCGAATCGATCCGCCGATGGTCGCCCGACCGTGCCGCCGGGTTCTCGGAGCCCGTATTCCCGGCCGACCTTCCATCCGATCACCTCCGCGAGTAGCCGCGGACGCCCGGCGCCGAGCCTTACGAGACGCACATGGGTCGACGGCCGTCCCCCGCGCTCACCGGCTCCGCCGAGAACTCAGCCCGGATAAGGGTCGACGGCCCGCGCTCCGCGCAACACCCCACCCCACCAGGCGAGTTGGGTGAGCATCCGGTCCGCCGCGTCGATCGCGGCGCCGTCGCCCGTGTTGCCCGCGGCGTCGAACTGTTTACGCGCCCGGTGGAAGCTCACCGATTCACGTACCGAGACCATATGGATCTCGGCCACCACCTGGCGGAGTTGTTCCACCGCGCGCAATCCACCCGAGAGGCCGCCGTAGGACACGAAACCCACCGGTTTGGCCCGCCATTCGTGTTTCGCGCTGTCGAAGGCGGTTTTCACCGAGGCCGGGTAGCCGTGGTTGTACTCCGAGGTCACCACGGCGAAAGCATCCGCGGCCGCGAGCCTTTCCCGGAATCGTGCGGTCTCCGGAGTCTCGGTGAGATCGAGCGGCAGCGGGACGTCCAGCAGGTCGAGCACGCCGATATCGAATTCGGGCCGGGCCCGGGCCGTGCGCAGGAACCAGTCGGCGACCACGGGCGCGAAGCGTTCGGGCCGGACACTGGCGACGATCACTTCTAGTCGCAGGGGCGTATCCACCGGACGAGACTATCCCGCGGCCGCGGGGAGCCGCGGGATGGTTTCAGGGCAGTTCGAAGGGCAGCGCGACCCCGGCGTGGACCCGGCAGTGCTCGCAGGTCTCGGTATCGGCGACCGCGGCGACCGCGCTGCGGACGAGTTCCTTGAAGGGCACGATATTGCGTTCGAATTCGGCGAACACATCGGCCGCGCGGACGCCTTCGCCCTCGGTGACACCCGCGTCCAGATCGGTGACCAGCGCGATCGCCGCGTAACACATCTCCAGTTCGCGGGCGAGTACCGCCTCCGGGTAACCGGTCATATTGACCAGCTCCCAGCCCTGGGCGGCGAACCAGCGGCTCTCGGCGCGGGTGGAGAAGCGCGGTCCCTGAATGACCGCCATGGTGCCGTGCGGGTGGACGTGCACCGCGCTGTCGGCGGATTTCATCGCGGTGGCGCGCAGGTCGGCGCAGTAGGGATCGGCGAAGGAGACGTGGATCCCGTTACCGTCGAAATAGGTCTGCGGGCGGCCGGAGGTGCGGTCGACGAGCTGATCGGGGATGACCACGGCGCCCGGGCCCCAGTCGGGTCGCAGACTGCCGACCGCGCAGGGGGCGTAGATCCGGCGCACGCCGACCGAACGCAGTGCCCACATATTGGCCTGGTAGGGCACGGTGTGCGGGGAGTACTCGTGCCGTGCTCCGTGCCGTGGGAGGAAGGCCACCGGGCGGCCCTCGACCTTCCCCACCGTGATCGGCGCGCTCGGATCGCCGTAGGGGGTTCTCACCGTGACCGCGTCCGTGGCGCCGTCGAAGAAATCGTAGAATCCACTACCGCCGATGACGGCCAGCGCGGGCCGATCCTGGGAAGTCATGGTCTCGATTGTTCCGCGTTGCCCGCATGGGCGCACAGGCGAGGGCCCGTACCTGACAAGCCCGGACCGTAGATGTACCCTAGGGGGGTATGAACGGTCCTCTCGACCGGCGCAGAGGAGACAATCGGTGACTTCCACACCCACCACGGCGGGATCCGCCGACGAGACGGGGACCGGCCACACGTCCCACGACCACGCGAACCACGGCTACATCACCGCCAAGGACGACTACCTCAAGCGGTTGCGCCGGATCGAAGGGCAGGCGCGCGGTCTGCAGCGGATGGTGGAGGAGGAGAAGTACTGCATCGATATCCTCACCCAGGTCTCCGCGATGACCAAGGCCTTGCAGGCGGTCGCGATGGGGCTGCTGGAGGACCATATCAGCCACTGTGTGGTGGACGCGGCGGTCGCCGGCGGTCCGGATGCCGAGGCCAAGATCAAGGAAGCCACCGACGCGATCGCCCGGCTGGTTCGCTCCTGAGTGCTACGCCGGGTGGGCCCCCGCTCGGGCGGCCCACCCGCCGGGTCAGGACTGCCGGGTGAGCAGTGGCGCCAGGGTGCGCAGCGTGGCCAGGTAGTCCTGGTCGAGGACCTGCAGGGCGAGGTGATCGGCGCCCGCCTCGATATGACGGCGGACCTGTGCCGCGACCTGGTCGGCCGACCCGTGCACGGCGAGCGCGTCGAGCAGGCGGTCGCTGCCCGGTTTGGCGATGTCCTCGTCGGTGTAGCCGAGACGCCGCAGATTGGTGGTGTAGTTGCGCAGGCCGAGGTACATCTCGACCACGGTGCGACCGGTGGCGCGGGCGCTGTCGGGATCGGTGTCCACGACGAGCTTCTGTTCGGGCACCAGCAGCGCGTCACCGACGATCTCGCGGGCCTGCGCGGTGTGCTCGGGAGTCGTGAGATAGGGCAGCGCGCCCGCGGTACGGTCCGCCGCCAGCTTCAGCACCTTCGGGCCGAGCGCGGCGAGCATCCGGCCGGAGACCGGGACCCGGGCCGCGTCCAGTTCGTCGAGGTATTCGACCAGTGCCTCGTAGGGGGAACGGTAGGGCTTGTTCGCCTCCGGGTGACCGCAGCCGATGCCGAGCACGAACCGGCCCGGGAACCGCTGCTCGATCCGATGGAAGGATTCGGCGGTTTCGGCGGCCGGCGCGGTCCAGATGTTGACGATGCTGGTGCCGACCTTCAGGGTCTCGGTGGCTGCCAGCAGTTCCTCCACCACCGGGAGGTCGGCGCTCGGCGAGCCGCCGAGCCACAGGGCCCCGTAGCCGAGTCGCTCGAGTTCCGCCGCCGCTTCCGGGGTGAACAGCTTGTAGTAGCGCCATACGCCGTACCGTCCGAGATCGATCGTCATAACTACCGCAACCTTGTCGTCGAGGGGACCTATTCCAGCCCCGACCCTATCCCCGTGGTCCGGCTTCGCCCGGCCGACCGGCCGATGACGCGGATGGACGGCCGTACGCGCATCGTCCGACGGCGGTGAATCGAAAACCCTTGGTGGGAAAAAGCTTCCCTGTCGCCGGTTCCAGCGGCCTTGCACGTACAGGAGCCGTTCGTCGAGTGGCCAACCATGGAACACTCACCGAGTCGTCCGCCCACCCGGGCCGACCGAGGCGCGCCCACCCGCACCTATCGTCTACGCCGAGTGTCGGCCTCCGTGGTCAGATACAGCAGTCCCCCGCGGGAACCGACCGCATCTCCCGGGTCTGGGCGTTGCGGGCGGCCAGGTCCGGTTCCGCCGGGTAGTCGACCGCGACGAGGCTCAGCCCGTGCGCCGGCGCCACGGTCACCGAACTCGACCGGCTCCGTTCCGCCAGCAGCCCCGCGACCCACTCCGGTGTCCGGCGGCCCTCCCCCACCGCGAGCACCGCGCCGACCAGGCTGCGCACCATCGACCAGCAGAAGGCGTCGGCGCTGACATAGGCCTCCAGCCGGTCCCCGGCGCGCACCCAGTCGTAACGTTGGAGTTCGCGGACGGTCGTCGCGCCCTCCCGGCGGCGGCAGAAGGCCGCGAAATCGTGCAGACCCAGCAGTGTGCGGGAAGCCGCCCGCATGGCCGATACATCGACCGGGCGGCAACCCACCACGCTGCGCGTGGCCAGCGGGTCGGCACCGTAGGGCGCCGTGGTGAGACGGTAGGTGTAGTGGCGGCGGACCGCCGAGAAGCGGGCGTCGAAATCGGCGGGCACGGCACGGACACCGGTGATCCGGACATCCTTGGGCAGGAATTTGGCCATCCGATGCACGAGTTTGTCCCCGTCCACCTCCGCGGCGGTATCGAAATGTGCGACCTGCCCCTCGGCGTGCACCCCGGCGTCGGTGCGGCCGGCGACCGTCAACTGCACCGGTTCGCGCAGCACCTTCCCCAGCGATTCCTCCAGCACACCCTGCACGGTCCGCAGACCGGGCTGGCGGGCCCAGCCGACGAACTCGGTGCCGTCGTAGGAGATGTCCAGGCGGAACCGCCCGCCTTCCGGCGCCGGTACCGACGTGATCGCTGTTTCCCCGCGCGGCCCACTCGCGGACCCGGCCGCCGTGGCGGACCCGCCGGCTGCCCGCGGGTCGGCGGATCCGCGCGGGGCCGAACCGGTAGTCGCGTACCCCGGCTCGTGTTCGCTCACCAGACCATCCTCCGGATACGGGACGAGCCCGCACACCCGTAGTGGGCGGCGGGCTCGTCGACGAACCGGGAACCCGCGTCGCACGCGTCCCCGGCAGACGAATTACGCCTTGTCGTCGGCCTTCTCCTCGGCCTTCTCCTCGGCCGCGGCTTCCTCGGCCGGAGCCTCGGTGGCTTCGGCTTCGGTTTCGGTTTCGGTTTCGGCCTCGGGGGCCTTCTCCTCCGCCTTCTGCGACGCGGCGACCCGGCGGGCGCGATCGGCCTCGTTGGTCACGGTCTGCTCCCGGACCAGCTCGATGATCGCCATCGGGGCGTTGTCGCCCTTACGCGGCAGGGTCTTGATGATCCGGGTGTAGCCGCCGTTGCGGCCCTCGAACGACGGACCGATCTCGGCGAAGAGATCGTGCACGACGTCCTTGTTCCGGATCACCCGGAGCACCTCGCGGCGGTCGGCCAGGGTGCCGGCCTTGGCCTTGGTGACCAGTTTCTCGGCGTAGGGGCGCAGCGCCTTGGCCTTGGCCTCGGTGGTCGTGATCCGACCGTGCTCGAAGAGCGCCGTGGCCAGATTGGCGAAGATCGCCTTCTGGTGCGACGCCGACCCGCCGAAGCGAGCACCCTTCTTGGGCTTGGGCATTGTGGGTTCTCCTTGGTAAAGACCGCTACGGGGCGCCCGCCCCGGCCGGCCTAGAGCTGTTCGGTTTCGGCGTAGTCCTGCTCGCCGCCGTCGTTATCGCTGAAAGTGCCGCTGTCGGACCAGGTTCCGGTGCTCGCGTCGTAGCCGACCACACTGGACGGGTCGAAGGAGGCGGGGCTGTCCTTGAGCGAGAGGCCCAGCGCGTGCAGCTTGACCTTGACCTCGTCGATGGACTTCTGGCCGAAGTTGCGGATATCCAGCAGATCCGATTCGGTCCGCGCCACCAGCTCGCCGACGGTGTGCACACCCTCGCGCTTCAGGCAGTTGTAGGAACGGACGGTGAGGTCCAGATCCTCGATCGGCAGCCCGAAGGAGGCGATGTGATCCGCCTCGGCCGGGGAGGGGCCGATCTCGATACCTTCGGCTTCGACGTTCAGCTCACGGGCCAGGCCGAACAGTTCGACCAGGGTCTTGCCCGCCGAGGCGAGCGCGTCCCGCGCGCTGATGGAGTTCTTGGTCTCCACGTCCAGGATGAGCCGGTCGAAGTCGGTGCGCTGCTCGACACGGGTGGCCTCGACCTTGTAGGTCACCTTGAGCACCGGCGAGTAGATCGAATCCACCGGGATCCGGCCGATTTCCGCACCGGTCGCCTTGTTCTGCACCGCCGGGACATAACCGCGACCACGCTCGACGACCAGCTCGATCTCGAGCTTGCCCTTGTCGTTCAGGGTGGCGATATGCATATCCGGGTTGTGCACGACCACACCCGACGGCGGCACGATGTCATCGGCGGAGACGGTCCCCGGCCCCTGCTTGCGCAGGTACATGGTGACCGGCTCGTCCTCTTCGGAGGACACGACCAGGCCCTTGAGGTTCAGGATGATGTCGGTGACATCCTCCTTCACGCCGGGCACGGTGGTGAACTCGTGCAGAACGCCGTCGATGCGGATGCTGGTCACCGCGGCCCCCGGGATCGAGGACAGCAGGGTGCGCCGCAGCGAGTTACCGAGGGTGTACCCGAAGCCCGGCTCGAGCGGTTCGATGGTGAACTTCGACCGGTTGTCGGCGATGACCTCTTCGGTGAGGGTCGGACGCTGGGAAATCAGCATGGGATCAATCCTCCTGTTTTGGGCGCCCGCTATTTGACGCCTCGTCTAGGGGTTGTGCGGGCCGTCACCTCGACGACCCGCACCAGCGGCACAGCCGACCGTTACTTCGAGTAGTACTCGACGATCAGCTGTTCCTGCAGCGGTACATCGATCTGCGCGCGTTCCGGCAGCGAGTGCACCAGGATGCGCAGCCGGCCCGGGATGACCTGGAGCCAGCCGGGGACCGGACGGTCACCGACGGTCTCCCGCGCCACCTGGAACGGCAGGGTCGCCAGCGACTTCTCCTTGACATCGATGATGTCGTACTGGGTGACCTGGAAAGAAGGCACGTTGACCTTCTTGTTGTTCACCAGGAAGTGGCCGTGGCTGACCAGCTGACGGGCCTGACGGCGGGTACGGGCCAGACCGGCGCGGTACACGACATTGTCCAGCCGGGTCTCGAGCAGACGGAGCAGGTTGTCACCGGTCTTGCCCTTGAGGCGGTTGGCCTCTTCGTAGTACCGGCGGAACTGCCGCTCCAGGACGCCGTAGGAGAAGCGGGCCTTCTGCTTCTCCTGCAGCTGGAGCAGGTACTCGCTCTCCTTGATCCGCGCGCGGCCGTGCTGGCCGGGCGGGTAGGGGCGACGCTCGAAAGCCTGGTCACCGCCTACCAGGTCGACGCGCAGGCGACGCGATTTGCGGGTGATGGGTCCGGTGTAACGGGCCATTGTGCTCTACCTTCCTTCCCGCTTAGACGCGACGCCGCTTGGGCGGACGGCAGCCGTTGTGCGGCTGCGGAGTGACATCGGAGATGGTGCCCACTTCCAGGCCGGCGGCCTGCAGCGAACGGATCGCGGTCTCGCGGCCCGAACCGGGGCCCTTGACGAAGACGTCGACCTTCTTCACACCGTTCTCCTGCGCCTTGCGGGCCGCGTTCTCGGCGGCCAGCTGCGCGGCGAACGGGGTCGACTTGCGCGAACCCTTGAATCCGACATGGCCCGACGACGCCCAGGAGATGACGTTGCCGGAAGGATCGGTGATGGACACGATCGTGTTGTTGAACGTGCTCTTGATATGCGCGTGGCCGTGCGGGACGTTCTTCTTTTCCCTGCGGCGCGACTTCTGGCTCTTCTTCGGGCCGGAGGCCCGGGACTTCGGAGGCATCGCTTATCCCCTACTTCTTCTTGCCGGCGACGGTGCGCTTCGGGCCCTTACGGGTGCGCGCGTTGGTCTTGGTGCGCTGGCCGTGCACCGGGAGGCCACGGCGGTGACGCAGGCCCTGGTAGCAGCCGATCTCGATCTTGCGACGGATATCGGCCTGGACCTCACGACGCAGGTCACCTTCGACCTTGAGGGACGAGCCCTCGATGTAGTCACGCAGCTGCGTGACCTGCTCGTCGGTGAGATCCTTCGAGCGCAGATCCGGGCTGACGCCCGTCGCGGCCAGGATCTCCTTGGAGCGGGTACGACCGACGCCGTAGATGTAGGTCAGTGCGATCTCCATGCGCTTCTCGCGCGGGAGGTCGACGCCCATGAGACGTGCCATCTGGCAGTTTCCTTAACTGTTGCGGAGGTCTGCTCCCTGTCCGTCCCCTCGTCTGGTGGGGCCCCGGCCTCCGTTCCGGGGGTAGGCGCGCACACCTTCCGGGTCACCCCGGAAAATCCTCAGTGTGCGGCTGGAGCTGGGAGTTCTTCTGCGTGCCAGTCCGAACCGCGTTCGGTGCTCAGGCCCGGTGTCAGCCCTGCCGCTGCTTGTGCCGCAGGTTGTCGCAGATCACCATGACCCGGCCGTTACGCCGGATCACCTTGCACTTCTCGCAGATCTTCTTGACGCTCGGCTGAACCTTCACGTCCGTCCAATCTTTCGTAGCGGTCCACACCTACGGGTGTGGACACAGTTGACCCCGGTCGGGTGCGACCGGGGAAATCTCGGGGAGCGAGCCGGGGCCCACTCGTTCACTTGTAGCGGTAGACGATCCGACCGCGGGACAGGTCGTACGGCGACAACTCGACGACCACCCGGTCCTCCGGCAGGATGCGGATGTAGTGCTGACGCATCTTGCCGCTGATATGCGCGAGGACCTTGTGCCCGTTCTCGAGCTCGATCCGGAACATCGCATTCGGCAACGGCTCGACAACCCGCCCCTCGACCTCGATGGCCCCGTCTTTCTTCGCCATATCCTCCGCGATCCCGGTTACACTCAACCTGGTCTGATTGCCCTGGTACTGCCCGCGGGACCGGCCGACGCACACCGGTGCGACCGCGAGAACGGCACACCGTGTACAACGGCGAACACGACAACCGATCGCACACGAACAGGCGGCGCTTTGATACACCGCCTGGTCAGCTTACCGGTAGGTATGTGATCGGGCAAAAGGGGGTACTCTCCGCGAGGCGCGTCACACAACCCGGACCCGGCTCCCCGGCACTGAGTGCAAGGGTGGTTGTCGCGTAAACTGGCCGCTGTCCGAGGTCGACCACTCCAGGAGGGGACCGGTGAGCCGCAGCAACGACGGCCTCCCCATGCTGCCACCATGGCTGGCCGATACCGAGGTCACCGGGGTCGGCGAGGGAAATTTCCGCAACTACGAGCCGCCACCGGTCCAGAATCTACCCCAGGACGAGGTCATTCCCGAGACCCCCGAACCGCCGGAGGGTTTCTTCGCTCGCCGCGGCCGCGGCGAGGACCGTTCCACCGAGAGCGACAGGAAAAAGGGTAAGGGCTGGTTCCGGAACAAGAACAAGGACCAGCCGTCACTCGAGGAACGCGTCGGGGAGCTCCTCCCGAACAACACCGGCCCCCGCCCCGCCCAGCGCAACAACTGGGCCGAGGCGACCGGTCGGCACGAGTGGGCCACACCCCGGCCGGAGGGCGCCGAATCGGTACGCCATGCCGGCGTCGACCCGGTCCCGCAGGCCGAGCAGGGCACACCGGCGCCGTATCCGCCCACCGACCGGCCCGACGTGCCGGCTCCGCCCGCACCCGGCCCGGGACCGCAGTGGGGTCCGGACGGCGCGCCGGCGCCCACTGCGGTACCGAATGCTTTCCGTGCCCCGGCGACCGATCCACCGGAGCTGCCGGTGCGGCAGCCGGGCGAGCCGGCGCCGGAGTTCGACCGGTTGCGCCCGCACCATCCGATCCCGCCGCAGCCGGCGCCCGAGCCACGGCCCGGCGGCACGGACGAGTGGGCCGGCGGTGTGGACAGACCCGCCGCGCCGGCCCCCACGCAACCGCCGTTGCTACCGCCGCCCCCGCCGCTGCCGGTTCCACCCGCCGACGGTTCGCGTCCCGACGCGGGGCCGGTGCCGCAGCAGCCGTTACGGCGCCTTCCCGATCTGCCGCCGCCTCCTGCCGAGGACGCGGCCGATGCGGGGACCGCCGGCGAGCCGACGCCTTCCGCCGAATCGTCCGCGCCCGCCGTCCCCGGGCCCGCCGATGCGGCGGCGCCCGCCCCGGATTCGTTCACGGCACCCGATACCTTCACCGCGCCGGAACCCTCCCCCGCACAGGAGGCCGCCCCGGCACCGGAGCCCTTCCCGACGCCGGATCCCTTCCGGGCTCCGGAGAGTACCGCCCCGCCGGCACCGCGCACCGGGCCCGCCGACGACGGGCCGCGCGCGCCGGAGAGCGCTCCCCCGCCGCACTACGGCGGGCCCGGCGAGCTCGGTGATCAGGCGCGGCCGGAGCGTTCGGCGCCGGATCACGGCAACCCCCAGTGGCGGGCGCCCGAAGCTCCCCTTCCCGCCGAAGGCGCCCAGTGGCACGCCCCCGAACCGAGCCGGCCGCGGCAGCCGCTCCCCCCGGCGCCGGCGCCCCAGGCACCGGGCCCGCGGCCGCAATGGCAGCAGCCGGGACCGCCGCCGCAGGCCCCCGGCCCGGCTCCGGCCCAGTACAACCCCGCGCCCCCGCAGTGGCAGCAGCAGTCCCCACCCCCGCAGCAGCACGGTGGCGCGCCGGCCTGGCAGCAGCAGGGTGCGCCGCCCCCGCAGTGGCAGCAGCAGTCCCCACCCCCGCAGCAGCACGGTGGCGCGCCGGCCTGGCAGCAGCAGGGTGCACCACCCCCGCAGCAGTGGCAGCAGAACCCGGCGCGATTCGGCGCGCCGGGGCCGGGTGCGCCGTCCCTCGACGATGTCTCGGTCCGCCGGGCGAAGAAGGCCTCCGGCCAGGGCTGGCGCAAAGTGGTGCACCACGCGTCCGGCGGCCGGATCAATCCCGGCATGTCCGCGGAGGAACGGCGGCTGCAGGAGTTGGTCGCGCGGATCCGGCAACCGGTGCGCGGCGACTATCGGATCGCCGTGCTCTCCCTCAAGGGCGGGGTCGGTAAGACCACCACCACCATCGGTCTGGGCTCGACCTTCGCCTCGGTCCGCGGGGACCGGGTGATCGCGGTGGACGCCAACCCCGACTTCGGCACGCTGTCGCAGCGCGTCCCGCTGCAGACGCGGTCCACGGTGCGGGATCTGCTGCTCGATCCGGCCATCGAACGCTATTCCGATGTCCGGCGGCACACCTCGCAGGCGACCAGCCGCCTGGAAGTGCTGGCCAGCGAACGTGATCCGGCCGCCTCGGAGGCCTTCAACGAGGACGAGTACCGCGCGGTGGCCCGGATCCTGCAGCGGTTCTACAACATCATCCTCACCGACTGCGGTACGGGTCTGATGCATTCGGCCATGGCGGGCGTACTGCAACTGGCGCATTCGCTGGTGCTCATCTCCCCCACCGCGATCGACGGCGCGCAGAGCGCGTCGGCCACCCTGGACTGGTTGTCGCTGCACGGCTACCACCATCTGGTGCAGAACGCCGTGGTGGTGATCAACTCGCCGCGCGACGGTACGCCGAACATCGATGTGCAGCAGCTGCGGCAGTACTTCCTGTCGCGCTGCCGGGCGGTGCACATGATCCCGTTCGATCCGCATATGTCCGAGGGCGCCGAAATCGACCTGCCGCGGTTGAAGAAGGAGACCAAGCGGGCCTACGTGGAACTGGCGGCGACCGTGGCCGACGATTTCACGCAGAGCTACCAGCCGCATCAGGGCGGGTGAGCCCCGCACTCGGACCCGGTACCGCGTAGTGGACCCCGGAGCCGGCCGTGGCGGCGACCGGCCCGGGGTGTCACCACTCCGGCAACCTGCGCCTTCCGGCCAGCACATCGCCGACCAGCGCGTCGTAGGCATCGGCCAGTTCGGCCAGATGATGCCAGGCGCTGTGCAGGAGTTCGTCGTCCGCGTCCAGGGTCATCAACGCGTGATGCGCGCGGACCGCGGATTCGGCGAGCCGATCGATGATCGCGCCGACGGTTTCGGTGTGCAGAGTGACACCGAGCCGGTGCTGCGGGACATTGCGCCCCACCCAATCATCGATGGCCAGGACCAATTCCATCCGGCGCCGGTCGATCTCGACCAGCCGGTCGGGATCGGTGACGATGGAACCGCCGCGGCCCACCAATCTGCGCTCGTGGAGTACCGCTAAATCACGGGCGTACCAGAGCAGCTGCCCCCCGACGACCCGGTGTCCGCGCGCGGCGCGCACCAGTAGGTCCGAATTCGGCAGACCGGGAGACCCGCTCTGCGCCAGGGGATCAGCGCCGCGCTGGGCGCCGGGAAGAGCCATTACGACTGTTGTATCCGAACCTGTCACGGTTGCCTCGCCGTTCATCGCCGCACAACACCGGGTCAGTACGTTGATTACAATAAACCGCCGAAGGCTACTGTCAAGCGATACAGGCTCCCCTGAACACGAAAAGCGTACACTTCGTTACCTGGCGACCACCCGAGGAGCACGATGGCGGACGGTCCGACGTATCGACGGATCGCGGACCACCTCCGCGAGGAGATACGAGCAGGCAAGTGGCAACCGGGGGAACGCCTGCCCAGTCATGCCGAATTGGCCGAGCAGATGCAGGTTTCGCTCACCACCGCGCGTAATGCGATCCAGGTGCTGGTCACCGAGAATCTCGTCTATACGGCAACTTCCCGGGGCACCATCATCCGCAGCCGCGAGGTGCTGGAATCCGTGGTCACCGACCATATCCGCCCCGATCGGCCGCGAGCCGCCCACGATATCTTCTCCGAGATCGCGCGCGCCGCGGGCCGGGTGCCCACCAAGGAATTCAGCGCGCGAATGGAACCGGCGGGCCGGCGTGTCGCGCAGTGGCTCGGTATTCCGGTCGATTCGTGGGTGCTGGCCCGGACCGTGGTGCAGTACCTGGACAACGAACCGTGGTCGTGGGAGGTGAGCTTCTATCCCCGGGATCTGGCCGAGGCAACCGGGATAGATTCACCGCACGATATTCCCGAGGGCACCACACGCCGGCTGGCCGAGCGTGGGCAAGGCGAGACCGCGCACCGGGATTCGCTGGTCGCGCGTCCGGCGAACACCGAGGAGGCCGCGGTGCTCGGTGTCGCCATGGGCACTGTGCTGCTGGATCATCTGCGGATCGGGGCGAACCACGCTCGGGTCACCCGGGTGACCCGGCATCGTTCCATCGCGGCGAGTAATCGGCTGGCCTACGAGCTCGGTGATGCGGCCGGGATCGCAGTGATCCGTGGCGTACTGGATCAGACCGATCGGTCCGAGATATGGTTCTAGCTCATGACGGTGCAGATTCGGCCGGCCGACCTCGATGACCTGGACCTGATCCGCCGCCTGCGGCTACAACGCTCGTCATGGCTGGCCGCCCGCGGCTCGGACCAATGGTCGACCGAGGCATCCGGACTATCCATCGACTATTTCGCGCGCGCCGTGGCCCGGTCGGTGGCCGCGTGGGAAACCTGGATCGCCGAGGTGAACGGCGAACCGGCGGGGACGATCACCGTCAACGACCGCGCCGATCGACAGTTGTGGACCGGCACGGAACTGGCGGACGCGCTCGTCGTGCACTATCTGATCGTGGATCTCCGCTTCGCGGGGTCCGGCGTCGGACGGCGGTTGCTCGCACACGCGGCGGCGCTGGCCCGGGCGCACGACCGGAGCTGGGTACGGCTCGATGCGTGGACGACCAACACCGACCTGCACGCCTACTACCGGCGGGCCGGATTCCGGCTGGCCCGCGTCGCCGACCCGAACGATCCGAGCCCCTCCTGCGCGCTGTTCGAACGGCATGTCGACGACTGGCTGCTGGAAGGACCTACGCTCGGTATCCCGACCGGTCTGCCGCTGACCCGGCTGGCCCGCGATCCGATCGTGCTGCCGGTCTCCGGCTGACCCGCAGCGGAATCCGCACCGGGCACACCGGGCGGAGCGGCTTCAAAGCGGATCGAGATGGGCGATGTGCACCATCTCGATACCGCGACTGCGCGAGATCAGCGTGCCGCGCCCCGGCGGCAGCTTGGTGGGCCGCACATCGCCGATCAGCTTGCCCTCGTCCTTGGACCCGCTCATGATCAGCGTGTCCACCGACATGTTCTTCATCGTGCCCAGGATCGGGTCGTACAGGGCGCGGGACACTCCGCCGATGCGGCGGGTGACGATCAGGTGCATACCGATATCGCGGGCCTGCGGGAGGAATTCGATCAGCGGCTGGAACGGGTTGGCGCTGCCGGCGGCGACCATATCGTAGTCGTCGACCACGATGTAGATCTCCGGACCGCTCCACCAGCTGCGTTCCCGCAACTGCTGCGGGGTGATATCGGATCCGGGAATTCGCTTGGCCAGATAGGCAGCGACTTCCTTGATCATCGGCGCACAGGTCTGGGACGACGTGGAATATCCGGCGAGCTGGTCGCCCTCGATGACACCGAGCATGGTGCGCCGATAGTCGATCATGATCACCCGGGCCGTTTCGGCGGTGGAATTCTCGGTGATCCCCAGGACGATATTGCGCAGCAGGGTGGTCTTACCGCATTCCACGTCCGCGAACGCCATGAAGTGGGGTTCGGCGTTGAAATCCAGTACCAGCGGTTGCAGTTCGGATTCGCCGAGGCCGACCACGACCTTCGTGGCACCGGATTCGATGCCCCGCGACCGGGCCTGCTCGATCAGGTCGGCACGCTCGAACTTCAGCGGCAGCATCCGGACCTCGGGCGCCCGGCGGTTCGGGTACAGCTGCGCGAGTTCGGTCCGGGCCCGGGTCACACCCTCGGCGAGATCGCCCGTGCCGGAATCGGAGTCCAGTCGCGGCAGCGCGATGAGCATGTGCAGATGGTCGGCGGTGAGACCGCGCCCGGGCCGCCCCACCGGCACCTGATGCGCCACCCGGCGGCCCATCTCCGAGTCCGAGGGGTCACCGAGGCGCAATTCGATCCGGGTCCCGATCTGGTCCTTGACCACCGGACGGATCTCGGCCCAGCGCGACGCGCCGATCAGCAGGTGGATACCGAACGAAAGCCCCTGTCCGGCGATGGCGTTGATCTGTGGCTCGAGTACCTCGAACTCCTCCCGGATCGCCATCCAGCCGTCGATCACCAGGAAGACGTCACCGAAGGCGTCCTCGGGAAACGGATCGGCTATGCCCTGCTGCAGGGCGGCGAACTTGCGGCGGCGGTACTCGGCCATCGACTCGATGCCCTGTTCGGCGAACCGCTCTTCGCGCTGACGCATGAGGGAGGTGAGCTCGGCGATGGTCCGGCGCACCCGGTCGCCGTCCAATCGGCCGGCCACCGAACCGACATGCGGGACACCCACCAGCCCGGCCATACTGCCGCCACCGAAATCCAGGCAGTAGATCTGCACCTGCTCGGGGGTGTGGGTGGCGGCGGCGGCCATGATGATGGCGCGCAGCGTGGTCGATTTGCCCGACTGCGGGCCCCCGACCACCGCGACATTGCCCTGCGCGCCGGCCAGGTTGATGGTGAGCACATCACGACGCTGCTCGTAGGGCTTGTCGATGACGCCGATCGGCATCCACAGCCGGCCGTGCCGGTTGACCGGCGAGCGCCAATCCGGGTCGGGTAGCAACATATCCACCGTCGGCGATTCGTCCAGCGGCGGCAGCCACACCTCGTGCGCGGGGCGGCCGTGCCCGGTGAGCCGTTTGACGACGACATCGAGCAGGGAGTCCGGCACGCCCTCGCCGTCCAGGGCGCCCGCACCCACTTCCGACGGCGGGGGCGGCAATTCGAGCAGCGGGTTGATCGCGGCAGCCGGTTCCGCCGCCGCGGCGGAACCGGCCTCGGCGAGATCCACGGGCGCCGCGGTGAAGACGGCCGGACGCTGCCGGGCGACCGGACTGCCGTCCTCGCCGGTCGCCGCGCCCTGCGGCGCCTCGTACGGGCCGGACACGTAGCTGGCATTGAACCGCAGCGGATCGGAGGCGTCGCTCTTCAGGTAGCCCGACCCGGGAACGCTCGGCAGATGGTAGGCGTCGGTGATACCCAGGACCGCGCGGGACTCGTTGGCGGAGAAAGTACGCAGGCCGATCCGGTAGGACAGATGCGATTCCAGTCCGCGCAGTTTGTTCTCCTCGAGGCGCTGCGAGGCCAGCAGCAGATGCACGTGCAATGAGCGGCCGAGACGCCCGATCATCACGAACAGCTCCGCGAAATCCGGTTTCTGGGAGAGCAGTTCGGAGAACTCGTCCACCACGACGAACAGCGCGGGCAGCGGATCCAGCGGGACACCGGCGGCGCGGGCCTTCTCGTAATCGGTGACATTGGCGTAGTTACCGGAGGACCGCAGCAGTTCCTGCCGGCGGTTCATCTCACCGGCCAGGGCGTCCTTCATCCGGTCGACCAGGGAGAGTTCCTCTTCCAGGTTGGTGATGACTGCCGCGACATGGGGCAGCGGGTCCAGGCCCAGGAAGGTCGCGCCGCCCTTGAAGTCGACCAGCACCAGGTTCAGCGCATCGGGAGAATGCGTGGTGACCAGCGAGAGCACCAGGGTGCGCAGGAATTCCGATTTGCCCGAACCGGTCGCCCCGATGCACAGGCCGTGCGGGCCCATCCCGTTCTCCGCGGACTCCTTGATATCGATCTCGACCGGAGTGCCGTCGGGGGTGATGCCGATCGGCACCCGCAACCGCTCCCGGGCGGTACGCGGACGCCACACCCGGGCGGGATCGACCTGGGCGGCGTCGGGAATCTTCAACAACGCCATCAGCCCGGGGTCGGCCGTGGTGCCCTCCCCGAGGCTGACTATCTGCGCCGCGGTCGCGAGGCGATACCGCGCCAGGGCCCGGGAGAACGCCTCGGCCTCGGCGATACTCACCTCGTCGGCGGCGGCGAACCGTTCGACGCCGGCCGCGCTCTTGGCCGAAACCTCCGAATTCGCGCAGACCAGCTGCAGGCCGCGCCGGACCGCGAGACCGGTCTCGGGTGCGGTGAGGTCCAGTACGGTCACCGAGTCCAGGCCCGATTCCGCGACCAGCCGCTCGTTACCGCTGACGTAGCCGTCGTCGATGACGACGACCAGGTGCAGCCGGCCCTGGGTCGGCTGCGGATTACGCATGAACCGGCCGCGCTCGATCAGTTCCGACGACAGCGCGGTCTCGAGCTCGCCGAGCGACTGGTACATCATCCGGACCGAACCCATCCCGTCACGCTGGGTCGGGTGCTGCAGATGAGGCAGCCATTTCGCCCACGACCAGACCGGTGCGTCGGGATCACTGCAGACCACGGCGACGGCGAGATGGTCGGGGCCGTGGAAGGTCGCCAGCTCCATGAGCATCGAGCGCACCAGCGTATGCGACTCCGCCGGATCGCCGCCGATATTGATGGCGGGGAAGGCACGCAGCGAGACGGCCGTCGGCAACTGATGCACCACCGAATGCGTGCGCACGAACCGGCGCAGCGCGACGGTCGAGACCGGCTCCAGATCCTCGAGCGGGCCCGTCTCGGGGCGGGCGAGTTTGGTGGCCAGCCGATGACTGCCCACACCGACCCGGACATGACCGAAATCGGGGTCGTTGGGGCGGCGCTCCCACATCCGGCGGGTACCCACCAGCGACAGCAGATCGGCGGGTTCGGGATGACTCCAGCCCAGCGATTCGAGCTGTTTCCCACCGGTGCGGCGCACCTCGCGGCGCACCTGGTCGAGATAGCGGAAGTAGTCCTTGCGTTCCTCGTTGAGCTCGACCGCGCGTTTACCACCACCGCCGCGAAACCCGGCCATCATGCCCACCATCGACATGATCATCATCATCGGGAACATCATCATGAAGGGATTGGCGAGCAGGTTACGGCCCATCATCGCCATCATGGCGATCATGCCGATCACCGCGATCACCATGACCACCGGCATGATCTTCATCATCAGCGGCGCCGGGATGGCACGCGGAACCTCCGGGGGTGCGGTCAGCGCGACCTCACCGCCGGGAGCCCGGGGCGGGGCGATGCGGGGACGGCGCACGAAACCTTCGGTAGCCATGGTTCCTTCTTCGATCGGCGACGAACGTGTGAGCGGGGTGCCGCGTCAGGGGTCCGGTTCCAGGCCCGATTCCAGGTCCGGCTCACGCCGGGGCCGGCGGAACGGGTACGCCACGGCGGCGCCGATCGCGAGACCGGTCAGGCAGATCGCCGACCCGGTGATCGCGATCCAGCGCTGGCGCACATCGGGCCCGGGTGGATGTACGGGTGCCGCGATGGGTGCGGCGACGGCCGCGCCCGCACTCACCGGTTCCACCGGCAGTTCGGCGGTCAGCGCGGCCAGCGGATCGATGAGACCGTGCCCGATCCTGTCGTCGCGGCCGGTGCCCGGGCCGTGCGCGGTCCGGGTGATCCGGTCCATCACCTGCGGGGCGGTGAGTTCGGGGAAACGGGATCGCACCAGCGCGGCCAGGCCGGCCACATACGGCGCGGCGAAGCTGGTGCCCTCCACCGAGCGGATGCCCTCGGTGGTCTGTACCCCGTCGACCAGTCCGGTACCGCCGGGTTTGCTGTCCAGCGAGACGATATTGCGGCCGATGGCGGCCACCTGCACCCACGGCCCGTTCAGGGAGAGTTCGGAGACCTGCCCGCCGGCGTCCACCGACCCCACCGCCAGCACATACGGCGAGAACCAGGCCGGGCTGGCCACCGTCGCGACCGAACCCCAGCCCGCACCCGAGTTCTGGGTGTCGCAGGCGCCGTCGCTCTGCAGGTTGCCGGCCGCGGCCACCACCACCACATTGCGGTCGTAGGCGTGTTTGACGGCAGCGCCGAGTGCGCTGTCGGCGGTATCGAGTCCGGCCCGGGTGCAGGCCACCTCGGAGATGTTGATGACGGTGGCGCCCATGTCCACGGCCCGGACCACCGCGCCCGCGAGGGTCAGCACACTGCCGTATCCCTCGGTGCCGATCTTGCCGGGTGCGTCGCGGTTGTTGTTGTCCTTCTTCTCGTAGGCCAGGCTCAGCTGGCGGATCGCCAAGATCTCCGCGTCGGGCGCGACTCCGGCGAAGGCGTCGCCCGGGACGGGCTGCGCACCGATGATCCCGGCGACCAGGGTGCCGTGCCCGTCGCAGTCGACCGTGCCGTCGGTATCGGAGACATAGTCCCCGCCCGGCTGTAGCCGGGGTAGCCGCGGATGCCGGTTCACGCCGGTATCGATCACCGCGACCTTCTGGCCGGCGCCGCGGCTGAACTGCCAAGCGGCGGGCAGATCGAGCACCTGCTGTGCCATCGGCGGTTCGCTCGGAGGCGCGCCGGTGAGCAGCGGTTCGGCGCATACCGCACGCTGCTCGGTGGGTTCGAGGGGGGCGGGCCGGCCGCTGATTGCCTGGGCCGCGCCCAGCGCACCGGGATCGATGGCGGGCTGCGGTACCGCCCCGGCGAAGGGGCCGGGCAGCAACACCGCGGCACCCAGTACACCGGCCGCGCAGATCATCCGCAGCAGGCCGCGGCGCGGCGGTCGAGCCCTCATATGCTCAGGTTCCGGGCCGTACCGTAGATACCCATCACCCAGAGCACGAGCGGGATCACAGCCATGATCAGCCCGTATTCGAAGAGCTCGATCGCCCGCCGGACCACCGGGGTGACCTCGATATGCGGACCGATCACGCCGAAGCCGATCACCCCGAGGGTGAAGGCGAGCAGGATCGCGGCACAGACGAGTACGAGATCGTTGTCGCCGAAGGACAATCCGACGGTCAGCGATACGAAGGTCACACAGGCACCGCCGATCAGGGTCGCGGCCTGGGTGATATCGGCGAACGAGCGACCGCGCAGCGACAGGATGATCGCGGTGATCACCGCCAGGGTGATGCCCTGCCAACGGTAGGCGCCCAGCGGGTCGGCGACCCCGAACGCGCCGATGACCGTACTTGCGGTGCAGGCGGCGATCAGGCCGGTCTGGAAGCGGTTGGCCGCCCGGGCCCGTTCCCCGAGACCGGCGGCCGAGGGCAGTGCGGTCGCCCCGATGGCGCCGATGCCCTCGATGGTCGGGCGGGGTTCGTGGTCGGCCGGGTCGATGGCGGCGCCGGCGGTCGGCACCGGCGGGATGGGAAGACGGGCCAGCAGCGCTGCCAGCCGCGGCACCATCGACAGGGTCATGATCCCGGCCACCAGCAAACCGCCACCAACCTTCGGCAGCCCGGGATGCCAGATCAGATAGATCACGGCGGTGACCAGTGCGATGACCGCGGCCGCGGCGGCGAAGGAGAAGAGGGTCGCACCCACTCCGGTGAGACGGTAGCCGAGTACGGCGGCCACCAGCAGCACCGAACTGCCCAGCAGCAGATGCGAACTGCCCAGCGTGCCCGGGACGAGCAAAGCCGCGCCGCCGAACAGCAGCATCAACCCATCGGCCGAAAGCCAGGAGGCGGTGAGCTCGTCGCGGTACTTACGCGCGGTGATCCCGGCCGCGACCAATGCGGCCAGCCCCGAACCCAACAGCGCCAGCGGCGGTGCGAGCGGATCGCCGGCACCGCGCGAGACCATCAGGACCGCCAGGGTGACGAGCACGGTCAGCGCCGAGGCCACCAACCCCATCCAGCGCGCGGCGACCCCGGACCACCCGGTGAACTCCTCGGCGGTGAGCCGGGACACGGCATCGATGACATCGTCGAACAACGCGGGTGCTTCTTTGGCCGATACCGAACGCAGCACCAGAAGTTCGCCGTCGTAGACCTCCGCCTCGGTGAGCGTGCGGCTCGGCGCGATCGCTTCCCGGCCCAGCCGGGCCAGTGTCCAGTGCTGTGCCGTGAGCGGACCCGTCTCCTCCTCCGTCTCGGGCAGATCCGGACTGCGCGATTCGATCAACGCGACCAGGTCGCCGATGAAACCGGCGATGGGCACGGTCGCGGGTAATCCCACATCGACCTGGGTGTTGCCACCGATCACCGATACTCTGCTCAATTCCGGTTCGTGCGCTCGGTGTGTGCTCGGCGATTCGGCTGGTGCGCTCATCTCCCCACCCATATTTCGTTCGGTATCTCGAACCCCGGTGGACGACTATTCATCTGCACGCCATCCACAATTCATTTCCCACTGGACAGTGAATCTCGAAAGACTCTCCGGGTTAACAAATTCGGCACTGTCGGTGAACTTTCGCTCGGCTTACTCGGCGTTGCAGATCATCGGCAACTGCACCCAATGTAACCGAGCGTCGAAGTGCGCGCGATCGGTAGTCTGGTATCCAGATAACGTTCTCTTCAAGACGATCCAAAGAATTCGGGGAGCGACCGCAATGACCGGCAACCGCCAAGCACAACGCGCATTCGATGCCGGAGTCCTGTCGCTCGGATTATCCATCGAAGGACAGGAATCGGCGCGCGACCTCGAATATGCCGCACTGGCATTCCAGCGAGCCACCGAATGGGACCCGGGCATGTGCGATGCCTGGCTGGGCCGGGCCGCCGCCGGCGAACTCACCAAAGAAGTACTGTTCAATCTGTACCGCACCTGCGACGCGACGCTCTATCGAGAACAACGCCGGGTCGGTCTGCGGCCCCGGGAACTCGCGGCCCGCTTTCAGCCGGGTCTCTACATCGACTACCCGCTGTCGAGCCGGACCGAGATCGCGCTGGCGTGGGCGGCACAGTTGATCGCCGACAAGGACTTCGACGAGGCCGAGCGCGCACTGAACGAGCTCGACGAGTACCGGCGCGGCCAGCAGGCCGGCGACCCCGAACGTGCGGCAGACCACCGGATCGCGGCGTACGTCCGGGGCGTATTGCACTACACCACGCAGCGCTGGCCCGATGTGATGACCGTGCTGGCCGCTTCGGCCGAATGGGACGATCCGTACCTGGCGGCCGGCGCGCACGTCATGGTCGGCACGGCCTGCGCCCAGCTCGGACTGTTCGCCGAATCCATCCGCCGGATGTCGGCCGCCGAGCAGGGGCCGATTCCCGCCGCCCGCTCCACCGCCATGTTCTGCCGCGGTCTGTGCCTGCGCGAAACCGGCAACGAGGAACAGGCGCAGGCACTGTTCGAGAAGGTCTATTCGCAGGCACCGGACTTCGAGGCGAACGCCTCGGCCATGCGCGACCGCACCTACCGGATCACGATCACCAACCGCGAGGTGATCGAGGCGCGGACCGACAAATGGGATCCGGCCTCCTCGCCGACGATGGAGCAGATGAACCGCGCCGAGGTCCAGGACCGGGCGAAGGAGACGCTGGCGGAGGCACGTGCCGAACTGGATTCCCAGATCGGGTTGGCCTCGGTGAAAACCCAGGTCGCCAAGCTGCAGTCGACCGCGCAGCTGGCCAAGATCCGAGCGGAGAAGGGGATGGCCAGTGTGCCGCGCGGGCAGCATCTGGCGTTCACCGGCCCGCCCGGTACCGGTAAGACCACCATCGCCCGGGTGGTCGCCAAGATCTACTGCGGTCTGGGCCTGCTGGAGACCGAGAAGATGATCGAGGCCAAACGCGTCGATTTCGTCGGAGAACATCTCGGCAGCACCGCCATCAAGACCAACAAGCTGATCGACGGCGCCATGGACGGCGTGCTCTTCATCGACGAGGCCTACACCCTGATCCAGGCCGGCCTGTCGGGCGGTGACGCGTTCGGCCGCGAAGCCGTCGATACGCTACTGGCCCGGATGGAGAACGACCGCGACCGCCTGGTGGTCATCATCGCCGGATACGACGGTGAGATCGACCGGCTGCTCGCCGCCAACGACGGGTTGGCCTCACGGTTCGCCAAACGCCTGCAGTTCCCGTCCTACAACGCCACCGAGCTGGGGCAGATCGGTGAGGTCATCGCGAAGAAGCGCGACTCGGATCTGTCCGAGGAAGCGCTGAAAGTGCTGATCCGGGCCTGCGACCACCTGTACGCCATGGAGAGCACCGACCAGAGCGGGCAACCCCGGCGCGGCGTGGATGTGGCCGGCAACGGCCGTTTCATCCGCAATGTGATCGAGGCGGCCGAGGAGGAACGCGAGTTCCGGCTGGCCAACGACGAATCACTGGACCTCACCGATATCGACGAGACCGTACTGCGGCGTATCGAGGAACCGGATATGCGACTCGCGCTGGCCACCATCCTGGATTCGCTGAATATCGCCTGGACCGACCCGGCCTGATCACCGGTGCCGGCACCCGGCTCGGCCGGTCCGGTATCGGCCGGACGGCCGCGGACGCCGGAATCAGCCCTCGGACAGCGAGTCGTGGCTCATCAGGGCGGCCCGGGGCTCGAGCGTAGGTCCCGGAACGAGCTGGCCGACGATCGCCCACGGTGCCAGATGCGGTGTGGAGCCCAGGCCCAGCACCACGGCAGTGGCCGGATCCGGTACGCCATAGCGGATCCCGTTGTCACCGACATAGAACAGGCTGCCGCGACGCGGACTGCCCGGATCCAAGCCGGTTATCTGGACGTACTCGCCGTGCGTGGGCGCCAGATACACCTCGTCCACCCGATCACCGCTGCTGTCCGCGGTCGCCAGCCGTACCGGTTCGGCGGAGTCCGGCAGGGGCAGCCGGGTGCCGATCAGCAGGCCGACGGTGGCGCGTTCCTGCGGCCCTTCCCCGGCGCCCTTCTCCGCCGGAGTGGTGCCCGGGGATTTGGACCAGGCGATACAGGCGACCGGTCCGTCCTCGGCGTCCACGATGCGCGGGATCTCCCGCGGGAAGTCCGCGATCGGCAGGTGACGCACCACCGGAACATCGTCGAGCGCATCGGGCGGCATCACCTCCACCTCGCTCATCCCCTGCGAGTCGGCGTAACGGATCACCTCGGCGGCAAACGGCGATACCGGCTGCACGCCGTCGGCGAGCACGACGAACATCTCGGGCCCCGCGGCGTTGCCCAGCCCGGCCACCGAGATGATGCCACCGATCGGGACATTCGCCAGCGGCCCCGGGCCCGGCTCGCCCGCTCGATCGATGGCCGGCGCGGTGAGTGCCGGGACCTGGGTGGTGGCGCCGAGGAAGCCGGTACCGACCGGCCGCGGCCGATGGCCCGGCAGGTCGAGCGCGCGGGCGAGTACCGAATTCGCGGGATCCACCTCGGCGCGTTTGCCGTCGTAGACGAGATAGGTCTTGTCGTCGCGGGAAACCAGCAGTGCGTCGGACGGGGCGGCGGCCCGCATCCGGTCGCTCGGTTCGGGCCGGCCCGCCACCACGGTTGTCGTCGCCCCCGCGGCCGAAGCCGCGCTACCGCCGGCGGACAATTCGATGGACTCACACAGCGACCAGTGCGAGTCACCGCCCTGCGCCGAACCCGGAAGCGCGGACGGCGCCCCCGGGATACCCAGTAGCGGACCGCGCGGCAGGGAACCGAGCTTGTCGTCCTCCACCGCGTGCGGTTCGGCATTGCTGCCGGTGATCAGTCGCGCGGAGGCCAGATTGAGAACCGGGTGCAACGTCCGGCTGCCGTCCTCCTTGCTCACCACTACATACAGTGCACCGCTGGATTTGCCGGAGACGATGAGCGCGTCCCCGATCGCGCCCTGTGGACGCAGGAACGCCAGG
Source organism: Nocardia sp. NPDC050799 (assembly GCF_040654015.1). Lineage (NCBI taxonomy): Bacteria > Bacillati > Actinomycetota > Actinomycetes > Mycobacteriales > Nocardiaceae > Nocardia > Nocardia sp. NPDC050799. The sequence continues at coordinate 62,843 of NZ_JBFAHF010000003.1, forward strand.
ATGACGGCACCGGCGACCACGAGAATGCCGAGTACCAATCCGACCAGTAGCGAGCGGGTTTGGGAACGCATCGGATCGTGCAACATACGCACATCGCGGCGCACCAATGCGTGGTCGAGACGGCGCAACAGGAATCGGTACCCGTTCACCTGGGCACGGGTAGTCAGCTGTGCTGGCACTGCGAACTCCATCGAGCTATCGACCGCGATCTCATTCGACACGGTACCGTAAATTTCGATGATCACGTCGGCTCGATTCGGTGAAAAGCGCTGCGACCCATCGGAACGTGCGTGCCTCCCAGGCAGGAATTAACAGCTGTGAACGACACGATGAACTCCGAACCTCGAGACACCGAAATCCCGGAATCGGGAGTCGCCCAGAATTCGACGAATATTCGCATATCCGCCTATGACACATTGCGCGATCCGGAATTCTGGTTGTTCCGTATTTTTCCGCTCCGGATCGTCGTTCCCGGTATTCTCGTCGCCGCGTTCACCGCGTGGGTGGTCCTCGCGTGCACCGATTCGGTGTGGTACTCGCTCGGCGCCGGTGCCGGAGTGGGCGTTACCGGGCTGACGCCGGTCGGCGGCCGCACCCTGGTGGCGCGAATCGCCGGTCTGCTCGCCCGGCGCGGGCGGATCTCCGCGGAGCGGCTGGACGAGGCGGCGGCCTTCGATGTACCGCTGCCCGAAGGCGGCGGTTACGGGGTGCGCTGGGACGGGGATCTGCTGCTCACCATGCTGCGCATCGACCCGCCACCGGACACGCTCACCCTGTTGCAGCCCGGTTCGCTCAGTACCGAACAGCTGTTGCCGCTGCCGGAGATCGCTCGCTGTCTCGACCAATTCGATTTGACCCTGGCCGGTATCGATGTGGTGAGCACGGGCGCCCGGACCGCCGGCACCGGTATCGCCGCGCACCTCTACGACCGGATCCTCGGTCCGCTACCGGCCATCGCCCATCGCACCTGCTGGCTGGTGTTGCGGCTGGACCCGCTGGCCAATGCCGAGGCGGTGGACAATCGCGGCGGCGGCGGCACCGGAGCACTGCGCGCCGCCATCATCGCCACCCGGCGGGTGGCGAATCGGCTGGCCGGGCACGATATCGCGGCATCAGTGCTCACCGCGACCGAAATGAACACCGCGGTCCGTGAACTCACCCACGGCTTCGCGGTGGACCAGCTGACCGAATCCCCGAAATGGCTGGAATCCCAGGGCCGATACCTTGCCCAATACCAGATCGGCGCCGATCTGGTGGGCCCGCGCGGACTGGCCGACATCTGGGCGGTGCCCAGCCTGTCCACCACGGTCACGCTGCGGCTGCGGCCCGGTATCGGCCGCGACGACCCGCACACCGAACTGGCCGAAACCGTGGTCCTCAACGCCGTGGTCCGCTTCGACACGGTCGAACCACCCGAGCAGCCACCGCTGCCGGGGCTGCGGCAGCTCTACGGGAACCAGCTGCGCATCCTGCTCGATACGTTGCCGGTCGGTTACACCGGCCGCTGGGGACGAGACGTCGCCTACCGCGGCACGCTCACCGCGCTCGCCGAGTTCACCGTGCCGACCGCCGGTTGCGGCCAGCTCATCGGTGCCGACGACCGCGGCCAGGGTATCGCGGTACCGCTCATCGGCGAGGGCACCCGCCAGCTCGAGGTGATCGGAACGCTGGATCTCGCGCAGCAGGTCATCCTGCGCGCCACCGGGCTCGGCGCGCACGCCATCGTGCACACCTCCCGGCCCGAGGCCTGGCAGACCCTGGTCCGCAATCTGGACGCCCCGCAGATCCTCACCATCGCGCCCCGCGCGGCGGGTGCCAGCTACCACCCACCCGGTCCGCCGCCGCTGCCCACCGCGCCCTATCCGAGCACCACGGTGCTGGTGTTCGACGGTGTCGACCCGGTCTCCCACGCGGGCGGGGCCACCATCGTGCACGTCCGGCAGCCGCACGACCCGCCGGGGTCGATCGACGCGGACGTCTCGCTCATCCAGGATCCGGACGCCCCCAACCGGGTCACCGTCCGCACCCCCGCCGTGACGACGACGGTGAACATGGTGACGACCCAGGAGGAGATGCACTACATCGGCGAATCCCTCGCCGCGCGCTGAGAAACCGCACACCCGAGAACGGCCGGCTGGATCCTCATCCGATCCAGCCGGCCGTTCGACTTCCGATGCGGCGTGATCAGCCGAAAGCGGCGAAGCCGTCGCCGATCTTCTTATCGGTCTCGAGCGCGCGGTGCAGCGCGTTCTCCACTGCCGCGGCGAGCTGGTCCAGCTTGGTGAGAGTGTCCTCGAGCTCGGTGTTCACCGCGCCGTGGGCGGTCTGGAACCCTTCCTGGGCGCCCTGGCTGGCCATGGCGTTGAGGAAGTTGTCCTTCGCGGTGGCCAGGGCCCCGATCTCACCCTGGATCTTGCTGCCCTCGGTCTTCAGCGAGTCGAACAAAGCCTCCATAGTGGGCTTGTCGTACAAGATATCGCTCATGATCCCAATTCCTTCTCGGTGCAGTGGATAGGTGGAAGTGCCGTGCTACGGAGTCAGAGGCTGGTGTAGCCGCCGCCGGGGATGAAGGCGTCCTCGTCCATGCCCAGAATGGTCTGGGTGGCGTCTTCGGTGGCCTTGGTCAGCTCGTCGAGCTTCTGGTTCAGCCGGTCGGACTCGTCGCTCCAGGCCTGCGAGGTGGTGACGAACGACGCGTTGGCATCGCCCTTCCACCCCGCGCGCGCGGCATCGCTGGCCGAATCCACGGCCTTCACCGACAGCCGCAGATTTTCGATGGCCTGGTACATCTCGCCGGTCGCCTTCTTGACCAGCTCGAGATCGAGATCAACACCCTGTGTAGCCATTGTGGGGTTCCTTTCGTGAGTTCGTTTTCGTACCGAGATCCGACGATCTCGAGATGAAGAGACGGTGGGTTAGCACCGGGAGAACTACGGTGTCGGCCACCTCCCCCCGGGCAGGCCCTCGAGCAGCGCGGCGACCGCCTGCGCAACCCGATGGTCGGTGCCCGTCGTGACCGTCGACCAGACCTGCCGGTCCGGCGAAACCATGGGGGCGGCAGCGATCCGCCCACGTTCGGTGTCGTACACCGCGACGGCGCCGGGGGCGCGGGTGGTCAGGCCGTCCTCGTGGCTGTAGGCCACGATCTCGGTGTAGGCGTGGCAACTGCCGAAGGCCGAGCCGAGCACGGTGGCGTCGCGGTCGGGTACCCCCAGCGCGTAGAGGGCGTCCGCGTAGTCGCCGGTGGTCTCGGCGGCGTTCAGGCGGTCGGCGAGTTCGTCGGCCGGCGCACTGAATCCGCCGACCGCGGCGGGCTCACCCGGCCCGAGCGCATCCAGCAGCGGGCGCACCAGCGCGGCGGGCGAACCGTCGCACCAGATGGTCCCGATATCGAAACTGTCCCCGGTCCGGATCGCCACCGCGTACCGCTGCGCGCGGCCGGCGACGCATCCGCGCAGCGTGTGCTCCGGCCCGTAACCGCGAGCCACCAGCTCGTGATCCGGTTGCGCGAGTACATACAACGCGTCGGCCAGGTCGGTGTCCACATCGCCCGCGGCGTCGAACACCTCCGCGGTGATCAGTTCCGCGACGGCTCGCTCCCGCGCCGCCCGCCATTCGTCGTAGGAGTCCTGCCGCGGCCCGGCGGCGAGCACCAGAGGCAAGGTCTGCACACCGAGTCGCTCGGCGACCGCGAGCAGGCCGTCGTTGCTCAAAGTCCGCACGGCGTACCTCCGGCGTGCGCCCGCGCCGCCGGCGCCTCCACCGCGCCGAGCACCGCCGGCGCGGCCCGCAGTTCGCCCTCGCCGGCGAAATGATCGTCCTCGTCACCGGACAGGCCCGCCCGCGGGAACCGTGCCGCCTCCTGCCCGCCGGCCGCGGCGTTCGCGGCACCCATCGCGCCCGGCGCGAGCGGCGCCGCCTGGGAAGAACCACCGGCGGCGACCGACGCGTTCTGCGGTAGGACCTCCGGTACCGTCGCGGACTGCGTGTAGACCGGCGCGGTGTAAGCGACCGGGACCCGCGGCATCGCCGCCGGAGTCGGAATCGCGCCCACCGGTATCCCCAGCGCGCCCATGGGCATACCGCCACGCACCGCCGGCGGCGGTGCGGTCGCGCCCGGCGCGGCGGCCGCATGTTCGGCAGCCAACGCGGTATCGGGCGCGATCACCGGTGGCGTGGGATGCTGCCACGACGACGCGAGCGGTTCGGTGGCTTTCTCGTAGTTCTCCATGACCCGGGAGGCCACGGCCTTGGCCATATCCGCGTCCTTGTCGGTTTCGGCCGCAATCGCCCTGATCGGGGCCCCCAGCATGCCGCCGACCGATTCCAGCATCCGCTGGATCTGCTGGATCTGTTCGATATCGGCGGTATGCGGCATCGCCAGCCGGGCGATCTCGTAGGCCGCGACCTGCGCCTGGAAGCGCGCGGCATTGGCCGTCGCGGCCGCCGCCGCATCGACCAGCCAGTCGCGCAAGGCCGAGACACGCTGTAGCACTTCGCTGCTGCGTCCGGAACCCCAGGCGCCGCGCATCTCCAGGACCATTCGTTCGTACTCCACCACCGCCGCGCCGAAGGACGCGGCCAGCCGGGCCCACGCCTGGACGGCCTCGGCCATCGGCACGGCACCCGGGCCGGCGGTGAGGTCGCGGGCCAGCCGGTCGGCCGGGCGCGCGGGCCACACGACACCGGTGAAACCGGGCTGCGGTGGTTCGATCATCGCTGCGCAATACCCTTCGATCGTCGCCGATACGAGCCGTGGTCAGGTCTTCGGGCCGCCGAGGTTCGAGACATTGTCGGTTTCCATACCGTCGAACTGCGTCGTACTCAGCCGCAGTGTGGCGGCCAGTTTGCGCATCTCCTGCACACTGGCCTGCGCGCTGGTCAGGTACGAGGTGGCGACATCGTTGTGGGTCTGCGATGCCCGCCCCGACACCTCGTCGATCCCCGCCGGCACCACGGTCAGCGCCTGCGCGGCCGCGTCGAGATCGGCGGCCAGCCGGTCGGCCAGCGTGTCCAGCCCCGACGAGGCCTTGCCCGCGGCGGCCGGGTCGAACCGGACGCCGTCGTAGACCTCACCCATCTCGTTGTTCATGAGACCCTCCTGTGTGCTGTTCGCCGGTGCTCTCAGAGCGTGAGTTCTTTGTCCGGCGGTGGTTCCGATGCTGTTTCCGCCGCGCCGACGACCGGCACCGCGATACCTTCGAGCGACCCGACCACTTCGTCGCCGTGTTCGGCCGAGACCATGCCGCGCGCCGAACCGTCGGTCACCGACTCGCCGTCGCGGGCCATTCCCGCGGCGGCACCCATCCCCGCGCCCATCGGCATCACACCGGGGCCGCTGCCGGCCGCGGTGGAATTCGCGGTCCCGTTGTGCGCCGCGGCGGCCGCGCCCGTGGCCGACCCCGACGACATGCCGCCGAGTCCACCCGGCGCGCCGACCGCACCGAGTGGGCCGGGTGCCGCGGTCCTGGTCCCGGGAAAGGGGCTCAGCGGCGCGGCGACCGCCCCCGTCGCCACCGCTGCCCCACCGAGACCGCCGCCGAAACTCCCGGTCCGCGCTGCGGCCGGCTCGTGGTGTTCGGAGCCGTCGGTGGCGCCCGGCGCGTCGATGGGTTTCGGCGCGGACAGTGCCGGGTTCGCGGCGGCCAGTTGCCCCAGCGACCGGGCGGCCTGCCCCACGGTTCCGATGAGCGGCGTGACCATACCCACGAGCTGCATCAGCTGGTTCATCTGATCGGCCGGGTTCACACCGGTGGGTGCGTTGGTGATGGGCACCTTCGCACCGGTCTGCGTCATACCCACTGCCTCGATACCGAGTTCGGTCTTGGTCTTGGCCGTGATGGCCAGCCCCTCGACGCCCGCCTCGACCGCCGAGGCCACCAGGTACGCCGCGCCGCCCGCGGACGTCGCATAGAGCGGGGCCAGCGCCAGCTTCGCCGAGAACGCGGCGATGACCGCGGCCATCTCCGCGCCGCCGATCGCCACGCTGGTCGCGCCCTTGGCCAGGTGGGCTTTCTCGCCGGTGCTCTGCGCCTCCAGCGCGGCCGCGTCCGCCTGCGCCGCCCCGGCCTTCTCCGCTGCCTCGGTGGCACCCATCCCCTGCCACAGGCCCATGACCGCCTGCAGGGCCGACGGTGCGACCTGCAGCAGCGTCTGCATCACGGTCGATATCTGCGACAACGCCTGGGTGGGATCCACCGGGGGTGCCGCGGCCGCCGCGTCATGCGGGGCGGCAGCGCCATCCGCCGGAGCAGCCGGGGCACCGAATCGGCCGGTGCCGAAGGCCGAGGCGAGATCGGTGAGCGGGCGCATCAGCGCGCTCAGATCGATCGTCGGCAGCGGCGGCATATCCGGGAGTTCGCCGAACGCCGGCAGTTCCGGCAGGTGCGGCAATCCCATGCTGTGCAGGATGTCGTTCACCGGCCTGTCCAGCATCGGCGCCAGCGCACTGCCGCGTAACAGGTCCAGCACTGTCGGGTCGAGGGTTTCCGCGCCGGGAGGCGGGGCCGCGCCTGCTCCTGGGCTGCTCATGAACCCGGGAACACCGCGCCGATGTTCGTAGCGTTACCGGCGTCGGCGATCTCGTAGCTCGCCGCGGCCTGATGCGCGGTGAGCGCGGTGCCGGCGTGCACGGCGGCAAGTTCGGCCACCGAGGACAGGTGATTGGCCTGCGCATAGGCGAACGCGGCCAGGAATTCCTGACCGATCAGCCCGAACACCGGAGCCGCGAAGGCGACCGTCGCCGTCTGATCGACCGCGCCGGCCGCGGCCACCCCGGCCGCCATGGCCGCGGATTCGCTGCCGTACCGGCGAACCGCGTCCGGGACAACGTGAATGCTGTTCATCTCTTCGTCCAATCCCGAAACATCCCACAATGTTTCGTCGTAAACGCTACCCATTCGATACCTTCGGCCGCGATCGCGGCGCGGTGAACACTCGGTGACTACCTAGTGCTCTCCGCATTGAAGTCGTTTATCAACTCACCGAGTTCGGTCACGGCCCGGTGCGCTGCCGCCCGTGCGGTATCGACCAGCGTTTTCTCGAACTGCTGCGGAGTGAGTTTGCTGATCCCGCCGGTGAAACTCAGTCCGGTCAGCGCCGCATTGCCGTCCACTTCCACGGTTACCGTGCCGTCGGATGACGTCTCGGTGATCAGGATGCCGGTCATCGCGTCACGTAGATCGGTGAGCCGGTAAACCTGCTGCTGCACTCTGGCGATGAGTTCATCCATTGTTTCGACCACGTCCACCTCCGAATGAATCGAGACCTGTTGTCGGCATTCTTTTCTCGCGCCCGGATTCCGGAGCGCCGGTTCCGCGGCGTCTAGACCGAGCGCAGCCAGCTCTCGGGTTCGGTGTCGTAGTCCTGCTCGTCGACGATCTCCTGCCGCGCCACCTCGGCGTCGGTGGGCAGGCCGGTCGACCGCAGCATCTCGGCGGTGAAACCTGCCTCTTGCAGCTGCTTCCTCCGCTCCAGACCCGCCCGCGCGGCCGACTGTTTACACAGCCGCAGTATCTCCCCGGCGAGCGCGCCCGGATCGCGGCGCAGCTGTCCTGGTTCCACGGAGATCGCCACGGGCAAACCCATTTCCGTCGTCCGGACGCGAATTGTCCCCGTCAGCGAATGCGCGCTGAACTCGGTGGGAAATTCGGCTCCGCCCTGGTCGGAATCGCTCATGGTGCGGCCTCCTCCAAATTCCAACGACCCGATGGCGAGGCCCTCGCATATATTTCACCGCGCACGCCCACCTTCATGATCCGGACCATTTCTCCATTCGAGTATCGATCGTCGAGATGAACTGACGGTTATCGGCCGGTGATGGCCGCACCGCGGATAGCCGGACGCGATTTTCGGGTCAGGCGCGGAATGCGTTCCTGATCACCCGAGATGGACAGAGGCACACCGCGGGCATTACCCGGTCGGGCCTGCGCCGAGGCCGCTCGATACCGGACCGTGGTTCCCGGAACACAATTCGATGATTTATCGACCGCTATGTAACGGCTCATTATTCGCGTCACCGAACCGATAGATCCCGATTCCGAAAGGGACCGGTTCGCTACCGGAATTCACGACGACCCACAGCGGCCCGTGAGATGTCCCGGCTCCGGTGGGTCGGCAACCACACTCGCGCTGCCGGCCGAGCCCGCCACCGGCATTCCGTCGAGCGGCGCGCCGGTCCGATCGGTCGGCGCCGGAGACGAGTTGACGCCGCGAATTCGCCGCATACGCACCGTTTTTGCCCAGCGCGTCGATATTCTGTCCCAGTGCACGGACCCACAGGAGATCCGCGATGAGGCGAATCGACCTGAACGAGGACCCGACCTCGGTGAGCGCCGACCTACGACTGGAGTACGCGGGGCAGCCGTTCACCGGCGAGGTGGTCGAAGAGCTGGTGCCCGGCCAGTTGCTGTCCCAGGAGTTCTACCTCGACGGATTGCGCCACGGCAGCTCCCGGGAGTGGTGGCCCGACGGACGGCTGAAATCGGAGGGGGAGAGCTATCGCGGGCAGCCGCGCGGGGTATTCCGGCGGTGGCATCCCAACGGTCGCCTCGCCGCGGAGAGCCTGTTCGGAGAGCACGGCGAACTGGAAGCGATCCGGGAATGGGACGAGCACGGCCGTCGGCGGTGAGGCCGGTCAAACCTTGCGGCGCTCATCCTTGATGACCCGGACCACCTGGGCCACCATCGAATTGATCGCGCCCTTCAGCAACTCGGTGTCGGCGGGTGCGGCGATCGGTGTGTCGGCCCCGCGGACCAGATACCTGCCGTCGTCGACCAGGTCCCGCCAGTCCATCCGGTACCGGGCGATACCGCGCGGGCCGTAGATCGACGAACCCTGCTCCACACCGATCGTTCCCACACAGCTCACGGGCGCGGCGAGGAACGCCGACCCGCGTTCGAACTCCGACGCGGCGAACGAATCGCGCACAGTAGGAGCCCTCCGGGGTCGCGCCTCCTCCCGGTCCGCGGCCCCGGCGCGGCGCGGCAGCACCGTCTCGCCGCGGTTCCCGGCGGGCACATCGGGCAGCTCCGCCACCAGTTCGTCCGCCAGCCGCACCGCGTCGCATCCGGTCACGGTGAAACCGCCGCTGTGCCAGAAACTCTCACCGGGACGCGAGGAGACGACATAGCCGGCCGAGTCCCGGCGCGCGCCGAACAGCCGCACGACACTGCGCGGCTCGTCGCCCTCGCGGTGGTCGCTGCCGCTGAGTACCACCCGGATATCGGGGTGGGCGAGGACATCGAGCACCGGATCGAATGTCTGCCCCAGCCGTTCACGCAACTCCGCGCGCGCCTGCCGCTGGTCGAACCGGAACATCTGTGGGTCGAGGGTGCGTGCGGTGAAATGGAAGGGAAAGGGCAGCCCCAGTTCCCCGGTCGCCGCCGTCCACAGGGCGTAGAACTCGATATCGGTGAACCGCCACAGCCGCGGTCCGGCTCCGGCGATCACTGATCCACCACGGGTTTCGCCACGACCGACGGCTCACCGATACCCTCTTCCAGCCATTCGGTGGAATCGAGGTAGTCGGCGCGTTTGTGGTCCTTCTGCTGGCCACCCTGGGCGGCGCCGCCCGCGCCACCCCCGCCCATCGGCATACCGCCCATGGGCGCGCCCTGCCCCATCGAGGACGCGGCGATACCGGCGGACTGGGCGGCGCCGACCGTTGTGGCGAGGGAAGCGCGGGGAAACAGTTTGGCGGCCTTCTCCACGTTCGGCACCTGCGGGGACTTCGGGCCGGCCGCGCCCGGCCCGCCACCGGCACCGCCACTCGCGCCACCGCCACCACCCAGACCGGCGGGCAACTTCCCCGCCTTCTGCAACGCCGACTGGTAGTTCTTCACCGCGTCCTGCAACGCGGGCATCCCCGGCAGCCCGGTGATACCGGCCTGCTGCAGCGCCTGCTGCGCGGCGGTGGACAACTGCTGTCCCATCTGGCCGAGTTGCTGCAGCCCCTGTTGCGCCGCCTGCAACAGCGGCTGCGCCTCCGGCTGCTTTTCGAGAGCCTGCTGTTGCTGCTGCAGCGCGGCCTGCTGCGCCTGGGCCTGCTCCTCGAGATCCTGCTGCGCGGCCAGCAATTCCGCACGTTGCTGATCGATCTCCTGCAGCGCCGCCTGTTGCTGCTCGTACCGTCCGTTCTGGCCGCCGCCGGCGCCGCCACCACCGCCACCGTTCGCGCCGCCACCTCCACCGCCGCCGCCGTTCTCACCGGTGCGTTCGCCGTTGTTCGGCGGCGGTCCGGTGGTCTCGGCGGGCTTCACAAGTTTGGGGATCGCGCCGGAGGACAGCTCGACACCCGGTTCGTACCAGTTCGCGTAGACCTGTCGCGCGAAGGTCTCCTGCTGGTGGACGGCGGCGTCGCCACCCTCCTGACGGGTGTAGGCCCACGATTTGTCCGGCATGCCCAGCGCGGTGTTCTGGATCCACTGGGACGCGTTCAGCAGGTTGTCGCCGAGCTGCTGCATGGCCGAGATCAGATACTTGCCGCTGCCGAGATAGGCCCGGACCGCCGTGGTCGCGCCCTCGACGCCCTGACCTTCCCAGCGGTCGGACTCCAGCAGGCCCTGCATCCCCTGGTCGAAATCGGTGAAGCCGGTGTCCAGCTGGATCTTCATCCGGATCCAATAGGTGGCCTTGTCCGCGATGAACTGGGCAGCGCCGTTGATCTCCTGGCCCAGCCACCAGAACTGGTTGAAGTTCAGTCCACCGGCCGGCGGCGCCTCCGCCGCGAACCCCTCCGCACCCGCGCTACCGGGCAACCCCGACAGTCCGCTCGGCAGCGTGAACTTGTTGTTCTTGTCGGCGTAATTGCCGAGATCGGGAACGAGGGTGTAGGTCTCGTCGACCCAGCCGTCGGTCTCGTCGTAATGCGAGAACGCGTGCTCGACCAGCGAGCCCGCCATACTGTCGTCCACCATCCGCGCGAACGTCCCGGCCGCGTCCGCGTCGGTTTCCTGATAGAGCTTTCCGGCCAGGACGAAGGCCTCGCCCAGATCGGTGACGCGCCGGCGATGCCCGGACATGATGTCGTCGGCGAACTCACCGGCGACCTCGTCGTACTTCGCGCGCAGCCGCTCCGGACCGGAGAACGATTCGGGTCCGAGCGCGGTCAGCGGCACCAGCAGCGGCGCGACCCCGTCGACGACATCGAAAATGCTGATCAGATCGGCACAGAACTGCGCCGCGTCCCGCGCGACAGTTTCCTCGAACGCCACGCCGCCGCTCGCGGCCCGGTCCCGGAAAGCACCCCACGGGTCGTCGCCGGCCATACCTCACACTCCCGCCACGTCGAAGTTCCGCGTACTGCCACTCGTCAATATTGGGAACAGCGACTCGAGATCGGCTGGGCACCAGAGGGATACGATTCCGGCGTCCGATCCCGGGACTCCCACCCCCGGACCACACAACTGAACATCCGGCCGGATCGCATTCCGGCCGTACGACGGGGTGGTGGTGATCCCACAATCATCACCACTCCGGTCGAGCATCGGCGCCGGGCAGTCCATTCGCTCACGCTCTCCTCACCGACGCCCGGCGACAGCACGGGTCACAACCGAAGATCGCAGCCGAGTCTTACCCTCGGCCCACCACGCGCTGAACGGCCATCGAAGTTTCGGTGCGCTGCCGTCCGGTGCGTGAACACATCACGAACTGTATTGACGCGCAGCCGGTCCGCGCGCTACAGCAGTGTGCGGTGACGTTCGCGGAACCGCTGTTCGAATTCGGGCAGATAGCGCGAGGGCGCCACCGACGACGAGGAACGCTCCAGCACCCCGTCATCGGCCAGGTAGAAGATCGCCCGGCCGACCGCGATCTCCCCGGGCGGCACCGGGACGTACACCATCCACCCGGTACGCACCCGTTCCGCGCGTAGTTCCGCCACGGAATAACCGGAAGTGTCCGCGCCGCTGTCGGTCAGGTACCTGCCGACCCGGTCGAGCGCCGCTTCGGCCGCGAGGGGTTCCGGCGCGGTCACTCCGCCCATCACCAGCTGATAGAAGGCGGCGTCGAGATCGAAGTCGCCGGCCTCGGGGAAGACACGGGCGAGTGCGGCCCGGGTGAGAAGACCCGCTTCGGCCGCCGATACCAGGTCCGTGGCGGCAGTCCGCTGCTCGCCGGACGGCTCGGGGCCGAGCAGACCGGTCACGATCCGCGCGACCGTATCCGCCTCACGCACCCCCGGAATCGCGTCGGTGATCACCGCGGGGTCCGGCGACTCCCCGCGGTACCAGCCCTGCCCGTCCCACCAGTAGCAGAAGGTGAGCATCCCGGCGCCCGCCCGGTGGTTCAGGACCTGATCGGCGACCCAGTCCGGTGCGCCCCGGAACAGCTGCGGCAGCTCCTCCGCACTGTTGTAGGCCCGATCGAGTTCCGGTGCGTTCCACACACCGCCGGACAGCACCGCGCGACCGGCGGGCAGCGCGTGCAGGGACGACCCACTGCGGGTGGCTCCCTCGAACCAGCGCAGTCCCGGCCGCAGCCGGGGACCCCACTCGGAGCGCGCGGCGGTGAACGCCGCAGACAGCACCGCCCAGCGCGCCGCCATCAGCGGGAAAGGAGGGAGATCGCCGACCGGGCGACCGGAAACCCCGGCTTGCCGGTCCGCACGTGCCTGTGCGGCGGCCACGCCGGGGGAGCGCTGCTGGCGGTCCCCGTGCCGCAGATACGCCGCCAACCACACCGGGAGCGATCTGCGGGGGAACGCTTCCAGGTCGGCGCGGTAGATCTCGGGCGCGAACAACTGATCGTCGGGGAACGGCTCGTCACCGTAGTCGTAGTCGACCTCGAGCTGTCCGGCGTGGGTGAGACTCAGCAGCAGGCGCCACCACGGCCCGTCCCCCAGCGCGGCGGACAACGTCCGGTGTTCGCGCACCAGCGCGAGTACCTCAGGACCGGGACTCCACCGCACCGCGTGCTGCCGTTCGTCGGAGAAGACCGCGAAACCGACATCGGCGGTCACCGTCGAAGCGAACACCGCGTCCACCCGATGCCAGCCCTCGGGCGCGACCGCGGCCAGTCGCCGGGCGACGTCGTGCACGATCGCACGAGCGGCCGCGGCGGGATCGGGCGCGGGCGGTGACAGGGTGAAACCGACATCGGGGTCCCCGTCCTGCGGAGTATCCGGGTCTTGCGGGCCGGCGACCGCTGCGCCGGCCTGCTCGGCGCCCGGTGCGGCCGGCCGCGGGGGCACCGGATCGTCATGAACCGGCGCTTCCCCGGCTTGTTCGTCCGACCGTGTCACTTCGCCCACCTTCCCCTCGTACGAAACTCGGAAACGATCGCCGCGCTCCCGAACCAGAATCACCGGACGGCCGGATCCGCCCACGCCGATCCGTGTCCGGCCCGGCCGGTCAGTGCGCGTCGCGGGTGTGCCGCAACTCCTCGAATTGCCGCTCCAGTTCCACGCGGCGGGCCCGGGCGTTGGTGCCGTCGAGCTGCCCCGCGAAGGTCGTGCGGGCCCCCTCCACCAACTCGTCGGAAACCTCGGGATAGGCGCGGGCGATCGCCCACAGCGCGTCCTCGGTCTCCATGTCCAGACCGGTCTCGGTGCGCAGGCCGCCGCCGTTGCGGACCGATTCGAGCATTTCGGCGAAGTTCTCGCGCAACTCGTCGTCGCTCGGATCTCCGATACGCATAGCTACTCCTCACTGGTTCGTGGATATCCGCCCGGCCCACCATCCCGCGCGTCACGTGGCGAACACCTGCGCGCGCCATTGCGGATCGGCGAGTACATCCCGCAGATACGCGCCGAAATCCAACTCCTCCGGCAGCGACCGGTAGGTCAGCTCGCCGAGCCGGTGTCCGCCCTGGACCAGCGCGAACCGCGTGGTCCGGTAGGCGACGGTCGCCAACTCGACGATAACCGGGCCGTCCAGGTCGATGGTCGACTCACCGATGCGCAACTCCAGCCGGCCGTGCTGCCGGTACAGCACCACCGGCACCCCGGCGATCTCGCCGTAGAGACCGCCGACCCGGCCCGGCGCGGCCGGTGCCGCCTGCAACGTGCCGGTCCGCGGGTTGAACTCCGAGGGCACGCCGAACCCCGCGAACGGGCGTACGACCAGCGGGGCCGCCGCATCGGTCTCCCCGTCGCCGCGGGCCGGCGGCGGACCGTCGGCCGGCGCACCTTGGCGGCGGAAGCGTTCGCGCGAACCACCCTGCGACCCGCTGCCGGGCGGCGGCAGCATCGGCGGATACGGCATACCTCCGGGTGCCGAACCACCCGGCGAACTCGGGTTCGTCGGGCCGGTGCCCCCGGCAGATCCCGGCGGGAGGCCGCTGCCCGGAAGGTTGCCCGGCTCCGGTGGACGAGCCGGGCCGGGTGCGGTGGGATAGGGATCGAACGGCGGTTGCGCGTCCGGTGGCCACGGGCCCGGAACCGGGGGCGGCGCGGGAACCGCCGGTTGCCCGGGCAGCGGCGGACCGGGCGGCTGCGGCGGTTCCGGGACCACGGGGGGCCACGGCGGCTGGACGGGTGGCGTCGGCCGTCCGGGTGTGATCGGCAGGCCGGGAGGCATCGGGAGCTGCGGCGGTTCGGACGGGTGCGGCCGGCCAGGCGGATGCGGTTGACCCGGCGGATGCGGTTCACCGGGCAGGTGCGGTTGGCCAGGCGAGTGCGGCCGACCCGGCAGATGCGGCCGACCCGGCAGATGCGGCCGACCCGGCGGCGCTGGAGGAGTCGGCGGCTGCGGCAGTACCGGCGGTGTCGGGGGTTCGGGCGGCGCGGGCGGATCCGGTGGTGCAGGCGGGATCGGAGGCGTCGGTGGTACCGGAGGTTTCGGTGTGGTCGGCGGCGGCGGCGGTGCGGGAGGCCGCGGGGGGTCGGACGGTTCCGGTGGCCGGGGCTGCACGGGGAGATCGGCGAGGTCCACCGGCCACGGCTCGCGCTCGTTCTCGAACGGTGGCGGGAAATCGATCTCGCGATCGCGCGGCGGATGCGGAATATGGGGACGCAGCGAAGATCCGCGCGGCATCGGTATCCGGCGGCGTCCGGTGGAACCGTTGCCACCCGGTGGATCCGCGTCTCCCGGCGCGCCACGATGTGCGCGCGAACCGCTACCCGAGGCGGGCTCGGTTCGTCCGCCGTGTCCACCGGCGTCGTCCGCCTCACCGCGCGGTCCGGCGGGGCCTGCGTCCGGGGAATCGCCGGTAGTCCGCGCGGCCCCCCGGTCGCCGGTACCTTCGCCCGGGGCGAGAGGTCCGGCCGGGTCTGCTGCCCGGTCGTCCCGGCGTATCGGGCCCTGTTCGAGTTCGTTGTCGAGCCGGGCGAGCTCGGCCTCGGCGTCGATCACCCGGCGGGCGGCGTCCTCGTACTCGGAGACGCGCCGCTGATATTCCCGCTGTTCATCGATTCGGGTCGTCCGGCCCCGCAACGCCTCGATCCGGCGGTCCAGTGCCGTATGCGAGGCCAGATCGGCCTCGGCCACCGGTAGCTCCGGACGGGGCGGGGGCAGGACGGCTCGCGCACGTTCCACCCGGGCCACCGCTCGCTCCCGCTCGTCGCGCAATCGGGCCTCGTCGAGCCGGGCGGCGTGGTCGGCGAGTTCGGCAAGGGCCGCGATATCGCGGGCCCGCTGCCGGACCTCGGCGCGCAATTCGGCCTGGACCTCGGCGAGTTCGGTGGGTGTCAGGCGTTCGTGCCGGTCCAGCCGGCCGTCGCGGTACTTCTCGTAGACCTCGTTCCAGCGGGCGAGTTCCGCGCGTACCCGGGCGAATTCGGGATGGTCGTCGCCGATCTCGCCGCGGCGGTGCCGCTCCAGCACCTCGTCCCACCGGGCGAGGTCCGCGGGGGGCACATCGACGCCGACCGTCCGGGCGAAATCGTGGCCGATGCCGAGTCCGGTGGCGGGCAGCAGATCGGATTCGGCGTCCAGCAGGTCCATCCGATGCGGAGCGTCGGCGAGATGACGCAGATCCTCGATCAGATCGACCAGGTGCCGGACCGCTCTCTCGTGCACCGGGATCTCGGCGCGACCCACCCGCGGGTCCACGGCCCGGTCGCCGTGGGTCGCGGGGTCGAAGACATCGATCTGCCCGAGTTCGGTCAGGAAGTCGGTGAGTGCGGCGACCAGGTCGGGCCGGGTATGCGGCCGGTGCACGAGGGATCGGATCGCTTCCTCGATAGCTCCGGTACCGACCACCCGGACGGCTTCGTCGAGGGCATCCAGGCGCTGCCGCAGCCGCGCGGTGGCCGCGTCGACCGCGGCGGGATCCAGCGCCGCCAGCTCGTCGGCGTAGGAGAGCATTCCGGTGATCTGCTGGATCCGCCGGGCCCCGGGGGTGGCGGGGTCGGCGACGATCTGCGCGGCCCGTGGCGGGCCGAGCGGGGCGGTATCCGCGGGGTCGAGGCGGTGCGCCAGGATGTTCCGGGCTCGGGTGACCGCGTGATAGGTGTCGATATCCCAGGCGGTGCGCGCATGATCCATGATCGCCTCGAGCTGGGCGGCCCGGATCTCGTTCTGATCACGCAGCGCCGACAGTTCCGCGGCGAGCCGGTGCGGGTCGGCCAGATCCTCGTCGGTGATACCCAGCCGCCGGGCGAGTTCGTCCACTGTGGTGTCGATTTCGGCGCGCGACATCGCGTCGAGGCGGTGGCCGGGGTCCGGGTCGGCCGGGTCGTCGGGCACCACCCGCCAGCCGTCGCCGTCGTCGACGAGGGTGAGATCGACGTGCCGCCCCGCGACCTCCGCGACGAGGTGCCGGACCCGCGGTGCGCCCGCGTCGGCCACGGTGATCCGCTCCGGCCCGTACCCGCCGCCGGGCAGCGGCCGCCCCGGCTCCACCCGGGTGAGCGCGTACCGTACGTCCAGCGTGCCGTCGTTCACGGCCGCGGCGAGGTCCGGATAGCGCGCGAGCGCGTCGGCCAGCACCCGGTCGTGGTCGAGCCGGCCGTCGATGACGACCAGCCGCATCGGCGCGCCGGGCAGCAGACCGAGACCCGCCGGGTCGCCGAACATGACCCCGCCCTGTGCGTGGACCCATTCCTGGGCCGCCATATCGCCGATCAGGCCGGCGAGTTCGTCGACCTCGGCGTCGCGACGCAGGAACTCGTCGGCCTGCCGCGCGAGATCCTCTACCCGCAACGCGGCGTCCTGGATGCGGGACAGCTGCTCGGCGAGGGTATCGGCGAGCCGGTCGGCATCCAGCGTGGCCAGGTCGATATCGCCGAGGATCTGCGCCCACACCGCCCGTTCGTCGCGGATCTGGTCGCGGCGCAGCGCCCGTTCGAGATAGACCCGGCGGCCGTCGTCCCGGCCGGGTTGGTCGCTGTCGAAGAGATCACCCCAGTCACGGGTGGGCTCGCCGCCGTTGTTCACACCCTCCCAGTTCAGGAGATCGGCCGGGCCGGGCCGGCGGCGCCGCACCGATTCCGGCAGCCACTCCGGCGCCCGGTGCGGTTCGTGGTAAGCGGCCACCACCTCACGCAGGAAACGCGCGAGCGGGTTGGCGTCGAAGAAGGTCGCCTCGTCGCTGTACGGGATATCGGCGTGTTCGGCGTTGTACCGCCGAGCGGCGTCGGCCAGCCCGGTCAGTGCGCCGATCCGCCGTGCCTGCTGATATTCGATCAGGTCCCGCACCCGGCGGACGTTCTCGGCAGTCGGCTCGCCCGGATCGATACCGAAAGCGCGGGCGGCCGTGGCCAGCGCCGCCGCCTGCTCGTCGCGCCGGGCCGCGGCGTCCGCCAGTTCGTCCGCCCACCCGGCGATCTCACCGGCACTGCGCGGCACCTCCGCACCGTCGGGTTCGGTGAGGGCCGGTCCCGGCGCCGGATGCCGGGTTTCCGGCGCCGCCGGTAGCGCCGGATTCTCCTGTTCCGCCGCGCGTTTCAGGTCGTCGAGTTCGACCCCCAGTTCCCGGCGCACCAGCTCGGGGTCGGCTTCGTCCAACCAGTAGCGGTATTCGTTACCGGCCTCGTCCAGCAGCGGTGTGGTATCGGCGCTGGTCGGTGCCACCCGGGACGTGAACCGCCGCAGGAACGGCAGCAGTTCCCGCTTCTTCCACAGGGTGACGCCCTCTTTGAGGATGCGGACAGGATTGAACTTGGTCGACAGCACCTCGTACTCGTCGCCCGGGACACCCGGCGTCGGGTCCTCGGCTTTGCGCAACGGCAGCCCGGCCTCGTCGCCGAGCAGCGACTGCCCGGCGCTGTCGATCCCGGAACCGGAGGGGTACTTCGGGGTCTCGTTGGTGTACCCGGTATCGCGCAACCACTCCCAGATCCGGCGCAGCAACGGTGTGCGGCGCGGTGGATCCGCGGGCACCGGCGGCACGTCGGGCGGGGCCGCGCGGCCGGTTTCCGCCACCCGCCAGCGGTCACCGTCGTCGGCGACCAGGCGCACCGGCACCCGCTCGCCCTCGACCACCACATTGCCGCGGCGGGTATCGCCCGGCTCGGGTGAACGGGAATCCGCCTGCTGCCGGGCCGCCACCGCACCGTCGGCGAGTGCCGCCAGTTCGTCGGCGGCGCGGACGACACCGGCGCGTTCCCGATCGAGGACGGCCGCCGGATCGCGGTTCAACTGCTCCGGGTCGATTCCCAGCAGCCGGGCCCACATATCGCGGCTGTCGCGCCGAGCCGCGCGCGCGGCAGGGTCGGTCGCCGCGTCCACGCGGGCCTGCGCGGCCGCCAGGGCTTCCACCGCGCCGGCGCGCAACAGGATCCGGTATCGGTGGTCGGACACCGTGGGGCCGAGACGGTCCGGGCCGAGCGCCTCGTCGTCGATACCGAGCCGACGCGCCAGCGCGTCACGGGTTTCGGCGACGCTTTCCAATCGTGGCGCGGGCCCGGTAGCGGAGTCCCGGCCGGGATCCGCCGCGCCCTCCGGCCGAACGGCCGGCAATTCGCCGTGCGGTTGCCCGGGGGGAAGCTGCGGGTCCTCCACCGAAAGGCCCGCGCGCAGCAGTTCCTCCCGCATCGCGGCGGCGAGTTCGGGATCCGCCTCGTGCCGCCAGTACTGTTCGTCGCCGTAGCGTTCCGCAGCGGACAGTTCGGTGAAATCGGCGGGGTACCGCATCCGCGGCCCGTTGACGAGATCGTCGAGGAAGCCGCGGGCGCGGGCGATCTCGGCGAGTTCGGCCAGCGCGGCGAGCGGATCGCGCAACTCGCCGAAAACACCGGTGCGCCCGAGGTGTTCGGCCAGCCGGCGGGCGTGCTCGGCGGCGGCGCCGGTGAGCGGCGCGGTCGTGCGCTGCACGGGCCGGGCCGCCATATCCCGGAGGAAGGACACGAGATCACGGAGCGGATCGCCGTGCCGCGGCGCGCCGGAGTCACCGGCCGGCGGGGTCCCGGGATTACTCGGGCCGCCGGGGCCGCCGGGGCCGCCGGGATCGTTCGAGCCGCCGGGGTCGTTCAGGGGCGGTGGAGGTCCGCTGCCCTGCGGCGGTCGGCTGCCCCGCGCCGGTTCCGGGGTGCTGTGGGCTGATGACGGTGGGTGGGACGGAGGCTTACCGCCACCCGGGCCGTTCGCGGGCGTGGTGCCGCCGGGCTCGTCCGGAGGAGGTCCGTCCGGGTTGTCGGGATCATCCGGTACGGACCCGCCGGGAGCCGCCGGCGCGGTGCTCTCCGGTGGGGGCGGCCGCTGGCGGGTCTCCGAACCGCCCGGCGGCAGGTACGCCGGGTCCGGTTGCAGCGGGGGTAGCGCGTAGGGGCGGCCTTCCCGCCACTCGGTGAGTGGGGGACGCTGCGAATCCCAATGGTGGCCGAGACCGATGGCGTATGTATTTGCCGCCTGCCAGGTGGCCTGCGGGTGGTCGGCCAGGTACTGCGCCTCGGCGAGGGCGTCCTGCAGCAGAACCAGGTCCGCGGGCAACGGCTCGCCCGCCCGCAACCGGTGCCAGGCTTCGGCGATATCGGCGAGGCGGTCCATCGGGCGCCGGACCAGTTCGCCGTCGGGGTCGTCGGCGTCGCGCACCCGGTGCTCGTCGACCATCAGGTGGTTCTTGATCTGTTCGAGTTCGGCCCGGGTGAAGCGCGGTACATCGTCGCGCATCCGCCCGGCCGGCTGTTCGGCGATATCGTCCGGGTCGACGGCCCGCACGATCTCGTCGGGATCGGCTTCGGGCACGATCTCGGCCGGATCGACCACGCCCAGTAGCATCTCGCGGACCTGCTCGACTGTGTTGCGCACCAGCTCGGGATCGTCGACGGCGAACCGGTCACCGGCCTCCTCGGCCACCCGATCGATCGCGGCCTCGATCCGCGCGAGCTGCGCCGGAATATTCCCCAGCGGATCGAGACCACCGAGTTCGCCGACCGTCCGGGTCCGCACCAGCTCGACGAATTCCCGTGCCGCCGCCCGCTGCCGGTCCGCCCGGTACCGTTCGATACCGTCGGCGATCCGATCGATATCGGTATCGTCACCGAGGAAACGGTCGTATTCTTCGTCGGCCCAGCGCTGCACTTCGGCCCACTGCTCGGCCTCGCGCTCCCACTCCCGGCGCAGTCCCTCGGGGATCTCGTTCATCACGGCCGGCGGCAGGTGGTCGCTTTCCTGCCAGCGGCGGTGCATGGGCTGCACATCGGTTCCGGGCTGCGCGAACCATTCGTAACCGCGGAACACCGTCCCGAACGGCGGCAGTCTCTGCAACCACGGTCGCGCCTGCACCCAGCGACCGATTTCCGGATGCCGCTGGATCCACGCCTTGACCGCCGGATGTTTCGGCACCAGCGCGGCCATCAGCAGCAACCGCATCACGTTGTAGGCGTCCGCGCCCCAGTGCTGGCCGAACAGGTCCTTCGGGTCGATACCCGAGGTGTTGTACTGCGCCGGCGCCATCGGTGCGTTGACCGGCAGGGTGCTCTCCGGGATCTTGCCCGCCGGTACGTCCTCGAGGGGCAGCACAATGTCGTTGACGACATCCTCGCCGGCCCAGCCGCTCACACCGTCGGGCAGATCTTTCTGTCCGAACTTCTTCGGCAGGTCGGGGGCGTCACGGTTGGTCTGCCAACCGGGGCGGGTGGGGTCGACCGGATGCCAGTCGCCCGCGGCGTCCCGCCACCGCGTCGTATCGAGGCGGCGACCGGCGACCCACCCGGTGCTCATCCGCTCGACCTCGGGTGGATCCAGATCCTCGACCCGCCAGTTGTCCGCCCGGTCGGCGAGCACGCGCCGGTACTCCACCGTGGTCTCCGGGCGCACCACGGCCTGCGCGGCGGCGAGACTGTTGCGCAGGGCGTGGTCGAGGGCGGCATCGTGATCGGCGCGCGGATTCGCCGGGTCCGGACGCGGCCCGAACACGATGATCCGCGGTGCGTCGCCGTCCACCACACCGACCCGATCGGTCACCATGCGGCCGCCCTCGGCTTCCACCAGAGCACGCCAGACACCCGCCACCCGCGCCATTTCGTCCTGGAGCCGGCCGATCCGGTGATGGGCCTCGTTCACGTCCCGGGCCGCATCCGCCAGCGCATCGATCCGCAGCAGCCGCCGCTGGTACTGCGAGGGCCGCAGGACGCCCGCGACGAAATCCCGGTACGCGCCCGCACGCAGGTCCCGCAGCGTCGCGTCCAGCGCGCCGGGTTCGAGGAGGCCCGCGGCCGGGTCGTCGTTCTCGTCCACGCCGAGCCGCCGGGCGAGATCGTCGCGCATGGTCCGGCGCGGTTTGATGCGGTGCAGTTCGGCCGCGCGCTCGCGGGCGAGCCGTTCCAGTTCGGCGGTCACTTCCTCGGGCCGGGGCCGGTCGAGAAACTCCTGGCCCTGTTCCATTCCGGCGATCTGCCGGTCCAGTTCCCGCAGGCGGGTGCCGAGTTCGTCGAAATCGGCCGTCCGGGCGATCAGCTTGCGGATCAGGTCCCGGCGATGCTGCCGCTCCTGGTCGCCCACCGCGCTGCGGTCGTGCCGCGGCACCTCATCGATCCCACCGGCAACGTCCACCGCGTCGTATCCGGTCTCCTCGTCGAGACGCAGCACGATTCGCTCGCGGGCCTCCGGCCCCAGATCGGCCCAGCCGCCGGGGTTCTGCAGGCCCAGATTGCGGGCCCGGTCGGTGATCTTGGCCCGCAGGAATGCGCGCTCCCGAGTGACCCCGTGCCGCTCCCCCACCAGCCGGTCGTATTCGATCCGCCCGGTGATCCGGCGCACTTCCTGCTCCGCGTGCAGCAGACGGGTCATGAGATGGCCGATCTCCTCGACGCGGACCCTGTCCTCGGCATCCAGATCGCGACCGCGCAGCTCACCCAATGTCTCGGCCATCCGCGCGGTGTCGAAAGCGCCCGGGTCCACATCGGTGCGCAGACCAAACCCGCGTTCGGCGATCCGCGCGGTCAGTTCGTCACACCGTGCGACGGCGTCGACCAGGGCATCGGCGAGCAGGTCGTGCGGCCGGGGACCGGTTGCGCCGCCGTCCTCCTCCCGTACCCGCGGGCCACTGGCATCGCCCGGCTCCGGCGCGCCCTCGGGGATGGACCCCGAATCCGGTTTCTGCCCGGCGGGCCCGGAATCGGAGTCGGGTCCCGGCCCGCCCGGCGGCGTCCCCGGCGGGGTGTCCCCACCTGGACCTCCCAGCATGTCCTGCCACCAGCGCGCCCGCTCCTCGGCCATGCGGGCGACCCATTCGGCCAGCTCCGCCCGCTGGCCGGCGAGCCAATTGCCCGGGTCCATATCGGCGAGGAAGCGCGCCCGGCCGGCGTCCATACGGGCATTCCAAGCCGCTCGGTCCACCTGGGCCAGCCGGATCCGGTCGACCCGTTCGCGGGCGTAGCCGAGCATCCGATCCGCTTGTTCGGCGCGGAATCGCAACAGTTCGTCGCCGGGCCGGTCGGCGGCCTGCCGGCGGGCCCAGGCCGCTTCGTCGGCGGCCGCGTCGACCGCGATCTCGGCCCGGCGCAGCTCCACCCAATCCATCAGTTCCGTATAGGAGTCGGGTAGCGCGGGGGACTCGCCCGGTCCGGGCACCGCTCCGGGGCCGGAGTCGTCCGGGCCCTCACCGGCATCTCCTGGGACCGCGGGAGGCGTGTCCGGCGGCTTCCCGCTGCCGTCGCCGGAGTCACCGGGCTCAGGTACGGGTGGTGGTGGATCACCGGCCGCCGCGGCCAGGTCCGGCCGCCGGCTGCGCGCGTATTCGTCGAGCAGCCGGCCCAGTGCGGCGATCCGCCGGGCCCGGTCCCGGACTTCGCGCCGCAGATGGCCGAGTTCGGCGGCCAGGTCCTCAGGGCCGAGGCCCTCGTGGTTCTCGATCCGGCCGTCCCGGTAGGCCTCGTAGATCCGGACGAAGGTCGCGTCGTCGGCACCGGTGAGATCGACCCCGACCAGCCGGGCCCAGTCCCGGTCGGCGTTGGGACGCTGATCCGGGTCGTCGTCGGGGATCCGATGGCTCGCGGGCCGGTTCGCGGCTTGGGCCACCGCCCGGGCGAAATCGTCGGCGCCCACCGCACGGACCGCTTCGGCGATGAGGTCGCGCAGCCCGCCCATGGCCTCTCGGTCGTGCATCGGGAAGCGGCCGTCGGCGATCCGGGGGTCGGCGGCGCGATCGCCGCGGGGGACATCGGTGTAGGGGTCCATATCGAAGAGGGCGTTCGCGTACTCGGCCAGTGCCTCGCGTACCAGCTCGCCCTGACCGTCGCGTTCCAGCCGCCGGATCACCTGGAACAACTTCTTCGGATCCAGGCCCGCGGGGTCCACCGCGAATACGCGGGTGCCGTCCGGGCCGTCGACATAGCCCGGCGGGAGCAGGGCCGCTATCCGCCGGTCGACGCCCGCGCGGTCGGCGGCTCGCCGCGTCGACATCTTGCGGGCGAGTTCCTCCGACACCAGCCGCCGCGCCAGCCGGTCGCGGGCGGCGGCGACCGCGTCCGGATCCACCTCGCGCAGGCTTTTCGCGTATTCGGCGAGATCGCCGAACTGCTGGGCGCGCAGGGCCCGGCGCTGCCCGGTATCGCTCAGGCGGTCGGCCGGCGACTCCGCCGTGAAAGTCCGTTCCGGTGCGCCGGGGTCCGGGATCAGGTTCAGTCCCAGCCGGCGCGCGAGTCGACTTCGCGCGTCGGTCAGCTCGTTGAAGATCTCGATATCGGTGGCGGAGCGGATGAAATCGGCCAGCGCCTCCAGCTGCACCGCTCGCACCGCGTTGTCCAGCAGCAGATCACCCACGGTCCCGGCCGGCGCGTCCGGCGCCACCGCGTCCGGGCCGATACCGAGCTCGTGCAGCATGCCGGCGATCTCGGCCACGATCTCCGGTGCCGAGCGGGGCAGCGGCTCGCCGAGAGCCGCCCGGTGATCCGCCGCGGACCCGGTCACCTGATGCCAGGTGCCGTCGCTGTCGCGGACCAGCAGTACTTCGAGGTCGCGTCCCAGGATGTTCTCGTGGAGATAGCGCAGCGGCGGGATCGGCGCGGGCACGAGTACCGTCTGGCCGGTCCAGTCCCGCTGCACGGCGCGGTAGTCCAGGACGAGATCGCCTCGGTCGAGCAGATGACGCAGGTCGGGGTCGGCGGCCAGCGCGTCGGCCAGTACCTGCTCACGGTCGCGCGGACCGTCGACGATCACCAGCCGGTCCGGTTGCCCCGCCCCGCCGGGCAGGCGCACCAGCTGCCGTCCGAGCAAGTCCCCGACCGGATCGGTGAGCCCGGTTTCCGGCAATGCGGCGCGAGCGGCGTCGACGAATTCGGCGACTCGTTCCGAGCGGGCCATGTTCTCGGCCCGCAACCGATCCAGCACGCCTTCCGGATCGGCGAGCAGGTCCTCGAGCGACAGGTCGCGCATCGCCGCCCAGCTCGCGAGTTCGTCGCGGATCTGGTCCCGGCGCAAGGCGTTCTCGAAAAATCGGCGCAGGCCCTGGTCGCGGCCGAGTTCATATACGTCACCCCACATCGGCAGCTGGTCGGCGCCGTTCTCCACCGGCGGCGTGTCGAGCAGGCCCGGCTCGTGCCCGAAGGCGGCCAGTATCTCGATGAGGAACCGCCCCATGGGGTTCTGATCGATGAAGCTGATCTCGTCGCGGAACGGCACCGGCCGGCCTTCCGGGTCCGGTGCGGCGTAGCGTCCGGGCCGCCGCGGCGCGGGCGCGTCCGACTCGTCCTCGAAGAGGTCGTCGTCGAAGCCGTCGTCGGGATCGTCCTCGGTGCGACGCCCGCCCGGATCGTCCGGTGCGGCCGGTTCGCCGGCCCGGGGCAGCCCGCGCTCGGTATCGGCCGCCGGGGGCGCGTCCCGCATGGTGTAGGGCAGGGTCTGCTCGATCCGGTAGCGCCGCACCGCGGCGGCCAGCCCTTCGATGGCCCCGGTCGCCCGGGCCACCCGGTACTGCTGTTCGTCGATGACCCGGGCCAGGGTTTCGGGACTGTCGTCGAGCAGGTCGATATCGAGCAGCCGCCGAGCCGCGTCGGTCAAGCTCTCCCCCTCGGGCGCCGGCCCGACGGGCAGCTCCGAACCCCGTGCTTCGCTCTCCTCGGCCAGCCCATCGGCGAGTGCCGCGGCCTCGTCGCCGGAGACGAGCCCGCGAGCGCGCAGGGCATCGAGGATCTGCCGCTGCTGCTCGGGCGTGGCATCGGGCCGGGCGGCCACGGCCAGCAGATCCCGCAGGGCCTGTGCCGGCGATATGCGACGAGAATCCATGTCGGCGAGCAACTGGTCGCGGGCCGCGTCCAGGGTTCCGTCGGTGAGCCACGGCTGGTACTCCGCGTCGTCGCCCGGATGCATCGGCACGAATTCGCCCGCGTCGTCGCGCATTCGGGCGGACAGCCGTCCGAAGATCGGAATGTGCTCACGGTTGCCGATCCACACCGGCAGCTGCTGCCCGATCCGCAGCAGGGTCGGGTCGGCCGGACCGGATTCCGGCGCCGGACCGATCACCGGATGGTCCGGAGTGGGCGCCGGGGTGGCCGGCGGTTGCGGCGGAATCGGGTTCACCAGATCGGGGATACCGGCGACACCGTCGGCGATCGCCGCCTGACCACGGCTGTCCCACCCGGATCCGGACGGGTATTTGACCTGCGGCGCGCGGCCCGGCCACATCCGCCGGATCGCCGCTATCTCGCGGCGCAGCGCGGCCGGCCGCTCGGGAGTCGCCGAGGGAAGATCGCCCTGCGGCACCAGCCGCCAGCGGTCCGGGCCGTCCGGCACCAGATCGAAGGCGATCCGCTCGCCGTCGACCTCGAGCACCAGCGGCTCGATGATCGCGTCCGGGTCGATGGGTGCCTCGTCCCCGCCGGGCTCCTGGTTCGGCCGGCTGCCGTCGGGTTCTTCCGGCGGCGGAACCGGACGCGGCGGCCCGCTGTCGTCGGACCCGATGTGTTCCGGTCCGTCGTGCAGCGGCCCGATCCGCTGCGCGGGCACTCCGGGATCAGCGTCTGCGTATCCGACCAGCAGGTCGTGGATCCTGCGGCGCACCTCGCCCACCTCGGGCCGCCGGCCCTCCGGAAGTTGCCGGGCCAGTTCGACCTCGGCGAAAGCTTCGGCGAGGGCTTCGGCTTCGTGGAGCCGGCCGTCGGGACGGAAGCTGTACCCGACCAGTTCCCGGCGCAACCAGCCGGCGAAGTCCGCGGTATCTCCGCCGACGATATCGCGATGGTATTCGCGCAACGTCGTTTCCAGCTCGCGCCGTGCGTGCCGGCCGCCCGCGTAGTCGACTCCGTGGCCGAACTCGTGCACGCCGACCGCGTACACGGGCCGGTGTAGCGCGTTCGGGTTCAGCCTGCCTTCGTCCACCGACTGCCGGATTCGGTCCAGGATTCGTTCGGCGCTGCGCGCGTGGGTGTAGTCGAGCGCGATCGAATCGGCGCGCGCGATACCGGTTTCGCGATCGGTCACCGGTTTGTTCAGGGCGATGGCGTCGTCCAGATGGCCGATACCGGCACTGCGCAGATCGACCTGCGGATAGCGCCGGTACATGTCGGTGAGGGACCGCGCGAACTCCTGGACCACGGTCGGGTTCAGGTCCGGCAGACCGAATCCGTACACCTCGAAATCGGGATCCCCGGTCAGCTCCCGCATCACCTCGCGCAGCCGCAGGCCGACTTCGACCGGCTCGAGCGCCGACCATTCGTCGGTGGGCGCGTGCAGCAGTGTGGCGTCCGCGCCCGGGTCGGGCGGGTTCGCCGGCGTGTCCGGGCCCGGCTGGCCGGTCCGGTTCCCGTGCGGCCGGGTGTCGTCACCGCCCATGAACTCCGGCCCGTCCGGCGGAGGTGTTCCGTCGGGGTCCCCTGCGCGGAGCGGGTTCCCGCCCGGCCGGTCCGAGCCGAAGGGCAAGCGGCCGAGCAGCCTGCCGATACGTCCGCGGGGTCGGCTCTCGGGGGTGAGTGGCGCGGCGGGGTCGTCGAGGATCCTCGCGATCCGCTCGACCAGTCCCTCACGGGTATCGCCGGCCATGCCCTGGAAGTACCGGGACAGCGTGTTCTGGCTGCCTTCCAGGCCGACCGGCGCGGGCACCCGCCAGCCGCCGTACCCGTCGGGTTCCACGAAGACCGAGAGATACCCGACGCCATAGGCGAAGACCTCCAGCCGGTGATGGCCGGGCCGCGCACTACCGCCCGCGGCGATCGGGACCTGCCGGGTGTGCAGATTGTGGGCGACCTGAGCCGGATGCGTCGGGTCGAGCGGCCGGTCGGCGGCGCGGACCCGCTGGTGGCCTCGGGTGACGAAATCGTCGCGCAGGTGACCGACCGTCCCGGGCCGGTGGGTGCTGCCCCGATCGGCTTTCGTGTAGAAGGCGTCCGGGCCGAGCTGCTTCAGCCAGTCGGTGAAGCCCAGGTCGGTCCGGCCCGCGGCGCGGAACCGGAGATAGTGGGCGAGCATCTGGTCGCGCTCACCCAGCAGATCACGCCTGCCGTAGGGTCCCTCGGCTGTCGCCCGGTTGACCGGTGTGACCACCGGTTCCCCGTCCGGTCCGACCGTCACCTGCCGATAGTCCAGGCCGTGGGAGTGATCCCACAGCACATCGCCGTATTCGGGGTGGGCGAGCGCCAGTTCCCGCAGCGCGTCCACATGTTCGCCCGGCCGGGCCGTGACCACCAGGCGTGGCTGCGGGTCGAGGTAACGGAGGACGCGATCGGACAGCCGTTCCGGGCGATCCCCCAACCGCTCGGGCTGCCGGAATCGTTCCAGTTCCGCGTCGACAACACGCCGCGCCGTATCGGAATCCGCCTCCGACGCCGTCCTTTCCGGCCGTACCGTGCTCGCCCCGCCGCGGCGTTCGGACTGTTCTTTCGGATGGCCCCACGGCGAGCCGCCGCCATCCACGATGGACCGCACCACGTCCATGGCGACCTCGGCGTCGGCGAGCCCGGTCCGGCGCAGGTAGCGGCTCAGGGCTTCGGTTCCGGCCCGCCGTGCCGACTGCGCCGGGGTCTCCGCGCCGCCGGCGCGCCGCCGGGCGCGACCGAGGTCCCGGTCGTGCGCGGCTCGGTAGACCTGCTCGGCCGGCCCCACCGGTACGTACTGTCCGAGGTCGCGCAGGATCTGCAGACCTTCGATCTCGTCGGCCAGGCTGCGCGCCTGGCGCAGCCGGTCCTCCGGGGTGTCCGCCGGGATCCGGCGCGGCGTCGGCGGTTCGGTACCGCCGGCCGGCGAGATCCCGTGGGCACGATCCCATATCCCGGCGAAATGCTCGCTCGAGGCGACCCCGCCGACCAGCGGACCCTGGCTGTCCAATTGGGCTCGCACCGCGCGGAATCCGGCCTTGTGCCCGGCGGAGTAGAACCAGCCGGATTCACCGCCCAGATTCTTACGGGAACCGTAGGCGGATTCGGCGGTCCGGAATCCTTCCACGAAAGCTTCGGCGTAGCTGCGGGCCAGCGGGTCGGTAAGCGCCGGCCGGACAACGCGCACCTGGAGATCCACCGTGTCCCGGAAGGAGAGCGCATAGGCCTCGGCGACCCGGTCCAACATGAGAGCGCAGTATTCGTCGCGCGGCAGCGTCATCCGTTCGGCCGCCACGTCGATACCCGCGAACTGCTCCGCCAGCCGCGCGGCGACCACCAGCTCACGCACATGCTGGGCAGGCGTATCGCCCGGATGCAGCGTGAGCGTCCGCGTGACCGGGTCGTAGCCGGCGTCCACGCCCAGCCGCCGCCGGGTATTCGGGGTGCGGGTCGCTGTCGCCTCCGGCTCGGTACCGAACCTGATCTCGACTCCGTGTTCGTCGAGCGTGCGCCGCACCCAGCTCGCGGTTCCCCAGGCCCCGGCGCGGGTGCCGAGCGCGCTCAGCTCGCGGAACGCCTTGTCCCGGAGATCGGCGGCGGATCGCGCCAACTCGGCGCGATCCGTCCGGTCGCCGTGCGGTACGGGCGAATCCGGGGACCCCGGCTGTTCGGCGGGCCCCGGTCCGGTTTCCCGCTGTACCGTCACTGCCCCGGCATCGTCCAGATGAACGCGGATCGGATCCGATGCGGCCGTGCCCGCGAGATCGCGGGTGACCACCTCGGTGAGCTCCGCGCGCACCCGGGTGCGTTCGGCGCTCAGCCGGGCGTGCTCGTCGGTGAGCGCACCCAGCAGCCGGGCCTCCAGACCGGGCAGCGAATCCGACCGCTCCCGCGCGCGCCGGGCGAGATGATCGAGGATCTCGCGACGGGACCCGGTAGGCGGATTGTTTCGCATACCGAGCGCCTCCCGCAGCCGGTCGGCGGCCCGGTCCCAGGCCGCCTCGATCCGGCGCAGCCGCGCGGCCGCGGCGGCGTCCGCCCGCACCAACGCCTCGACGTCACGGGCCGCCGCCTGCGCGGACGGGATGTACTCGGCCATGCCCGCGGGCGGCCGGACTGCCCGCGCGGCATCCCACTCCGCTTCCGCCGCGGCACGACCGCTCCGGCCGGTATCCACTTCCGTGGAGTCGAACGCCCGGTGCGCCAGCAGTCGCGCGATACCCGCGGCCGCTCCGACCCGGTGCAGCCGGTCGGTATCGGTCGCCGCGACCGGTTCGGCCGAATCGCGCAGGCCGGCGGCATCCGCGATATCCGCCTCGGCCGGCTCGAGTTCGCGCTGCCGGCGCAAGACCTGCGTCGCCGCCTCACGCATGGCCTCCACGCGGTCGCCGTATTCGCTCATCCGGTCGACGCGGACACTCCGGCCGTACAACCGCTCGACGGTTTCCTCCAGTAGCGCCCGGGTGGCCACCTCTTCAGGCCGGACCCCCAGCCGATCCAGCAGCACATCCCGGGCGGCAACCGCCCGATCCCGGCTCGCCGCGATCTCGTCGCGGACCGCCACCAGACGGGCGAGCTCGGCGGCCCGGGCGGCGTCTGTTTCCATTCGTGTCCGCGCACCGGAACCCGGTGGTTCCCCGGCCTGCCGGATCGCGGCGTCGTAGGCCTCCAGGTAGGCCATGTCGAGGATCCGCCGTTGCGCCAGGTCGACGGGATCGGTCGCCAGCGCGTTGTCGGTGTCGTATCCGGCCCGGCCCAGCTCCCGCCGGAACTCCGCCTGCCGGCCGAGCGCGTCGGCTTCCGCCCGCATCCGGGCCGCGACGTGATCGGCCCGGTCCAGCGCGCGGATCCGGGCCGGTGTCACCTCCACCCGGCCGCGCAGCACCGATTCGGCGAGGGCGGCGACACGAACGACCGCCGCCGCCCGGGCGACCTGATCGCGATCGCCCGCCGCGATCATCGCCGCCATCGTGCGACCGTTGAAGTCGTCGGCGGGGACCGGACCGTCACCGGGTTCGGCGAACCGGACGGTCACCCCCGCGTCCCGCAGCAGCGCGAGCGCGGCCCGCCCGGTCGCGGTCTGTGCCAGCACATCCCGCACCTGTACCGCCTGGTCCACCGGTGCGTACCGCCAGTCGTCGAGGTGATCGTCGCCGGATCGGACCAGATCGAGACGTTCGCGCTCGGCCTGCCGGTCGGCTGCCACGGCGTCGGCAGCAGCCGGATCGGCGGGCCCGCCGTCGGATCCCTCGCCGCCACCCGGATCGGCACCGGGTGGTGCGCCGGCGTCCGAACCCTCGGTCCGTGGTCCGGCCGGACCACCCGCGGGCCGCGGTGCGGCGGACTCCTCGGTGAACCAGCCGAAGCCGGGCCGGGGTGCCTCCCGGACCGACTCCACCAGCAGGTCGTGGATGAGCCGCACGGGATCGTCGCCGCGGTCGCGTGCTGCCGGGCCCGGCTCGGCCCCCCCGGCGCGGCGCATCTCGGTCGCGAGGAATGCCTCGGCCAGCGTCTCCGCCGGCTTCGGATGCGGGGTGCCGGGGTGGAAGCTGTACCCGCTCAGCGATTCGCGCAACCACGCGAAGTAGTCGTCGACGCTGGTGGCCTCGGGATGGCGGTCGAAGAAGTGCCGCATCAGGTGGCCGGCCAGGTCCCGGCGGGCCCGGTGCCCACCCGCGCCGTCCAGCACATGCCCGAACTCGTGGACGGCCCGCGCGTAGGCCGGCCGGTCCCGCGCCACCTCCGGAAA
Organism: Nocardia sp. NPDC050799; assembly: GCF_040654015.1. Taxonomy (NCBI): domain Bacteria; kingdom Bacillati; phylum Actinomycetota; class Actinomycetes; order Mycobacteriales; family Nocardiaceae; genus Nocardia; species Nocardia sp. NPDC050799. Next base: position 94,160 of record NZ_JBFAHF010000003.1, read on the forward strand.
CCAGCCGGTATCGACGTTGTGCTCGGTCTCCCGGCGCACGGCCGCCGGATCGGTGGCCACGGATGTGTTGAACTCGATCGAATCGGCGCGGGGCACCCCGTGGTCGAGCGACCAGTGCGTCCGCCCGAACACATCGGGGCCCAGGTCGCGGAACACCACCGCGCCGAGACGGGCGGACGGATGGGCCCGGAACATATCGACCAGCGCCCGGGCGTATTCGCGGGCCACCTCCGGATGCACCTCGGGGCGGTCGAAACCGATGACCTCGAATCGCGGGTTGCCGATGAGGTCCCGAACTTCATCCCGCAATCGCGCACCGACCTGCGCGGAGTCCAGCCCCGACCAGGAGTCGTCCTTCGGGGCACCCAGCAGTTGGGCGTCGGAGGGTCGCTCGGTACCGGCGATCGGGACGGACTGCGTATCGTCCACCGCCGGAGCAGGTCGGCTGTCGTCGACCTTCGCGATCGGCTGCGTGCCATCGACTCTCGGAGTCGGCCGCGAGTCGTCGACCACCGAAATCGGCCGAGTGTCACCGGCCTTCGCATTCGGCCGGGCGTCAGCGCCTTCCGGAATCGGCCGCGTATCACCGACCATCGGAATCGGCCGCGTATTACCGACTTCCGGAATCGGCCGGGTGTCCACGACTTCCGGAATCGGCCGGGTATCCCCAAATTCCGGAATCACCCGGGTATCCCCAACTTCCGGAATCACCCGGGTATCCCCAACTTCCGGATTCCGCCGCGCATCACCCTCACCCGGGGGCCGCCCGCGGTCGGCCGATCCGGACGCCTCCGGCGCGGTTCGGCCGATCCCACCGATGACATCGACGCGGACCTGATCCCCGTCGCGTTCGAGATTGAACCGCCGCACGGTGATCTCGCCGGTCGCCGCCGTACGCACCTGGTGGTATTCGACCACCAGGGTGCCGTCGCGATGAGCGGCGAGCAGTTCCTCCCGCGCGCGCACGAGCTCTCGACCGGCCACTCCGTCCGGATCGATCCCGCGCGCCCGCATCTGACCAGGTGTCTCGGTGAGCACGGTCGCGAGGTTCCTGTCGATCGCGAGCGTGTCGCGCAGGTACTCCGGTGCACCCTGCTGGGCGTCGGCACGCCGCGAACCACCGAGCGGCGAATCGGCGCCCTTGGCCTCGACGATCAAGAGTTTCGGGGCACCGGTGTCGGTCCCCGGCACCAGCACCGCGATATCCACCACGAGTTTGGCGGTACTGGCGCCCTCGTACGGGGTCAGCTGGATCGCGCCCGGATGCAGTTCCGCGTCCAGTGCGAAAGCGAGACCACCCAGTTCGCCCAGCAGCTGGGACGTCTCGGACATCCGGCCCACAATCCGGTGATAGCGCTCCGAATGGGCGCGCAACGTATCCAGATCGGCCAGCTGCCGGGCCCGTTCGTACTCGCTGAGCGTGCCGTCTTCGCGTACCCGCTGCTGCCGGGCGTCGATCCGCGGGCCGATCCGGCTCGGCCGCAACTGCCGCAGATCCGGCCGGCTCCCCGGCTCGACCAACCCCAGGTCCACGGCGAGCGTCCGCAACGCCGCGACGACGCTGTCACGTTGGGTCTGTTCGGCCTCCCGCAGCGCCGCTGTCGCGGCCAGCGCCTCGGCGAAGCCGGGATCGGTGGGCCGGTACGGCTGCGGCTCATCCGGTTGCGCGTCGTAACGGTAGCGACCGGCATCGGTTCCCGACTCCGGCTCATCGCGGACCGGCCCGGGGGGATCCTCGCCGTCACGCCGGTCGGCAACGTCCTGGTCATCACGCCGCCCGGCGGAATCCTCGCCGTCACGCCGGTCGGTCGGATCCTCATCGTCGCGCTGGTCGGCAACGTCCTCGCCATCACGCCGATCCGCCGCGTTCTGGTCATCACGCCGCCCGGCGGAGTCCTCGTCGCGCCGATCCGCAAGATCCTCCCCGGCACGCCGATCCGCCAGATCCTCCCCGGCACGCCGGTCGGCAACGTCCTCGCCATCACGCCGATCCGCCGCGTCCTCGTCATCACGCCGATCCGCCGCGTCCTCGTCATCACGCCGATCCGCCGCGTCCTCGTCATCACGCCGATCCGCCGCGTCCTCGTCATCACGGGAGGGTGTCCGGTCCTCGCCGGGTGGCCGGTCCGAAATCCGTTTCTCGGGTTTACGGCGCGCCTCGTCCCACCGGTCGTCCGCGGCGGAGCGATGCTGATCGGCCGCACGGTCGGCTTCCGCCGCGCCGGCGCGGAACCGGTCGGCGAGTTCGGCGCGCCCGTCCCCCTGGACCTGTTCCGCCATCGCGCGCAGGTACTCCGCGCGCCGGCGGTCGAGAAGGGACCGGAGGTCGGCGTCCTCGGCGTCGCGGCGGGCCGCGTACTGCGCATCGGTCTCGCGCCGCTGCCGGTTGACCGCGTAGTCCGACCGACTGTGCCGTTGATAGCGTTCCACCGTCGGCCGCACCCGCCCGTCGTGGCCGCTCGGCGGGAGTATCCGGCCCGCGCCGTCGAGCAGGGTCGCCGAGACATGACGCAGTTCGGCCGGGACGTCCGGTGGGAAGCCGCGGCGTTGCCCCGCAGCCGGATCGGAGACCACGACCCGGTATTCGCCGGTGAGCGGATCCATCCGCACCGTCACCGAGTAGGCGTGCGATCCGACCCCGTGTGCGTCCACCGGCCCGGCGTATTCGTCCACCACGAAGGCGCGCGGTCCACGGCCCGCCGCTACCAGACGCGGGTCCGTCCGCGCGGCCTGACGCAGCAGTTCGTCGGCGACGGCCTGGTGGCGGGAGTGCTCGGGTCCGGGGTCGGGGTAGTCGTAGAGTTTTCCGCCCAGGGCGTCCTCCATCTGACGCCGGTCCATACCGCGCGGACCCACCGGTTCCTCCGGGGGCGTGATCCGGTCGCTTCCGGTTTCCGCCGCGAGCTGGGCGAGCGTGAGCCGGGCGCATTCCCCGCGATTGCGCGGATCGGGTATGCCCTGTGGTTCGCCGGGTTCGGGGGTGCCTCGTTCCCCGGCGTCGTCGGTGGACCGGTCGCGGATAGCGCCGTCGCCGCCGGGCCGGCCTCGACCGTCACGCCGCGCACCGGGCAACCCCTGATCCCGCGACCCGGGGCGCGCTTCGCCGTCTCGGGCGGCGGAATCGGGTACGGGTAGCGGCAATACGTCCTCGGGTCCGATCCGGCCGTCGCCGACGTCGCCCGGTATCCGGCCACCGACCGGATCCTGTCGTTCCCCCGCATGGCGGGCATTGTGCGCGTCGGGCACCGGCGCGCCGGTCCGGCCGGCCCGCACGCCGCTGCCGTCCGTGCCGGGATAGGGCGACCGTTCACCGACCCCGGCACGTGACCGTGGGCCGTCCGATGCGCCCGAGGATCTGGACTCGCCCGTGGGACCCGCCTGCGCGCGCGAATCGTTCGCGCCGCCCGGTGTATTCGTAGATCCGGGTGCCGCCGGACTGGATCCGCCAGGAGTCGAACCGGGTGCTGCCGGAGCGCCGGGAGTGGCCGGAGCCGTCGCGGTGGCGGGCGGTGTGGCGGCGCCCATGGGTCCGGAGACCGGAGCGCCCACGACCGGACCCGGTGTTTCGCCGCGGGTGCGGTCTCCGGCGGGATCACCGGGTCCGACCGCCGCGTCACCTGCGTTACGCCAGGTCCCCGCCCCGCCGGCTTCCTGCTGCCGGTCCGCGAGACCGGAGTCGTCCGCCCGGCCCGGCCGTGCGGACGAGTCGGAATCGGCTGCGGAGGAACCAGTGCCGTCCGAATCGGAACGGTCACTCAGCCCTGCCGACTCGGCACGGTCGGCCACACCGGTGCCGGAATAAGAACGGTCGGCCGCGCCGGTGGCCGGGTCGGAACGATCGGTCGCGCCGGCACCGGAATCCGAACGATCGGCCACACCCGCACCGGAATCCGAACGATCGGCCACACCCGCACCGGAATCCGAACGATCGGCCACACCCGCACCGGAATCCGAACGATCGGCCGGAGCCGACGTGGAGTCGGAGCGGTCGGCGGACCCGCTGTCCCCGTGCTGCACGGATCCACCGTCGCCACTCACGCCGGCGCCGAACGGGGCCTGTTGTCCCGCAACGGCTCCGGATTCGCCCTGCCGCCCGCTCTCGCCGCCCGCCGACGAGGACGCACCCTCGCCACGGGTTCCGGCGCCGTCGTTCGAACCGCTGCCGACAGGCCCGCCGCGGTCGTTTCCGCCGGCCGCCCCGGCTCCGCCCGGCGAGTCACCGTGGTCCCCGTTGCTTCCGGCCGGAGACAGGTCGCCTTCGCCGTTGCCTCCCACACCGTTCGGTGTCCGGGCCGGGCTGCTGGTCTGGGATCCGTCGCCGCCGGAACCACCGGTGCCGTCCGCGCCGGCGGGCCCGCCGGGTCCCGTGGGCAGGCCACCGCTGCGGGTGCCGGGCCCGCTCACCGCGTCGTTGAGCCGATCCATGAAGGTCCGGTCGCCCCAGGTGTTGCGGTAACTGTCGCTGTGTACACCGACTTCCAGGCTGCTGAAGGCGTGATTGGCACCGACCTTGTTCACACCGGTGGCCAGGCCGTTGGTGGCGCCGGACACCAGCGCGAGCGGACCGAACTGCTGGGGCAGTGTCGACATCGTCTGGTCCATGGCCTGGTCCCAGCTGCCGGTGTCGGCCCAGATGACGGCGAACTGGGTCGGAATGGCGGCCGCGGCTCCGGCGAGCCCGCCGACGAAACCGGCGGCGGTACCGGTGATCGCCCCGTTCAGATACTGGCGGCCCATCCCGCGGGCCTCGTTCTGGAGTTTGTTCCCGATGATGTCGCCCACCGGACCGGCCGCCGCGCCACCGGCCGCCGAGCTGACCACCGTGACCGCGATCTGCCCGAGATCGAAATCCGGGCGGTGCCCCGCCTCGACCTGGTATGCCTGGATGCCGACTTCCTGAATGGTTCCGAGGACGGTGTCGATCGCGACATGCCGGAGCAGGAAGCCGACGAATTTGTTGGATACCAGCCGGAAGATCGCCTGCATGACCCGCTGGCCCAGGATGCGGACCGCGACCCTGGTGATGGCGACCGCCGCGGCCTGCACCGCGGGCGCGGTGGGCGGGAAGATCCACGCGGCCGCGATCTCCGCCGCCAGCAGCCCCAGCGACGAGATGTACATCAGCTTCGTGTATTCGATCTCGGTACCGGTGTCGTAGGCGGAAGTGCCGAGTTGGCGGAAGTAGCCGGCCAGTTTCGGCACCGACTGATCGGAGTCGGAACCGTCACCGGAGATGAGGCTGTCGAAGGCGGCGATCATCTCGGTGACGCCGTCACCCTCGGGATAGGCGTGCAGCGACGCACGCTTGGCCTCGATGATGTCGGCGACGATATCGTCGAGTTCGTCGGCGGCCGTGCGCCAATCGCCGCCGAGGGCCCACATCTCGTCCTCGTTGCCCTGCGGCCATTCCACGCCCGCGAGCCAGGCGAGATGCTGCAGCGGACCCCAGAGCTCGATCATGGCCGATTACCCGGGTTCACCAGCTGGAGTCGGTGACCGATTTGCCCCGGCGCGTATCGTCCGGCTCGTCTCCGCCCGGCGGCGGGCCGCTACCGTCGAAAACTTGCCGGCGCGCCGCGGTGGCGGGTCGCTCGGTGGACGCGGCGACCGGGTTCGGTATCTCGATATCGGCCAGGCCCTCGACCAGGTCGGAAAGTTTCGGCATCCGGGATCGCTGGATATCCAGAGGCGACATCAGATCGGTGGTCTTCTCCGAGATCTGCCGGACCGCCCGCTGGGTGGCTTCCACGACCGCCTTGGCGATCTCCGGATAGCTCAGTTCGTCGATATCGGCGGAGAATTTCACATCGACCACCGTGTTGTCCGCGTTCACGGTGACGATGACTTTCTTACCCCGTGCCGTGGCGCTCGCGGTGAGTTCGGCGCGCTGCTGCTGGATGCGCGCGATGGTGCGCATCTGCTCCTGCACGCCGTCCATGATCGCGGCCAGTTCGGCCTTGGCCTGATCGTTGGTCATCGTCGCGGCACCGCCCGGCTCAACGTAGGCCGTCGCGGTTGCCGTCTTCCATGTCCTGCAGGTAGTCGGCACTCTCGACCTGGCCGTCATGGAATTGCCCCATGGTGCCGGACACATTGCCGGCGCTGTCGAGGAGGTTCTTCTTCGACGGCACATAGCCGTTGCCGTCCTGGCCGACGGCGAAGGACTGACCGAGCGAATCGCTGCCCCAGGGCTCCCCGCGACCATTGATCTTGGATTCGAGACTCGAGATCACCCCGTTGATCCGGTCCCGCACTCCACCGGTGCGCTCGGCGGCCGCGCGAAAGGCTTCATCGTTGTAATCGACCCTGTCGCCCATCTGTCCACTCCTCCCGCGGGCCGGACCTCCCCCACCCCGGCCGAATCCATCGACTCGACCATGGCAGCCGGGAGCGAATCCGGTATGACACGGACGTGAACAGGGGCTTTTCCAGCGATTGCGAACAGGGATGTCCTGTCGCGGAGAGAAATCGAGCGGTGCCGCGTAGTCGCCCGCACAGTGAACTGCGTGGAGAATATTCCGGCAGATCGCGCTATACGCACTCTCCGGCTTCCCCGACCGGGGAAAGAGACCTGGCCCGAATACCGCGCCGACATGGTGCGACGGCAAGATCGAGCGGTATGCGAGCCCTGCTACAGCGTGTGACCTCCGCTCAGGTGACCGTCGACGGCGAAGTGGTCGGCCGGATCGCCCCGTCGGCCACCGGGATCCGCCACGGCCTGCTCGCGCTGATCGGCGTCACCCACACCGACGACGAGGCCACCGCCCGGGCGCTGGCCGAAAAGATCTGGCGCCTGCGCATTCTCGAAGGCGAACGCAGCGCCGCCGATCTCGGCGCGCCGATCCTGGTGGTCAGCCAGTTCACGCTCTACGCCGACACCCGTAAAGGCCGGCGTCCGTCGTGGTCCGCGGCGGCACCGGGTCCGCTCGCCGAACCACTGGTCCATCTCCTCGCCGAAACCCTCCGAGAGTCCGGTGCCACGGTGGCCGGGGGCCGCTTCGGGGCGCATATGGAGGTGGAGCTCACCAACGACGGCCCGGTAACGGTCATGCTGGAGGTCTGATCTCGGCGGAGAACACCGTCGGGCAACGATCGAGAGATCCGGTGCGCAGCCGCGCTATCGAAGTCCTCCGCGGTGATCGGCGGTGGCGACCTCTTGTGCTCGCCGGCTATTCCGGGCGCAACGTGAGAATCCGCGGTCCGTCCTCGGTCACCGCGACGGTGTGCTCCCAGTGCGCCGCGCGTGACCCGTCGGTGGTCACCACGGTCCAGTCGTCGTCGAGCACCTTGGTGTCGTGGGTACCCAGGGTCAGCATCGGTTCGATGGCCAGGACCGAACCGACCACCAGCCGCGGGCCCTTCCCCGGCTCGCCTTCGTTCGGCAGGAACGGGTCGAGATGCATTTCCCGGCCGATCCCGTGCCCGCCGTAACCGTCGACGATGCCGTACGAGCGGCCGTGTTCGGTTTCCGCCGCCCGGGTGCCGATTTCGATCGCGTGCGAGACATCGGTGAGCCGGTTGTCCGGGACCATGGCCGCGATACCGGCCACCATGGACTTCTCGCATGCCTCGCTGAGCAGCCGGTCGGCCTCGATCAGGTCACCCACGCCGAACGTCCACGCGGAGTCACCGTGCCAGCCGTCCAGCACCGCGCCACAGTCGATGGACACCAGATCGCCGGGGGCGAGCACCTCGGCCTCGGTCGGGATCCCGTGTACCACGCGGTCGTTCACCGAGGCGCAGATGGAGGCGGGAAAGCCGTGGTAGCCCTTGAACGACGGCACCGCGCCGGCGTCCCGGATCACCTGTTCGGCGATCCGGTCCAGTTCGAGCGTGGAGACCCCGGGTGCGGCGGCCGCGCGTACCGCGACGAGCGCGCGACCCACGACGGCGCCCGCCGCCGCCATCGCGTCGAGCTCACCGGCGGAGCGGAATGGAACGACCTTCTTGCTCTTTCGACCGAAGACCATATCGGGTCAGCTCCCCATCGCCGAAGGATTGTCGCCGCACCCGCGGCCCGGCCTAACCGGTCGTGGCATTACGACCCAGTGCCTCCAGGGCCCGCGCGTTCACCTTGTCGACCTCACCGACGCCGTCCACCGAGACGACCAGGCCGTCGTAGTAGTTCAGCAGCGGCTGTGTCTCGTCCCGGTAGATCCGCAGCCGGGTGCGGATGGTTTCCTCGTTGTCGTCCGAGCGGCCCCGGGCCAGCATCCGATCGACCACCGTGTCCTCGGAGACCACGAAGCACAGCACCGCGTCCAGTTCGCTGCCCAGATCGTCGAGGATCTTGGCGAGCGCATCGGCCTGATCGACGGTGCGGGGATAGCCGTCGAGCACGAATCCGCGCGCGGCGTCCGGCTCGGCCACCCGGGACCGGACCATACGGTTGGTCACATCGCTGGGCACGAGTTCGCCCGCGTCCATGTAGCGCTTCGCTTCGAGACCGAGCGGCGTCTGCTCGCTGATGTTCGCGCGGAAGAGGTCACCTGTAGAGATGTGTGGTACCCCCAGCTTTTCCGATAGCAGCACGGCCTGAGTGCCCTTGCCCGCTCCCGGCGGCCCGAGTAGTACAACTCTCACTTGAGGAACCCTTCGTAATTGCGATTCATGAGTTGGCTTTCGATCTGCTTCACGGTGTCCAGGCCGACGCTCACCATGATGAGCACGGCGGTGCCACCGAACGGCAGATTCTGTGCCCCACCGGACGAGCCGATATCGAGGAACAGATTCGGCAGTACAGCGACCAGACCGAGGTAGATAGAGCCGGGCAGGGTGATCCGGCTCAGCACATAGGTCAGGTGATCGGCCGTCGGCTTACCGGGGCGGTAGCCCGGGATGAAGCCGCCGAACTTCTTCATCTCGTCGGCGCGTTCCTCCGGGTTGAAGGTGATGGCGACGTAGAAGTAGGTGAAGAAGACGATAAGGCCGAAGTAGATCGCGATGTACACCGGGTTGCCGGGGTTCACCAGGTACTTCTGGATCGCCTCCTGCCACCAGCTGGGATCGGTGGCCGAGGTGGACCCGGTGAGCTGGGCGATCAGGTTCGGCAGGTACAGCAGCGAGGACGCGAAGATGACCGGGATGACGCCGGCCTGGTTCACCTTCAGCGGCAGGTAGGTCGACGAACCGCCGTACATCTTTCGCCCGACCACGCGTTTGGCGTACTGCACCGGAATCCGGCGCTGGCCCTGTTCGACGAAGATGACGGCCACGATGATGAGCAGCGCGGCTACACAGACGAGGCCGAAGACGAGGCCGCCGCGGCTGTCCAGGATCGATTTGCCCTCGGTCGGGATCCGGGCGGCGATACCGGCGAAGATCAGCAGCGACATACCGTTGCCGACGCCGCGTTCGGTGATCTGCTCACCGAACCACATCACCAGGGCGGCACCGGCGGTCATCACCAGGACGATGGTGATCATCCCGAAGATACTGGTGTCGGCCAGGATGTCCTGCTGGCAGCCCTGCAGCAGCTGGCCGCGCGCGGCCAGCGCCACCAGGCCGGTGGCCTGCAGGATCGCGAGCGCGATCGACAGGTAGCGGGTGTACTGCGTCATCTTGGTCTGGCCGGCTTGGCCTTCCTTGCGCAGTTCCTCGAACCGCGGGATGACGACGGTCAGCAGCTGAACGATGATGCTCGCTGTGATGTAGGGCATGATGCCGATGGCGAACACCGACAGCTGCAGCAGCGCACCACCGGAGAACAGGTTGATGAGCTGGTAGATGCCGGCCGAGTCACCACCGGAGACCAGGTCGATACATTCCTGGACCGCCCTGTAGTCGACCCCGGGCGACGGTAGCGCGGCACCGAGGCGGTACAACGCGACCAGCCCCAGCGTGAAGAGAATCTTCCGCCGCAAGTCCGTAGTCCGGAAGGCCGTAACGAAGGCGGAAAGCACAGATCCTCCTGGCGAACGACATGGTCAGGCCATGGAATTTTTCAGCGTGTCCCGGTCGGAAATCGCCGAACCCATGACGGGTCTTGGCAGACAACACTTGAACTCTAACAGTGACGCCGGACGAGCCTGCACTCGTCCGGCGCCCTGTCGTCGAAACCGGCGAACGTCAGCCCAGTTCGGTGGCGGTGCCACCGGCGGCGGTGATCTTCTCCTTGGCGGAGCCGGAGAACTTATCCGCGCTGACCTGGACGGCGACGGAGATATCGCCCTCGCCCAGCACCTTGACCAGCTGGTTCTTGCGCACAGCGCCCTTGGCGACCAGCTCGTCCTTACCGACGGTGCCCCCTTCGGGGAACAGTTCGGCAATGGCGCCCACGTTCACGACCTGATATTCGACCCGGAACGGGTTGGTGAAGCCCTTGAGCTTCGGCAGCCGCATGTGGAGGGGCATCTGCCCACCCTCGAACGCGGCCGGCACGTTCTTACGCGCCTTGGTGCCCTTGGTGCCGCGACCCGCGGTCTTACCCTTGGAACCCTCACCGCGACCCACGCGGGTCTTATCGGTCTTCGCGCCCGGAGCGGGACGCAGGTGATGCAATTTGATGGTCATGTCAGACCTCCTCAACTGTTACGAGGTGGCGCACGACATTGATCAGCCCACGGTTCTGGGCAGTGTCCTCACGGACCACCGACTTGCGGATGCCCCGCAGACCGAGGGTGCGCAGGCTGTCCCGCTGATTCTGCTTGGCGCCGATCGAACTCTTGATCTGGGTCACCTTGAGATCTGCCATCGTCAGACTCCTTGTCCGGCACGGGCACGCAGCATGCCCGCGGGAGCAACGTCCTCGAGCGGCAGACCACGACGGGCCGCGACCTCTTCGGGACGCTGCAGCATCTTGAGGGCGGCAACGGTCGCGTGCACGACGTTGATCGCATTGTCGCTACCGAGCGACTTGGCCAGGATGTCGTGGATGCCCGCGCATTCCAGCACGGCACGCGCGGCGCCACCGGCGATCACACCGGTACCCGGGGAGGCCGGGCGCAGCATGACCACACCGGCCGCCGCTTCGCCCTGCACCGGGTGGGTGATGGTGGAGCCGATCATCGGGACGCGGAAGAAGCCCTTGCGCGCTTCCTCGACACCCTTCTGGATGGCCGCGGGAACTTCCTTGGCCTTGCCGTAGCCGACACCGACCAGGCCGTTGCCGTCACCCACGATGACCAGGGCGGTGAAGCTGAAGCGCCGACCACCCTTGACCACCTTGGAGACACGGTTGATGGCTACGACGCGCTCGAGCTGGTTCTTCTCGGCGGGGTCGTTACGGCGGTCGCCACCACCACGGCGGTCGCCGCCCCGGCGGTTGTCGCGACCCCCGTCGGGGGCATTGGAGCTCTGTCCGGCGGGTCCGTTTCCGCCGTCACGCCGCTGACGTCCCGGCATCAGACGTTCCTTCCGTTTACACAGGTATGTGCAGTCATGTTGGTCATCAGAACTTCAACCCGCCTTCCCTAGCGGCATCGGCGAGCGCCGCGATCCGGCCGTGGTAGTCGTGGCCACCGCGGTCGAACACCACGGCCTCCACACCGGCGGCCTTGGCACGCTCGGCGATCAGTTCGCCGACCTTCTTGCCCTTGGCGGTCTTATCGCCTTCCAGCGCGCGCACGTCGGCCTCGATGGTCGACGCCGAAGCGAGGGTGCGACCGGCGGAGTCGTCGACGAGCTGCACGTGCAGATGCCGCGCGGAGCGATGCACGATCAGCCGCGGACGCGCGGTGGTGCCCTCGATCTTCTTGCGCAGGCGGAAGTGGCGACGCGTCTTGGACAGCCGCCGGCGAGTGGAAGCATCCTTGCCCAGCGGAATGCGCTTGGCCTTCTGATTCTCGGTTTGCGCCATGATCACTTACCCGTCTTTCCGACCTTGCGGCGAACGACCTCGCCGGCGTAGCGGATGCCCTTGCCCTTGTACGGGTCGGGCTTGCGCAGTCCGTGGATGACCGCCGAAATCTGGCCGACCTTCTGCTTGTCGATCCCGGATACGGAGAACTTGGTGGGCGATTCCACCGCGAAGGTGATGCCCTCGGGCGCCTCGATCGGCACCGGGTGGCTGTAGCCGAGGGCGAACTCGAGGTTGCTGCCCTTCTGCTGCACGCGGTAGCCGACGCCGAAGATTTCCATCTTCTTCTCGTAGCCCTGGGTGACACCGAGGACCATATTGGCGATCAGGGTCCGGGTCAGGCCGTGCAGCGAGCGGCTGCGACGTTCGTCGTCCGGGCGGGAGACCACCAGGCGGCCGTCTTCCTGCGCGACACTGATCGGCTCGGCGATGGTCAGCGACAGCCGGCCCTTGGGGCCCTTCACCGCGACGTCCTGGCCGTTGATGGTCACTTCCACGCCCGCGGGAACCGCGACGGGATCTTTACCGATACGCGACATTGTCCGTACCTCCCCTTACCAGACGTAGGCGAGGACTTCCCCGCCCACTCCCTGCTTGGCCGCCTGGCGGTCGGTGAGCAGGCCGGTCGACGTGGAGATGATCGCCACGCCGAGGCCGCCCAGGACCTTGGGCAGGTTGGTGGATTTCGCGTACACGCGCAGACCCGGCTTCGACACCCGGCGCAGGCCCTGCAGGCTGCGCTCACGGCTGGGGCCGTACTTGAGGTCGACGACGAGGCTCTTGCCCACGGTCGCGTCCTCGGTGCGGTAATCGGCGATATAGCCCTCGCGCTTCAGGATCTCGGCGATATTCGCCTTGAGCTTCGAATGCGGAGCCTTCACCTGATCGTGGTACGCCGAATTGGCGTTGCGCAGACGAGTCAGAAAGTCTGCGATCGGATCGGTCATGGTCATGGTTCGACCTCGACACCTTTCTCGCTGCGGTTCCCATACAACACCCACGCCAGTGGGCGCGGGCCGTGGGCCTACAGCAATTCGGCTGGTCCGGACGGCAGTCACCGCCGGATGAGTTCGTATCGCCCGGGGGCCCACGCGGGGGCCGCCCATGGACACAGAAGTGCCCTGGCAACCGCTCTAGTGTAGGAGCTGGCTCGAGTACGACAAAATCAGGGCCCCGGAACAATGCCCCGACCAGGTAATCTGGCCGTTATGACGGAGAAGGGGACCTTCGAGGACCGGCTCTCGGCCCTCGAGAGTGAAGTGGGAGATCTCAAGCACCGATTGCAGCGCAGTGAGAAGGATGCGGCTGCGGCTCGGGTGCTTGCGGGCGGGGCGGATCGCGACACTTCGGAGCTCCGGATCGAGTTACGCGAGTTCCGCGAGCAGAACATGCGTCTACACAACGCGACCAGGTCCGATATCGCCGATATCCGGGGCGACATCACGGAGATCCGGGGCGATATCACGGAGATTCGGGGCGAACTCGGACAGCTGAACGGCCGGGTCGACACGTTGACCCTGGAGATGCGGAGCAAGTTCGACATGCTGACTGCCGGCCAGCAGCAGATCGTGAACCTGATCACGGTCGCCCTCGACGGGAAGGGCGGCGACCGGTAGGGAAAGACTCGGCATACGCGCGCCGCAGTTCGGCGGTGCGCGTCCCGGGTACAACCACCCGCAATCGGTGATCAACTACGGAAGCTCGCCGAGCTCATCCGGTGGTGACGAAGCAACCAGGGCCCCGGAGCAGCTGCTCCGGGGCCCTGGTTCACTCTGCCTCCGTACCGGAGCTCACCAGGAACTCTTGTGCACCTCCGGCAGCTCGCCGAATTGCTCGGATTCCATATCGCCGGATCCGGCCAGCTCGGGGAGCGGCTCCGCCCGCAGGTCCATATCGAGGCCGTCCACGTCGTGCTCGCCGACGTGCACCTGGGCCGTGGACGGCGCGTACCCGGTCGCCACGACCGTGTAGGTGCCCTCGTCCAGGTTCCCGAACGCATAGGATCCGTCCGCGTCCGTGGCCACTGTCCCGATCACATTGCCGAGGGAATCGGTCAGGGTGACCCGGGCCTGCGCCAGCGGCCGGCCGCCGCCGCGCACCACGCCCCCCACCCGCACACCCGGGCGCAGCAGCACCTCGAGCAGTGCGGTGTCCCGGCTGCTCACCCGCGCCGACACCGCGGTCGGGTGGTAACCGAACGCGCTGACCGCGACGGTGAACTCGCCTTCGGGCAGGCCCGCGAGGTCGAATCCGCCGGTGACGTCGGATTCCGCGGCGGCCAGCACCTCACCGCGCATGTCCAGAGCGGTGACGGTGGCGCCGGACACCGGGGCGCCGTCGCCGGTACGCGCGACCGTGCCGGTGAGGCCGGCGAGCGTGGTGAGGGTGACGTCGTAGGAGACCGGGTTGCTGCCCAGGATCGCGGTGGACGCGTCGGGGCGACGCCCCTCGGCCGAGGCGATCAGCACATACGTACCGGGAGCCGGGGCCGCGATCTCGTAGAAACCGTCCTGCCCGGCCAGGGCCCGGCCCAGCTGCCGGCCCGACGGCGAGATCAGCGTCAGAGTAGCGCCGATCACGGCGACACCCCGCGCGTCGTACACCCGGCCGAACAGGATGGAACCGCTTCCGCTCGGCTGCGGCGCAGTTCCGGCCGAGGTGTTCGCGTCGGTTTCCGCCGTGGCGAAGGCCGCCGGCGCCGGTTCGGGAGCCGCAGGCCGCGGGGCCGCGGTGGGTGCCGAACCGCTGGCCTCGGGCCGGGCCGCCTCGGCATCGTCGACAACCCGCTCGGCTTCCACCGAGAGACCGGCCGGAGCCGCGGGCACTGCCTGGGCCATCGCGTGCACGGTTTCGGGCTTCTCGGTCCCGGGCTGTGCACCCGCGACCGCAGCCGCCGCGGCGCGTTTGGCGGTGGGGATGGTCAGTGCGATGACCGCGGCCGCCGCGGCGACACCGCACCCGATCAGGATGCCGACCTTGAAACCGTTCTCGGTGGGCACCGAGATCCCCCCGGCGAAGGTGGTGCTCATCTCGGCCAGCACCGCGCCGATGGCCGCCGACGCCACCGAGGTACCGATCGAGCGCATGAGGGTGTTGAAGCTGTTGGCGGCCGAGGTCTCGGTGATCGGCACCGCGCTCATGATCAGGGCGGGCATGGCGCCGTAGGCGAAGCCCACGCCGAGGCTGATGATGATCGCGCCGACCATCAGGCCCCAGGGCTCGCCCATGAGGGGCACCGAGGCGCCGTATCCGGCCGCGATGATGATCGCGCCGAGGATCAGCGTCACCTTGGGCCCGGCCAGCGCGGACAGTTTCGCGCTGAGCGGCGAGGACAGCATCATCATCAGACCACCGGGCGCCATCCACAGGCCCATGGCGACCATCGACTGGCCCAGGCCGTAGCCGGTGGCCTCCGGCAGCTGCAGCAGCTGCGGGAAGATCAGAGCCTGCGCGAACATCGACATACCGATGACGATCGAGGCGGCGTTGGTCAGCAGTACCCGGGGGCGGGCGGTGACGCGCAGGTCGACCAGCGGATCACGCGAGCGCAGCTCCCACATGCCCCACAGCAGCAGCACCACCACGGCGGCGGCGAACAGGGAGATCGTCGTGATGCTGGTCCAGCCCCAGCTCGCGCCCTTCGATACGGCCAGCAGCAGGCAGACCAGGGCAGCGCCCAGACCTAGCGCGCCCAGACCGTCGAACCGGCCGCGTTCGGCCCGCGGCGGCGTCGCCGGCACCACCGCGAAGATCAGCGCACCGGCCACCGCCGCCAGCGCGGCGACGCCCCAGAACAGGTACCGCCAGCTGCTGTATTCGACGACCGCGGCGGCCAGCGGGAGCCCGAGCGCGCCACCGACGCCGAGCGAGGAACTGATCAGCGCGATACCCGAGCCGAGTTTGGCGGGCGGCAGGAGATCACGTAGGGCGGCGATCCCGACCGGGATCAGGCCCACGCCCATCCCCTGCAGACCGCGGCCGATAAGCATCGGCCACAGCGAAGAGGACACGGCACAGATCACCGAGCCGATGACGAGCGGGACCACCGATCCCACCAGCACGGGCCGCTTACCGAGCAGATCACCGAGCCGGCCCGCGACCGGGGTCGTCACCGCGCCGGCCAGCAGGCTCGCGGTCACCACCCAGGTCGCGTTCGAGGGTTCGGTGTCCAAGATCTCCGGTAGCTGCCCGAGCAACGGCATCACCAGGGTCTGCGTCAACGACGCCACGATCCCGGCGTATGCGAGCACCGCCAGTACCGCCGCGGGGCGGACGACGGGTTCGGGTTTGGTCACGAGCATGCTCCTCGATATGCGAAAGTCCAGCCGATGTGCATAGTACACATAACATGCATGATGCAATCCAACCAATTCGCCCGTGTGAACATTCCGCACTGTCCGGGTCGCAGGGGAGCAGAAGCCGCTACCGAGTCACGCCGCCCGGCGGCCTGCCGAGACACGGCTTCCCGCACGCTCGACAGACCATGAGAATCGCCGCCGGTCGATCGCGTCGACCCTGATCGACCCGCATCGCGACGAGCGCGGCGGCAGGGGGCAGGGGCAGGACGCCGGTGCCACAGCCGATCTTCCCGTGGATTCGCTCCTGGCGCGCCCTGGTACTGCACCATGGGAACCTGTGCAGTACACGCTCGCCGATATCCTCCCCTCCATCGCCGCGTCGTTCGAGCCGGATTCGCCCGGCCCACTCGGCCTCGTCCCCAACCGGGACGTCGTGTTGCTGCTGATCGACGGTCTGGGCGCCGAACTACTCGCGCGCCACCGTGACCTCGCCCCCACGCTGGCGACGCACCTGACCACCACGCTCACCGCCGGTTTCCCGGCGACCACCGCGACCAGCCTCACCAGCCTGGCGCTCGGCGCGCCCTGCGCGACGCACGGCATCATCGGCTACAGCTTCGCGGTGCCCGCCGCCGACGGTATACGGCTGTTCAACCCCCTGCGCTGGCGATTCGACTCCGCGACCGGCGACGACGCGCGCGAGACCTACCCGCCCGAATCGGCGCAACCGCGCCCGAGTCGCCTGCAGGACCTCGCCGCGCGCGGTGTGGAGGTGCACTATGTGGTCCCGGAGTATCAGGTGCGCTCCGGACTGACCCGGGCCTCGTTCCGCGCGTCGGGAATCCTGCACCCCGCCACCACGCTCGACGAAGTCCGCGCCGGAATCCTGGCGGTCGCCCGTCATCCGGGTACGGGGTCACGATTCGCCTACGCCTACTTCCCCGACCTCGACTCGACCGGTCACCTGCACGGCCCCGAATCACCCGAGGCCCTGGCGGTCCTGCGGAATATCGACGCGTTCGCGGCCGAACTGCTCGGCGAACTGCCCGGCACCTGCACCCTGCTGGTCACGGGCGATCACGGGATGATTCACGCGGACCACGCGGTCGACCTCGACGCCTCCGAGGTGCTGCACCGCGACGTAGCCCTGATCGCGGGCGAGGCCCGGGTCCGCCACGTCTACCTCGAACGCGCCGCCGCGCGAGCCGACGCGCTGGCGACCTGGCGTGCGCAGCTGTCCGGACACGCCCAGGTGGTGACCCGTGAGCAGGCGCTGGACGAGCACTGGTTCGGCCCCACGCCCCCCACTCGAGTGATCGCCGACCGGATCGGGGATCTCCTCGCCGTCGCGGAGGGTCGCACCGTGCTGGTGCGACCGGAGCACGAACCGCTGGAGTCGGCGATGGCCGGCCACCACGGCGCCCGGACACCGGACGAACAACTGGTACCGCTCATCGTGTCGCGCTGAGTCCGGCGGATCGGCGCGAACCGATTACACCGACCCGCGACAGTGCCGCCCGGGCTGCGGCGAGCGCGCCTTCACCCGCGCCCTGGCCGCGGGCGGGAACTCGCGTCAGAAACGTCCGCCGCGGCTGATCCGCCGCGATCCGCCCGACCCGCCGAACGACCCCGCCCGGTACCCGCCGCGGTGACCGTGCCCGCCGCCCATCCCGCCGCGCAGCATGCTGTCGATGAGAATGCCGCCCAGGATCGCGCCGGCCTGCGCCCCGCCCGACGGCGGCCGCCGGACCTCCCAGGTCTGCACCCCGGCCTGCGCTTCCTGCAGTGCGCGACCGCCGAGATCGGCGGACCTGCGCGCATGATCGAGCGCGGCGGCCGGGTCCGCGGTGCGCAACCGCTGCGCCTCGTCGAGGTGTCGCTGGGCCTCCGACAGCCGGGTGCGCGGCATCGCGTCCATCGCGCCCCGGCGGGTGGCGATGAAATCGGTGGCCATCCGGACCCGGGTGGCCGCGTCGCCGAGCGCCTGATCCAGCCGGCGCGCCAGGTCCGCGGCGGCCGTCTTCCGGTTCCCGGCCGCGGCCAGCGCGCGATCCAGGTCCCCGTCGGTGACGATCGCGTCGTGGTAGACACCGAGCGGGTCGGCCGCGGCGGCGGTGTCCGCACGCGCCAGCACGGTCCGGGCGGCGGCGACGGCCGCCGCCAGGTCCGGGCCGCCGTGTTCGGTGAGGTCGGCGGCGGCATCGAGATCGCCGCGCAACTCGTCGAGGACGGCGGGCAGGCCCGCCCGCGCCTGCTGGATATGGGCCGCCGCGCCGTCCACGGCATCGAGCAGGGTGCGGGCCTGACCGATCGCTCCCTCGGCCGCCCGGATATCGGCGACCGCCCCGCCCTGTTCACCTACGGGCCGGGCGATTTCCCGGCGACCGTCGTCGACGCAGTCGTCGGCGAAGGCGATCCGTTCCCGGGCCATGGTGACGTTGTCGGCGATCGGCGCGAGCACACTGGCCGGATGGGCGCCCGCGAGCCGGGCCAGTTCGGCTTCCGCTGCCGGGATACGGCCGGTGAGGTCGACGATATCGCGGGTCAGCGCGTCCAGCCGGGGCCCGGCATCGATGAGCAGATCGCGCATCGCGTCGAACTCGGCGACGCGAGCGTCGAGTTCGCGGTCGGCGTGACCGGCGGTGGTGACCAGATCGATCAGCAGTGTGCGCTGTTCGTCCGGTGTCTCCGGGACGGCGTCGTCGAGCCGCTGTCGGATTGTGAAGGCCTTCGCCGTGGCAGCTCGCGCGTTCTCCAGCGCGGTGCGGAAGGGCAGCACCGCCGGCTCGCCGAATTCCCCGACGGCCAAGTCCAATTCCTCGGCACTGGTTCGTACGGCGTTGTCGAGTTCGACGAGGATCTCCCGCGACCGCGCGTGCAGCGCCGCGAGCGGTAGCGCCGCGAGGGCGGCGGGGTCGGTGGGATCGGCCTGCCGGGCCTGTTCGAGTCCGGCCCGGTCCCGGGCCCGGCGCCGGTAGCGCTGATACAGCAGCAGACCTGCCAGGGCGAGCACGATGAGCGCGCCGATGAACAGCACCGGACCCGTACTCACCCCGCCCCCGCTCATTGCCGAGCCGATCCCCTGGGCCGCGGCGACGCCCGCGTCGGCCCACCGGCTGTCGCGCAGCGCGGGTTCGACCCGGTCGGTGAGCAGCCGGTCGACCTCGGATTCGCTGACCCCGGCCGGACGCTCCCCGTCGAAGGCGTAGGCGCGATCCCGGGTGGCCACCGCCAGCAGCAGGTCCCGGTTGCCGAAGCCGGATTCCCGCGCGGTCTGCGTGGCCCAGTCCTGTGGGCTGTCCCCGGCGAAATCGTTCACATAGGCGACCCAGAGCCGCACCTTGTGATCGGCATAGAGGGTATCGACCGCCGCGCGCACGCGCTGGGCGTCACCGGCGGCGAGCGCACCGGCCGAATCGGTGACGTAGGTGTCCATCCGGGTGGGCTGCTCCGCCGCCGCGCCCGGCGCCGCCACCGCGGTGACGCACACGAGGCCGAGCACGAACCACGCGATCCGGCGCAGCGGGTTGTTCGAGGTCGGCATATCACCGAATGTAGCGTGCGCGGGTCCGCGGGCCGGTGGTCTCGGTGTGCGGTCTGCCGCCGTTTCGCGGTGTACGGCCACCGATACGAATAAGAAACACCGGCGAGATCTTGTCTCGATAACTTCCGGACGTCCGACCAGACAGTTCCGGAGGTACCCCTGGCCGATCCACTCGCGCACGAAGCAGCCGAAACCCTGACGCGCGGCCTGGGCAGGCGGGGTTTTCTCCGCGCGGCCGCGGCGGTCGGCGCTGTCGGAGCCGCGGCCACCGCGACGGCCTGTACCGCGGACAGCACGGCGAACACGGTCGCCACTTCGTCTCCGGCCCTGCCGTTCAGCGGCGGCGTGCCGATCCTGCAACCGGGTGAGGGTGATATCCCCGGCGACCACTACCTGCGGTCCGAAGTGGACCAGGTGCTGTGGGGCTACGTGCCGAATATTCACAGCACGGAGGTGCTACGGATGAAATCGGGTGAGACCGTCACCATCGATGCCGTTTCGCACGAGGGGATCCTGGAGGACCAGGGCCGCGATCCGGTGGAGTACTTCGGTGCGAAGGGGGTCGCGAAACGCGAGGTGCTCGCCGACGCGATCGCCATCGCCGAAGGCTACGACCGCACACCCCGCGATTTCGACAAGGACGGCCCGCATATCGTCACCGGCCCGGTGTTCGTGGAAGGCGCGCAGCCGGGCGACGTGCTGAAGATCGAAACTCTCGGCGCGGTTCCCCGGGTGCCGTACGGCGTCGTATCGAGCCGGCACGGCAAAGGCGCGCTGGCCCGGACGGCGAACGGCGAGGCGCCGGCCGGTATCTCATTCGGCGAGGTCATGCCGCCGATCAGCACCGACCGCCGGCCCACCGGCGACCCGCGCGACTACGGCAATGTCTCCACCTTCACCGCCATCGAGGAGGGGCTCGGCGTCATGCCCTTCGGAGAGGCGAAGGCCCGGTTCCCGCTGCCCCCCCTTCATGGGCATGATGGGGGTGGCATTCTCCCCGGACGGTTCACAGAAAGGCCAGTCCAGCGATCTGAACGTCGCCATGCGGCGGGCGGTCGTCAACGCGCTGGATTTCCTGGAACAGGAGAAGGGTATGGATCGCGCCACCGCGTACGCCTACCTCTCCGCTGCGGCGGATTTCACCGTGTCCCAAGTGGTGGACCTTACCGTCGGCGTGCACGGCCAGATCTACAAATCCCACTTCGCCTGACGCCGGGGCGGAGCCCGGCGTTCCGGCCGAGCCCGGCCGGCCCCCCGGCGAGCGGCACAGTCGGCCCCGACGGGCTCCGCCGCGCCGAGTCGTGGCGCCGGCTTCGTTGTCGTGGGCCGGAAATCCGTTGCGCGCACGCCGGGCGGCCCCGCACGATGAGGCCATGCCGACCTTCGCCGATTTCGACCGTCGCCACTACCGAACAGTCGATGTCGCCACCGGCTACGACGGCTGGGCACCCACCTACGACCAGACCGTGCTCAACGATATGGACCTCACGCTGCTCGACCGCCTGCGCCGGCCGGCGTGGCCGCGGGTGCGGCGGGCAGCCGACCTGGGTTGCGGCACCGGCCGCACCGCGGCCTGGCTGCGCGAGCGCGGCACCGCACAGATCGACGGCATCGACCTCAGCGAAGGCATGCTGCGACGCGCCCGCCGGCGCGGTGTCCACACCGCACTGACGCACGGCGATGTCCGCGATACCGGATTCCCCGGCGCCGCCTACGATCTCGTGATCTCCTCGCTGATCGACGAACATCTGCCCGATCTCGCGCCGTTCTACACCGAAGCGCGCAGACTGGCCGCGCCCGGCGGAGTATTCGTCCTGGTCAGCTACCATCCACAGTTCATGATGGTCACCGGTATGCCCACCCACTACACCGGCTCCGACGGCGAACCCCTGGCCATATCCACCCACCTGCACACCTTCGGCGACCATGTGTCGGCCGGGATCGCGGCCGGATGGCAACTGGCCGAACTCGCCGAGAGTTCGATCGACGATTCCTGGATCGCCGCGAAACCCAAGTGGGCGCACCTGCGCGGACATCCGTTCACGATGGCGTCGGTCTGGATCTGATCGAGCCCGCCCCGAACATATGCGCCGGACCGCCCGGCCGGAATCGGGGTTTCGCCGGCCGGGCGGTGATCACCCGTGGATCAGCGGGTGACGGTGACGCTCACACCCGGCGGCGCCGCGATCGGCTGGTCGATGATGACCGACAGGGTCGATCCCGGCTGGTCGGCGGCTCGGCCGGCGTACTCGGTGATGCTCTCACCGAGACGTTGTTTCGCCTCCGGGGTGAAGTTGGGGGGCAGTGCGCCGAGGAGAGGTCCGAGGTTCAGGTCCTCGACCGCCCGGGCCTCCACGGCGGTGAGATGCACGGTGACAGCTTCCTCGGATCGATCGACCGCCAGCGCCGAAGCCGGGCCGCTCCCGAGAACGAGACAACCGGCCGAGGCGGCGAGGACGGTCAGTGGAAGGTGAAATCTCACGAATATCTCCTGTGTAGTCGTTTGATCATGTGTCCGATGTGTTCTGGCGCCGTCAGGGACGGCAGTCGGCAGGGCCCTTGTCCACTCGGGCGACCGAGCACCGGGCCGAAAGTGAGAAGGCTGTTACGTTCGGCGCGTTCCTTTCTGCGGAACCGGCGCCGGAATGGGAGCGTCCGTTGCCGGACAGCTCCGCCGACGCCTTTCGGAGTCGCGAAGGCCACCCCTCCGGAACCGCCGGAGCAGAAGCGAATGGCGTGAGCGGGCGGGAAACGGTTCGTTACGAACGAATCGATGCGCACGACCGGCGCGGGCCCGACTTTCCGTTCGCCTGGGCCCGTACCCGGCAGGCCACGATCACGGACCGGTACCCGGGATCACCCGCGGTACGCGCACCAACCCAGCACAGCCGTCTCCGGGATCGCACGTCCCGATGTCGAGGCAGCCCGCAGCGGCGGTGCGGGCATCGGCCCGCCGGCTCGGCGTAGAGCTGTCATCTCCGGCAGACGCACAGACGCAGCAGAATCTGTTCTCCGGTCGCGCCCGGAGAGCACGCCGGTGGCACCCTCGGCGAAGTCCGCCGCGCGTAATCCAGCAGTCCCACAACGAGACCCATGAAGATCAGCGCAACAGGCCACAGGTCGCCCAGCCGGGGGCGCGGTACCGCGGCACGCGCGCAGGCGTAGCGGCAGTGCACGGACTGCCCGCCGGATTCGCCGGGCCGTTCGACCTCGGACTCGGCCGAATTACGCTCCGCGACAAGGAAGGACACGAGCGAGACATAAGTGGTTTCCCGCGGGTCGACCATCTGGCCGTCGCGGACCTCGAGCGTCAGCACCACCGCGGCGAAAACGAGCACGAGCACCCGCAGCAGCTGCGGCGCCCGCGCGATATGCCTCACAGTCGCCGATATTAACCGACGTCACCTGCGCCCGATTTTTCCGGTTCCGCTCGAGGCTGGGAACGAATTCGATTATGCCGCAACAGCTACCACGAACACTGCCGAGGCATGACGCATGCGCTCCTATTTGCTGCGCATCGGCACCGAGGACATCCTCACCACGCCGGCTTGTGATCTCGACGCGCTCCCGGAGAGATATGCCGATGACCGGAAGTCGTCCACGGCGCCCGGCTCGCCGCACGCGACGGCCTGGGTGGGGAGCCGCAGCGCGGGATGAAGCCCCGTCACAGGCGCAACTCCGAAGTCACGGCTACTGCTCGTCGGTGATTGCTTTGCATCTCGATCGCTTGCGCCGGTATCGGCGATCCCTCGAGGATCGGCACGGCGGTGCAACGGATTCTCCTCGGCGCTATCCGGCGACTTCACTGCCGAGCGAGGCGCTCGCACGGTGACCGGATGTTCGATCGCTTCGGGGAGCGGCCGACCCACAGGCGAGCCGACCGCGAACGGCGGAGTCGAACCGGAGAGGCTCACGATTCCCCTCGGCGATCCTGCCGCCACCGGCTGAACGAGATCGGGCGAGCTGCGCCGCGCAGATACGACCCCCGACTCGAGTCGGCACTCTCCGACACGGTCATCGGAGAGCCGAAACTGTTACACAGCTGATACACAGCAACGCCATGGCCAATATGTAGCACGGACGATACTCGGGGCTATCGCATGCCGGAGGCGCGCCGACCCACGACAGCGAATCGCATTGCTACAACCGCCGGGCCGGAGGGCACGCAGGACAGACATCGAACCGAACCCGGAATCACTCTCTGGCCAACCCCGCGAACTCGCGGCCATCGGGTATGACACCAGAGGCCGAGCCGATCGATACGCCGAGTCGACCGGCCCCAGCTGTCCGATCGACCGATCGGGACAGCTGGTAAATCGTCATCCATCGGCACAGCTCACAAGAAGTAAGAGAATTTCATGCTTTCGACAACAACCATTCCGCCGGCACTCCTGGCAGCACCCGCAGAGTTTCCCTGGGATCGCTTCCAGATGTACAACACTTTGATGGGGATATCCGCGGGCGTATCCCTCCTACTGGTTGTCTCGCTGGGGCGGAAGATCCTGGAAGGTACGCCTTCGGACTTCGATGGATACGCTTTGGCATTCGGAATCAACGGCGCACTGCTGACCTTCCTCGGTGGGCATATGACCGTAGAATGGCCCTTCTCGGTGGTTCCGCAGGCGAATATAGTTTTCGGCGAGGGATCGCTGGCTCTGGGTGTTCTGCTGCTGGCTGCCGCGTTCTATCTGTGGAAGATCCGGTCACGACCCGGGGGCGAAGACACCGCGAACCTGTTCACCACGATGAGGCCGGTGTCGTATCTGGTCGCCGCTGTCGGCGCGGGAATGGCCGCCATCGGAGTCGCCGGTATCAGATACCAGTTGTTCGGCGCCCCACCGGAAGAGCCCATCACCGGTATGTTCGCCGATTCGCCCATGGTGGAGTCGGTGTTCATCTCGACACTGTTCTTCCTGATCGCCGCAGGAGCCGTACTGACGCCGGCGTTCACCAAGAACAGCAATCGGATGGTCGGCTATGTGATAGCGATCTGCTGGTGCATTTCCGGCATCGCCTGGATAGCGTTCTCGGTAATGAACTACTTCACGCATATCGGCCTCATCATGAACACGTCCTAGGAGTCCGGCGCGAGGGTCGCTGCTCGAAACGCCGACCGCAGAGTTCGCTCTTCCGATGCGGATCGCACTGTCCTCGACCGGCCGACGGGAGATGGACCCGAGCGTCGGCTCGGCCTCGGCGATCAGGGTGGCCGTACCCGGCCGGAGATGACCACGCTTCCGTCGTGCACCCGCGGCCCCGGAGCACAGCGGTCCATCGCGTGGGTATCCAAGGCCGATCGAATCTTCGCAGAGTAACCGGCGGCGGTCCCGCCTCTGCGCGACAACAGGTATCGTCCGACGGCAACACCGGCGACAGTCGGGACGCACCGAAGGACCCGAGCCGAGGCTCGGGTCCTTCGCTGTGTATCGATCCCGGATCGGCGAACCGTCCGGGATCAGCTCACCAGGAGCTCTTGTGCACGCCCGGCAGTTCGCCGCGGTGCGCCATTTCGCGCAGGCACACGCGGCACAGGCCGAACTTGCGGTACACCGCGTGCGGCCGGCCGCAACGCTGGCAGCGGGTGTAGGCGCGGACAGCGAACTTCGGCTTGCGGTTGGCCTTGTTGATCAGTGCTTTCTTGGCCATGTCTCAGTTCTCCTTGAACGGGAAGCCGAGGTGCTTCAGCAGGGCACGGCCTTCTTCGTTGTTGGTCGCGGTGGTGACAACGGTGATGTCCATACCGCGCGGACGGTCGATCTTGTCCACATCGATCTCGTGGAACATCGACTGCTCGCTCAGGCCGAACGTGTAGTTGCCGTTGCCGTCGAACTGCTTGGGCGACAGGCCGCGGAAGTCGCGGATACGGGGCAGGGCGATCGAGACCAGGCGGTCCAGGAACTCCCACATCCGGTCGCCGCGCAGGGTGACCTTGGCGCCGATCGGCATACCCTCACGCAGTTTGAACTGCGCGATGGACTTGGTGGCCTTGCGGATCTGCGGCTTCTGGCCGGTGATCAGGGCCAGGTCCTCGACCGCGCCGTTGATCAGCTTCGCGTCGCGGGCGGCGTCACCGACACCCATGTTCACCACGACCTTGACCACGCCCGGGATCTGCATGACGTTGGGGTAGTTGAACTCGCTGTTCAGCGCGTCCTTGATCTCGGCACGGTAGCGCTGCTTGAGCCGGGGCTGCACTTTCTCGGTGGTGGTCATATCAGATGTCCTTCCCGTTCTTACGGGAGATCCGAACCCGCTTGCCGGTTTCTTCGTCGGTGCGGTAGCCGATCCGGGTCGGGTTACCGTCCGAGTCGACGACCATCACGTTCGACACGTGGATGGGCGCTTCCTGGGTCACGATGCCGCCGGAGGAGGCGCCACGCAGGTTCGCGGAGTTCGCGACGTGCTTCTTGATCCGGTTCACGCCCTCGACCAGGATCCGGTTGTCCTTCGGGAAGGCCTGGATGACCTTGCCCTTGGCGCCCTTGTCCTTGCCCGAGACGACGAGCACGGTATCGCCCTTGTGCACCTTCATGTCAGAGCACCTCCGGGGCCAGCGAAACGATCTTCATGAACTTCTTGTCGCGCAGCTCGCGCCCGACCGGGCCGAAGATGCGGGTGCCGCGCGGGTCGTTGTCCGCCTTGATGAGCACGGCGGCGTTCTCGTCGAAACGGATGTAGGAACCATCCGGACGGCGCCGTTCCTTGGTGGTGCGCACCACGACGGCCTTCACCACGTCACCCCGTTTGACGTTGCCGCCGGGGATGGCCTCTTTCACAGTGGCGACGATGACATCGCCGATACCGGCATAGCGGCGCGACGAACCACCGAGAACGCGGATGCAGAGAATCTCCTTGGCACCCGTGTTGTCGGCGACGCGCAGCCGCGACTCCTGCTGAATCACTTCAGCCTCCTCGACCTGGACGATAAGCACGCCGGATTGCCGACCCGACGGGCATGGTCTGTCGCCATCCGAACGCACGCCTACCAGCGGTTCTCTACGATCTCGACGATCAACCACCGGGGGTTCGCGGCCGAATCGCGGGCACCGGGCCCGCAGGCAACCGGTCAAGGATAGCGAATCCCCTGCTCAAACCGAAATCGGGGGGTCGTCGCCGCGATCCTTCGCGCTGTCACTCCAGAGCCCGGCGGTCCCCGGCTGTCGATACCCACGGTCCCGGGGCCGGGCCGGTCCGTGTCTCCCGGCGCGACGTTGGGAGGGGGCGCCGGTAGCCTCATGGGGCCGGTTCGCCATAGAGAGGTGCGGGTCCCGCATCGGGGAGAGGTTTCGTTGAAATCATCGGATCGTCGAGTGGTGCTCGATCGCCGTGGGTTCCTCGTCGCGCTGGGGCTCGCGCCCGCGGCCGCGTGGCTGGCCTCCTGCTCCGAGGCCACACCCATAAAGCTGGTGACCGTCGATATGAGCGGTTCCGATCCGGCGATCCGGCCCCAGGACGATCTCTACCGGCACGTCAACGGTAAATGGCTGCGCGAGTACCAGCTGCCGCCGGACAAAACCGCCTACGGGGCGTTCAGCGAGGCCGGGGAACGCACCCAGCAGCAGCTGCGGGAGATCATCGAGAGCATCAGCGACCCGGCGGACGGGACCGAAGCCCAGCAGATCCGCGACCTGTACGACGCGCGGATGGACCTGGACGAGATCGAGCGGCTGGGTCTGACGCCCCTGGATTCGATGTTCGCCGAGATCGAGGACGCGAAGGACAAACCGGCCCTGGCCGAGGTGATGGGCCGGCTGCCGATCGGCGGGCTGATCGGTATCGGCGTGAGTATCGACCAGAAGAACTCCTCGGCCCATATCCCCGCGATCGGGCAATCCGGGCTGGGCCTGGACGAGCAGTACTATCGCGACCCGCGGTTCGCCGAGGAACTGGCCGGTTACCGGACCTTTCTGGAACGCCTGGCCAAGGGTGCGGATCTGCCCGACCCCGCCGGGGTGGCCGGGCGGCTGCTGGACCTGGAGAAGCGGATCGCCACCGCGCACTGGGACAATGTGCGCAACCGCGACGCGGAGGCCACCTACAACGTCTTCGATTGGGACAAGGCCACCGCCCTGGCCCCGGAATACGACTGGGACCCGTGGCTGCGCGGTATCACCGACCGGCCCAGGGATCTGTTCGCGAAGGTGGTGGTGAACCAGCCCTCGTTCGTCACCGAGGCGGGCAAGATCTGGGCGGCGACCGATATCGCGATCTGGCGCGACTATTTGAAGCTCGCGGTGCTCAAGACCTATGCGAACGTGCTGCCCAAGGAGATCTCCGACGCCAATTTCGATTTCAACGGGCGGCTGATGTCCGGGCTGAAGCAGCGGCCGGAGCTCTGGAAGTCGGCCGTCGGCTCGGTGGACGGCAACCTGAGCGAACAGCTGGGCAAGCTGTACGTGGACAAGCATTTCCCGCCCGAGGCCAAGGAACGGGTCGAGGCGATGGTCGACGATCTGATGGCGGCCTACCGGGAGAACTTCACCCATTCCGCCTGGATGTCGCCCGAGACCCGCCGGGCCTCGATCGAGAAACTGGACAAGATCGGCACCAAACTCGGGTATCCCGACAAGTGGGTGGACTATTCCGGGTTGAAGGTCACCCGCGGCAAGCTGATCGAATCCCTGCGCGCCATCAACGATTTCGAGGTGAAACGGTCCTTCGACCGGCTGGGGAAGCCGGTGGACAAGGCAGAGTGGAGTGCCTCACCGCAGACGGTGAACGCCTACTATTCCGCCACCAACAACGAGATCGTGTTCCCCGCCGCGTTCCTGCAGCCGCCGTTCTTCGACGCCGACGCCGAGATCGCGGTGAACTACGGCGGAGTCGGTGCGGTGATCGGGCACGAGATCGGGCACGGTTTCGACGACCAGGGTTCGAAGTTCGACGGGGACGGTAACCAGCGCGACTGGTGGACCCCCGCCGACCGGGACGCCTTCGACGCCAAATCCCAGGCGCTCATCGAGCAGTACAACGCCCTGGTCCCCGCGGGCCTGCCGCCGGAGCAGCATGTGAACGGCGCACTCACCGTCGGGGAGAATCTGGCCGATCTGCGTGGGTTGCAGATCGCACTGGCCGCCTACCGGATCGCCGAGCAGCGCCAGGGTGTCACGAACCCCGACTACCGCACCATGTTCAATTCGTATTCGCGGATCTGGCGCTCCAAGCAGACCCCCGAGGTCACCGAACAGCTGCTCGCCGGTGACACCCATTCTCCCGACGAGTTCCGGGTGAACCAGGTGGTCCGCAATATCGCGGAGTTCTACCGGACCTTCGGTGTGGTGGAGACGGACAAGCTCTTCCTCCCCGAGGAGCAGCGCATCGAACTGTGAGCTTTCAAGGTCCGCAGTGGCGTGGTAGCCGGGTCGCGAGAGACCGGCCGCCGGAACACGGACTCCCGCGGTTATTCGAACTCGCAGGGCTCAGCGGCGAGCACACCGCCCGCCGTCCACCGGACCCGCGGCGTGCCCGGCCGAACCGACTCCGACGCAGGCATATCCGGAGAATCGACGAACGTCGACAGAAGTTGTCGCAGATACCGCCCGAGAAGATCGACCGTGTTCTGCTCGTGGTACTCGGCGTCGGCGTGTACACCCACCCGCAGCTCGCCCGCGGCCCCCGGCGTGAAAGCGAACACCAGGCGGTGCACAGTCTCGCGTGGGCTCTCCAGTATCCGCACCGAGACATCGTCCCCGAGCCAGTATCGGCCGCCCGGACGCGTGCGGTCGTCGAAGTCCACCACAGCCCGGCACAGATCGTAGGGGGAATGGCCCGGACACACCGCCGCGGCGATACCGTCGATCAGCATGTCCTGACTTCCGTAGACCCCGAGCGCCGTGCCGCGCGCACGATCGAGCACCGTACGCAGGGTCGGCTCGCCGGACAGATCGTGGCGCAGTACCACCGCCGCGGACAGCGGGCCCACCACGTCGGCCGCCGAAGCGTCGGCCCGGCCGGAAACCGGTGCGCCGAGCGCGATATCGGAGCCCGCTCCGAGCGCGTGCAGTAACGCGGCCACCACAGCCTGATACAGCATGTACTCGGACGCGTCCATGGTTTCGGCGTGCGCGCGCAACCTCCGGCGCAATGCGGTGGATACCGTGAATTCGCTGCACCGGCGGGCAGCGGATCCGTCGCCGACCGCGGCGGCGGATTCCGGTAGGCCCGCCGATGCGGCGCGCCAATGAGCCAACTGCGGCCCGGTCGTTTCGACGGTGGCCAGTTGCCACAGCGTGTAGTCGGCGTAAGCGATCGCCGGTCCCGCCCACTGTGGTGCGTTACCGGCCCCGGCCCGGCTCCGATAGGCCGTGGCCAGATCGGTGAACACGATTCGCAGCGACTGCGCGTCGGCCACCAGCCGGTCGGCGGTGATGACGAGGACGTGATCGTCCACGCCGAGAACGAACAGTTCCGCGCGTAGCAGAGGGCCCACCGTCCGGACGAAAGCGCTCGGTACCGCGGCGAGGACCCGGGTCAGATCGCTTTCCGCGATCACGATGCGGCGGATCTCCGCGCGGAGTTCCGGCTGTACCACCTGGTGCCGCGACTCACCGTCGCCGGCCACGACTGTCCGCAGAATCTCGTGCCGCGCGGACACATCGTGAAAAGCTTCGGTCAATGCCTCGTGGTCGAGCGGGCCGGCCAAGCGGGCAGCCAGCCGGACCGTAGCACCGGCTCCGGACAGCGGGACCGCGCGCTGGTTGAACGACAATGGAATACGCACGGGGCGCGGCCCGCGCTCCAGTGCGGGCCGCCCGGTGGTGATGGCCGGTGTCGCGTCGATCACCGCTGCCAGGCCCGCCACGGTCGGGGTGTCGAACGGCGCCCGCACATCGACCTCGACACCGAACTCCGCGCGGATCAGCTGTACCAGGCGGTTCGCGAGCAGGGAATGTCCACCGAGTTCGAAGAACGAATCGTCGGCGCCGACCTGCTCGCAATCGAAAATCGCACCGAACAGTCCGGCCAGCCGGACCTCGGTGGCGGTGCCGGGTGGCCGCGTCGTGGCGGCTCGGAAACGACTCGGCTCGGGGAGCGCCCGGCGGTCGAGTTTCCCGTGCTCGGTCAGTGGAATCTCGTCGATCACCGCCCAGGCCGTGGGCAGCATGTATTCCGGAAGGATTTTCGCCACGTACGCCCGGATTTCGGCCACCTCCACGGTTCCGGAGACAGGAACCAGGTAGGCGGCCAGGCCCGTTCCGGTGGCCGGATCCCGGAACGCCACCACCGCGCACGCCCCGACCCCCGGATGCGCGGACAGCGCCGCCTGTACCTCACCGGTTTCGACCCGATACCCCCGCACCTTGACCTGCTCGTCGGCACGTCCGATGAACTCCAGCTCACCCGCGCCGTTTCGCCGCGCCAGATCGCCGGTGCGGTACAGCCGCCGCCCAGGCCGGAAAGGGTCGGCGACGAACCGTTGCGCGGTCAGCGCCGATCGGTGCAGATAGCCGCGAGCCAGTTGTTCTCCGCCCAGGTAGATCTCGCCGGTGACCCCGTCCGCTACGAGCTGTAGCCGATCGTCCAGCAGGTAGACGAATACGTTGCGGTTCGGTACGCCGACCGGCACGACTCGGGTGCCCTGCGGGCCGCGCACGGTGAGATGAGTGGCCGAGACCACTGCCTCGGTGGGACCGTAGTGGTTGCGCAATTCCGCGTCGAAGATGCCCGCGAACCGATCGGCGACCTCACCCGGCAGCGCCTCACCGCCCACCGGGACCCGGCGCAACGCTCGCCATTCGGCGACCTCCGGCAGCACGAGAAAGGTGCTCAGCAACGACGGCACCATATGCAGCACCGTCACCCCGTGCCGGGTGATCAGGTCGGAGATGTAGGGGATATCGCGCAGCGCGTCCGGTTTCGGAATGACCAGGCAGGCCCCGAGGGACAAGGTGACGAAGATATCGAGCAGGGACGCGTCGAAACTCACCGAGGAGGACTGCAACAGCCGGTCCGCGGAGGTCATATCCCACTCCGCGGTGAACCCGCGCAGATGAGCGGATATGGCCTCGTGCGCGACCGCTACTCCCTTCGGCGTTCCCGTAGAACCCGACGTGTAGATGACATAGGCCGTATTGCCCGGTCGCAACGGACGCACCCGTTCTTCGTCGGAGAGATCGTGTCCGGCGAGGCCGGCGGCACACTCCTCGGCGACGGCCAGTTCGGCCGGGTCGAGAACCAGTCGCGGACGGGCGTCCGCGTACAGGAAGTCGATGCGTTTGCCCGGATAGGCAGGATCGATCGGAAGGTAGGCGGCTCCCGCCTTCAGCACCGCCAGAACCGCTACCACGAACTCCACGGACCCGGTGATGCGCAAGCCCACGAGATCCTCTGTCCCGATACCTTGCCCGGCCAGCCATCGCGCCAGCCGATTGGCACGAGTGTTGAGTTCGGCGTAGGTCAGGTCGAGGCGGGACCCGGGAGCCGTCAGTGCGATGGCGGCCGCCGCACGCGCGACCCGGTCCTCGACCAGGGCAACGAGTGTCGTGGGCTCATAGGGCACCAGTTCGCCGTGGGACCGGGCGAGGAGCGCGCTCCGGTCGTCGGCGCCGAAGAGATCCAGCTCCCCCAACCGTGTCCCGGGATCACTCAGTGCGCTGTCGAGCAACCGCAGATAATGGGTGAGCGCTTTTTCGACCAGTCCGCTGTCCAGGTGGTCGAGCCGGTAAACGGCATCCACCTGTGGTTGCTGCGGGTCGAGTATTACGCTGATATGCAGCGGCACCGGCGCGACCGGTGACCCGGCGGCCTCCAGGGTCGCGGTGATCCCGTGCAGGACCGGTAGAGCGCTCGGCGCACGCACCCCGAAGCCGACGCGCACCAGCTGAGCCAACCCGTCGCGGGCACCGGTGCGGTCGGGATTCATCGCGTGCACCACCCGATCTATTCCGGTGTGCCGACGAGCGAGTCCTTCGGCGAGAGTGCCGGCCACCCGGGTGAGGAACTGCCCGAATGTCTGCGCGGGGTCCGGTGTGCATCGGATCAACAGAGTGTTACCGAAATAGCCGATTCGCCCGGCTGCCTCCGGTTCACGGGTGTCGACCGGCACCGCTGTCAGGAAATCGCGGGTGGCGGTATAGCGGTGGATGAGCGCGGCGAACGCGGCGAGCAGCAGCGCCGATTCGGCGACTCCGTATTCGGCGGCGGCATCGCGGATCCGGCCCGGCAGCGAACCGGGAAGAGGTACCGACGCTTGGCCGACAGCTCCCCGACCCTGGATACGCTGCGCGGATCGGCCCGGTAGTTCCAATGGCTCCGGTAGCGGGGACAGCTCCCGGCACCAGTATTCGAGAGGCGCGTTGCCGGGATCCGCATTGTCGGGGAGTTCCGCGAACCGGATCGGCTCCGCCCTCGACGAGGGGTCGTTGTAGCCCGCCGTCAACTCCGCGGCGAGCACGGAAGCCGATTCGTCGTCCCACGCGATCGTGTGCATCACCAGCAGTAACAGGTGATCCTCGGTGCCGCGCCGGATGAGGGTAGCGCGCAGCGGTGGATCCTCCGCGAGATCGAACGGCTGCGATAGCGCCCGCCGCGTGAGCACCTCGATCCGGCGCCGCGCGGGTTCGGTGGCCAGCGCGGCGAGGTCGTACTCCTGCCAGCCGAGAGGGAGATCTGTGCGCACCACACCGTAGGGCTCGCCGTCCGGCCCGAACCCGTAGGTGGTGCGCAGGACGTCGTGCCGCTCGGCAATGGATTCCACTGCCGCGCGAAGCCGTTTGATATCGAGCGTGCCGCGGAGCCGGTAGCCGAGCGGGATATTGAGCTGGGTGTCGTCGGGATCACGGGTCTGCAGGAACCAGGCGCGCCGTTGCCCGGCGGACAACCGCCGCCGGGTCGTCGGGCCCGGTACGGCCGCATCGACCCGTTCGGCCTCCTGGTTCGCGGCGTTGACGATGATCGACATGATTCCCTTCGGCCCTGATGGTCCTTTTCGACCGGCTGGTCCGGCCGGGGCCGGATCATTCCGCCGCGTCGGTCAGATACCCGCCACGCCGGAAGAATTCGGCACCACTGTGTTCGACGCCGCCGGCACGCACCCGGGTGATCAGCAACCCGTGGTTCTCTCCGCGATGGGCATCCGGGCCGCACACCACCACACCGCCGCCCTCCTGGACGATGACCCGCCCCGGCGTCCCGCCGTAGCGGGCGGTGGACACATCCGCCTCGAGCACCTCGATACGCTCACCGCGATAGTGGCTGTACGCGCGCGGATACGGCGCCGACAGGGCTCGGACGAAACGCTCCAGATCCGTTGCGTTCCAATGCCAATCGATACGACTGTCCCGATCGGAACGCTTGTGGAAGTAGGTACGTGCGGCCTTGTCCTGGGGGCGCCATTGCACGGTCCCGGAGGAGAGCGCCGCGAGAGCCTCGTGGATCGCGCCCGGGATGAGTTCCATTCCCGCGAGCACCAATTCCGTGCCCGTGGCTCGGGGCCCGATCGGCAGCGAATGCTGCACGAGGATATCGCCGGTGTCGAGTTGATCGTCCATCCGATGCACCGTCAGACCGAACTCGGTCGCGCCGCTGATCAGTGCCCACAGCACCGGTGAGAATCCGGTGAACTTCGGCAGCAGCGAATCGTGCAGGTTGAGCGTGCCGTAAGTGGGCATATCGTACAGCTCCGCCGGCATCCAGGTGTACCAGCTGTTCACCACGATGACATCCGGTTCGGCCCGCTTCACCAGGTCGATCGTCTCGGCGTCGGCGTGTTCGGTCAGGTGGAGCGGGATGCCGTGCTCGCGGGCGAGTTCTTGAACCGAATCCGACCAGATCCCCTTGTAGGAGTCCTCGCTGGCGGGGTGGGTCACCGCGAGCACCACCTCGTGCTCGGAATCGATCAGCGCTTGCAGAGTCTTTCGTCCCCAGGTCTGGAACCCGAACGACACGATACGCATCGACGAACCTCATCTATCGGCAATAAGAACATAGGCAAGCCTATCCTATGATCACCGTCAGCGGTTGAGGACTCGTTCCCGTAGCACGGATGCGGCCGCCACACCGGAGCCCGGGAGCGCCCCGGGCGCGCTCGCCAGGATCCGGTCCGAAAGTTCACCCAGGCAGCTGAGGTTCGGGAACCCGGGCCCCTGGGCGAGACCCGCCATATTCGGCAGATACAACTTCGCGGGCAATCCGTCGACCGCCAGGTCGTATCCGATCACCGACTCGATCCGGGTCTGGGTGGCCGGACCGCCGACGGCCAGCTCGAACAGGTCGGCCGCCTCCTCGTCGAACAGATCCAGAAACCACAGCGGCTGCCCGCCTGTGGCATCCACGACCAGATCGAAGGCATGTGTCCGGTCGTGCCGTGCTTCGTTGCGCAACGTCAGCGCGACCCCGTCGCCCTCGTCGGCCACCCGCACCACTCGACCCTGCAGATGATGAACCCGGTTGTCCGCCAGCAACCTTTCCTGCACCCGCACCGAGAAAACGCCCCGGTCGGTACGCCGCACCACATCGCGGCGTTCGGCGATGCTGAGCGCACACCATTTGGCGGGATCACTGAAGAGCGAGTTCTCGAAATAACTTTCGCCCCGCGTGTATATGGTGGCCGCGGGCGAGATCACCGAAACGGTCAGCACGTCGTGGCGTACGAGCTCGTCCATCGCCGATCCCGCGGTCTCACCACCCCCGATCACCGCCGCCCGGGACGAAGGCGGCAGCTGCCGACGTCCCGCCAGATCCCAGAAATCGGCGATACTCAGCAGCTTCGAATGATCGGCGAGGGCCCGCCCGCTGTCGCCCGGACCGGTGATCATCAACCGGTCCGCGCCGACCTCCACCGTCGCGCCTGCGGCGTCGGCGACCACAGCCCGCCAGCCGCCGTCCGCTACGCCGACCGACCGAACCCGGCCACGGATCACCTCGACCTCGGATCTACGAGCAACCCACTGCAGGTATTTCGCCCACAGTGCGTGCTCCGGACTGGGCCTGCCGCGATCCACCCATTCGGCGTAGGTACCGCGATCCACCAGGAACGCTGTCCACCCGAACGCCATCATCGCCTGGTTGACGGCATGATTGTGGCCGCGCGCCCAGGTGGAGTGATACGGGAAGCCGATATCCTTCTCCGGGCTCGTTCCGAGCCGGTGTCTGCCATCGGTCCATCCACCGGTGGGCAGCCAATTGCCGCCCACCGCATTCGGTTCCACCACGGTGACCTGCGGTGCGGGTAATCCCAGCTCGCGCAGCACGTACGCTTTGGCCGCGACGGCCATGGCCTTGGGGCCCGCGCCGACCACCAGAAGTCTGTCCACTGGTTCTCCCAACTTTCCCGGCAGTTCGTTGGCGTCGGCCTCATCTCGTGCGATGCCGAGCACCGCACCGAGCCGTTCGACCCATCAGGTTCGCATAGCCTTACCTTACAACACCGGCGGCCGTGAAAACCGGGGCCCGCTCAGGGAATTCACCGGTCGATACCGCGCGAAAAGCCCGTCGACCAGCGCGGACAGCAGTGGCGGGTCTTCCGGAAAATCGACCGATCGAGCAGCCGTCGAAGCCGGCCCACCACGGCCCATTTCCGACTATGTGCCAACCGACCGCGAACGCGGGGGGCACGGCGCCGCCGGGTGCCGAACGGACTCGGCGGGCGCATCGGGCCGGGCAGTCCGATCAGCCCGCAGGGTCACGATTCGATGATGAGGCGACCCTCGGACGTCCACCATCCCCGATGGCCGGTACGGAACAGACGGGATCGCGAATCGTAGGGGTCACCCACGAAACAGTCACCGTCACGACCTTGCGCGAACTCGGCACCCAGGGCCCGGCCACCCACATGGACATCACCGACCACTCCGGGCGCCACCAACCGACCCTCGTCCAGCAGCAGCACCTTCGCGCCGGGAACCGGCCGGGTCCACGCAGTCGGTGCCAGCGGTCCGCGCGACACCGCACCGAGGTACGCCGGAGCGTGGAACGCGACGGTCGCCACGGCATCCGGGGCCAGGCAGCGCACCGCTTCCGGCAGCATCGACCCGCCGCATGTGCCGATCAGATCCCATCGGGCCACCGCGGGCAACCGTTCCACGCCGGCCTCGACGAATCGGATCGGTAGCCCTGCTTCGGCGACCACCTGGGTCACACCGTAGGTCTCGATGAGACCGGCCAGCGCCAGCGGATCGCGGCGCTGCGCTTCCGTCGGCACCACTACCGACGCACCCGCGGACCACGCGGCCAGCAGGTCCACCGTATTCTGCGGATCTCCCCAGGGCAGCGCCAGCAGCCGGACATCCGCGGGCCGCATCGCCGGATCGACCCGGCGTGGCCGGCGATCGGCGGCGATATTGCGACGGTCGGCGACGGCCACCGCCAGCGCATCGGCGCTCAACAGCAAACCGTTCGCGCCGAAACGGCCGACCCCGACCCGGGACGCCGTGACGAACTCGGCCAGTAACGCGGCGATGCCCCCAGGAGTCGGCGACGCGGACGATTCACTCGCTCCCCCGGCGCTGCCGAGGCCGTCGAACAGGTCGCCATAGGTGACCACGCCGCCGCCGCAACGAGCTGCCACCCGGGTTCCGGGCACCATATGACCGTGCCTGATCACGGTGACCAATGGGGAGACGTCGTACGGTTCCACACCGGTGGCCCATTCGCCGAGTATCCGCTCGCGCTCGACGCTCGTCGGGCTCGGCACGACGAACGAGTCGATACCCCTGATATCGTCGACAACGGTCATCAGTCACCTCCTGGCACCGTAGCGAGCGCATAGGTCTCGTCCACCGTCGCTCCCGCCTCGCTGGTCGTCGGCTCGGTCACCACACCTTCGACCCTTGATATTAGGCTTACCTTACAATGCGAGAATCCGATTCTCCATACCCTTGCCGGATATTCTCAATCGCAATTCGCTTAGGCTAAGCTAACACGTCCGGACGGACCGCGGCGCGTCCCCCCGTAATTCGTACCCACCGGCCCGGTACGGATTGCCGTCGCAACCGGGCCCGTCGCTCGGCGACAGCTTCCGTCCCGCGAAACCCGTTACCCGGCAACACGTTCCAATCGCCATCCGCCGGCCCGCGAACGCTCGTTCCAGAAGCTCGCATAGCGACCGCCCAGCTCCAGCAATTCGGCATGGGTGCCACGCTCCACGATCCGGCCACCGTCGAGGAACAGGATCTGATCGGCGTGCGCGATCGTCGCCAGCCGATGCGCGACGACGATCACGGTCTTGTTCCGCGTCACTTCGTGAACGCCGCGCACCACCACCGCTTCGCTGTGCGGGTCGAGCGCACTGGTGGCCTCGTCCAGCAACACGATCGGCGCGTCCTTGAGCAGCGCGCGGGCGATCGACACCCGTTGCCGCTCACCACCGGAGAGCAACCCTCCGCCCTCACCCACCGCGGATTCGTAACCGTCGGGCAACCGGTCGGCGATCTCGTCCACCCGGGCCGCCACCGCCGCCCGCCGCACCTCGTCGTCGGTGGCCCCGGGCCGGCCGACCCGGATGTTCTCGATTATCGAGCGGTTGAACAGATAGACGTTCTGGAACACCAGCGACAGCTGGCTCAGCAATGTCTCCGACGGCTGTTCGCGCACATCGTGCCCGCTCACCGACACCCGGCCGGAATCCACGTCGTAATAGCGAGCCGCCAGCCGCAGGAGCGTGGTCTTGCCCGCGCCACTCGGCCCCACCACCGCCGTCGTCGTACCCGCGGGCACGCGGAAGGTCAGCTCGGACAGGATGGGCTCGCCCGGGCGGTAGCCGAAACTCACCTTCTCGAATTCGATCCCCGGCTCACCCGGCGTCACCGGCTCGTCCGCTTCCGGCAGCGTCGGTTCCGCCAGCAACTCGGTGACCCGATCTACCGCGGCCGCCGCGCCCCGCAGCCCGGTGCCCAGCTGGGCCGCCTGGTTCAGCGGTTCGATGAACCGCGCGCTCACCGCGATCAGCGCGATCGCGGCCGGAACGGAGAGTGAGCCGCCGGTGACCCGGTCGACCACGATATAGGCCAGCACCATGAAGACCGCCTGCACACACAGCGAGAAGACCATCAGGCCGGGCACCGAAGCGAACACCAGTCGCGTCGATGCGGCCTTCTGCTCTGCCAGCGCCGCGTCCAGCGCACGGTTGCCGGCACCCAGCGCGCCCAGCGATCGGAGGACCGGTTGGGCCTGCGCGAATTCCAGCACCCGTGCGTCGGCCTCGGCCGCGGCCGCGTGTGCCCGGCGGTCGCCCGCGGCGTACGAACGCGCCGCCAGACCGTTCACGAAGAAGAGCACCGGTGCGGCCAGCAGCATCGCCAGCGAGATCCGCCAGTCGACGAACAGCATGCCCACCGCGACCCCGAGCGGCACCACGATACTGTTGAGCACCTTGGCCACCAGATAGGCGAATGCCTGCTGGATCTCGCGGACGTTCTCCACGGTCAGCCGCGACAGCGGCCCGGCGTTGTGGGTCTCGAACCAGCCCAACGGCAGGGCACTGAGATGGTCGCCGATCCGCGTCTGCAGATCGCGCTGCATGCCCACGGCGATTCGCAGGGCGAAGACGTACTGCAGGTACCCGAATATCGCCACCCCGGCGACCGCCACCAGCATCAGCAGCGCCCAGAACCAGGCGCGCGGCAGATCGGCCCCGAACAGTGCCTCCAGCAGCGGGACCAGGAGCACGTACGCGACAGACTGACAGAGTGCCTGGGCCACGATGGCGGCGAACATCCGGGGCGTCAGCCGGACGGAGTCGCGCGGGACGAGGGTGAGCAACTTCTCGATCATCGGATTTCCCCGCTCTCCACCGACTCGACCGCACGGAGGGCGGCCTCGTTCATCTCCCACAACCGCTGATAGGTCCCGCCCGCGCCGCGCAGCCGGGCGTGATCGCCCTGCTCGACCAGTGTCCCGTTGTCCAGCACCAGGATCTGGTCCACCTTGGTGATGGTGTGCAACCGGTGCGCGATCACCAGCACGGTACGGCCGGCCACCAGTTCGGCCAGCGCGTCCTGAACCGCGGCTTCCGATTCCGGATCGGCGAAGGCCGTGGCCTCGTCCAGAACCAGCACCGGGGTATCGGCCAGCAGCGCCCGGGCAATGGAAAGCCGCTGGGCTTCACCACCGGAGAGGACGGCGTCCACCCCGATCTCGGAGTCATAGCCCCGGGGCAGGGCCAGTATTCGATCGTGGATCCGAGCCGCGCGCGTGGCCACCTCCAGTGCCGCGTCGTCGGCACCGGGACCGGCCGGCAGCAGGTTCTCGCGGATGGACCCCCGGATCAGCCTGACGTCCTGGAAGACGAATCCGACCGTGCGATACAGCTCTTCGGTACCGAAATCGCGGATATCACGGCCCCCGATGGTGATCCGACCGCTGTCGACATCGTAGAAACGAGGCAGTAATTCGGCGAGAGTGGATTTGCCCGCGCCGCTGGGCCCGACGAGTGCGGTGATGGTCCCGGGCCGCAACTCCAGATCGATATCGTGCAGGACACGGTGGTCTTCTCGATACCCGAACCCGACTTTCTCGAACCGAACCAGTCCGGGCTCGGCGTCCGGATCCGCGGGGGCGGGGGCGGGGGCGCGTAGTTCCGGTGTGCTCTGGAGTTCGTGCAATCGGACCGCGGCCGCACCCGCGGCGCGCAGGGCCTGTCCGCCGTATCCGAGTCCCAGCAGTGAACTGCCCACACCGAGGCCGACCAGCAGGAAGGGAAGCAGATCGAGCGGCTGCGCCCAATCCAGTCCCACCGCGCCCAGGCCGGCGATCACGATCACCAGCATCACGAATACCGGAGACACGGTGATATCGGATACCGCTTGCCACCGGACGAGCGGAGTCTTCCACCGGGTGAAGGCGGCGGTCTGACCGTCCACCGCGGTCTGGAACTCGTGATGGGCCTTTCCGGCCTGGCCGAAGGCCCGCACCACCTGGATGCCGTCCACGAATTCGATGGTCGCCGCCTGCACCCGGCGCTCCCAGCGGTTGTATACCGCGAGCCGGTCGCGGCCGGTCTGATCCATCATCTTGCTCAGCGAGATCCCGTACGCCAGTAGCGGGATCAACAGGACCAGGGCGAGCCGCCAGTCCACGGCGAAAAGGTAGACCAGGGTCACCACCGGAACCACCACTCCGCCGACGAAGTCCAGCCGGGCGTGCGCGACGAGATAGTGGAGCGCTTCGACATCGTCCTGCAGATACTTCTTGACCTCACCGGAAGAGCGATCGGTGAACCAGCCGAGCGGGACCCGGGTCAGCTTGTCGGCGAGTGCTCGGCGCACCGACAGCTGGAACCCGCCGTCGACATGATGCGACCAGGTCAGCGCCGCCGCCTGCAGGACGCCGCGCACGATGAGCACGATCACGGCCGCCCAGAGCAGCGACCGGACACGGTCGGTGTCGATCTGCCCGGCCAGCAGTTCGCGGCAGGCTTCCACGATCAGAACGAACGGCACGACGGTGGCCACCGCGGCCACCGCGACGATCACACTCGCGATCCGGAGCGCGCCGTTCACCGGCGCGAGGATCTGCTTGCGCGCCTGGGTTTCCTGCTGTTTCTGCGCTTTGACCTGTGCGCGCGGGGGCCGGTTCCCCGTCTCCGCCGTAGGCAGCGGCGCGGCCTCCACAGTCATGTCCTCGCCTTTCGGCCGTCGTATCGAACGGGCTCATCTTCACACAGCAGCCCTCGAAAAGATAGGTAAGGCTAAGTTGAGTGAGAGCCAGCGCCGGTCCGCAGTCGGCCGACATCACCGAACGCCACCCGAGGGATGAGTTAGGTTAAGCTAACCTGCATGGGCAGAGGCAGCAACGGCGTAATCATGAAGATGTGGCGGGCCGACGACTACCGGCTGAAAGTCACCTCCACCGAGCGGATAACCGACAAGTACATCCGAATCGGATTCACCGCCGGTGGCCTGATGGAAGACCATCCGGTCCACCCCACACAGTTCATCCGCCTATGGGTTCCCGAGCAGGGCAGCGACAAGCTGCACCAGCGCGGCTACACCCTGATCGATCAGGATCCCGACAACGACCACTTCTACATCGAATTCGCCATCCACAGCGGTCCGGCCGGGCAATGGGCCGAACGCGCCCGGGTCGGCGACGAACTCGAGACCTCGGTGCTCGGTTCCAATTTCCAACTGCCCGCGGTCACACCGAGCGAGTATGCGATCTTCGGCGACCCCGCCTCCCTGCCCGCGATCAACACCCTGCTCGAGGCGATCGGCGATACCCCGGCCCGGGTATGGCTCGAATGGCAGTACGACTCCGACCCCACACTGCCCGTCCGCAACAAACCCCACCACTCGGTGACCTGGATACAGCGGATCGACGACGGCCGCGCCATGCGAGAGCTCGCCGAAGAGCTCACCATCGCACCGGACGCGTTCGTCTGGGCGGCCTGCGACGCGGCCACGACCCGCGCCCTGGTGAAGACCTTCCGCAACACCCACTCCCTGCCGAAAACCCAGATCAAGGCGCAGGGCTACTGGCGGTAACCATCGAGCGATACGAGGCCGTGGAGAAGTCCCCGTGCGCACTCGCCCGACGGATTCGACGGAAGGAAGCGCCCGCGGCCATCGAGGGCGGCGCCGAGGACGAATAGCACTGGCGAGCTGCGGGATTCAGCCACCCCGCGAGCGGAGAACATAGTATAGCCTTGCCTAACAAACAGGCGGGCGCCGAACGGACTCCCGCCCGATGGGAGGAGCCAGTGCCATGTCGTTGATCGCCGATCCACCGGTCACGAGAACTGCCCGGGTCATATCCGGGCCGGAGCAGCTTCCACCGGAGCCGGCGGCCGCGGCCGTGGCCCGATGCGATTGCCCGGCAACATGAGCACCGCGGCAAGAACCGGCACAGCGGCCGAGCCCGCGATCCAGGTCACCGATCTGGTGAAGACCTACGGCGAGGTTTCGGCGCTGAAGGGCATCTCGTTCGAGGTCGCTCGGGGCGAGGTACTCGGCCTGCTCGGCCCCAACGGCAGCGGCAAGACCACGACCGTCACCCTGCTGTCGACCCTGCAACGACCCACCTCCGGCAGCGCCCGGATCTGCGGAAACGATGTGGTCGCGCGGGCCGGGCGGGTGCGCGAACTGGTCTCTCTCACCGGGCAGTACGCCGCGCTGGACGAGGGACTCACCACCGTGGAGAACCTCTCGGTGTTCGGACGGCTGACCGGCCTGCGCGGGCGCGCCCTGCACACCCGGATCGACGAACTCGTCGAACAGTTCGATCTGGGAACGGCCCGCGACCGCCGGGTCGGCGCGCTCTCGGGCGGTATGCAGCGACGGGTCGATATCGCCAGTGCCCTGGTCACCCGGCCCGAGGTGCTTTTCCTGGACGAACCGACCACCGGCCTGGACCCGCGAAGCCG
Source organism: Nocardia sp. NPDC050799 (assembly GCF_040654015.1). Taxonomy (NCBI): domain Bacteria; kingdom Bacillati; phylum Actinomycetota; class Actinomycetes; order Mycobacteriales; family Nocardiaceae; genus Nocardia; species Nocardia sp. NPDC050799. The sequence goes on from NZ_JBFAHF010000003.1 coordinate 137,098, forward strand.
TGCCGCGGTCTGGGACACTGTCGCCGCGCTGCGCGGGGACGGCATCACCGTGCTGCTGACGACCCAGTATCTGGAGGAGGCCGACCGGCTCGCCGACCACATCGTGATGCTGAACCAGGGGTCGGTCGTCGCGGCCGGAACGCCCGGCCGGCTGAAGCAGCAGGTCGGCGCCGCGGTCTGCGAAGTGACCCTGGTCGAACGCGACGTCACCGCCGCGGTACTCGGTCTGCTCGCCGATCTGGAACTGGTCGAGGCACCTACGGACGGAACCGCCTCCGGATCCCAGGCACACCCGAGGTTGGTGGTCCGGGCCCCGAACGGTATGTCGACGGTTTCCGAGGTGATAACGCGGCTCGAGAAGGCGAGCATCGATGTGGTCGATATCGGTCTGCGTCAGCCGTCACTCGACGAGGTGTTCCTCCAGCTGACGGAGAGCCCCCGATGACCACAACCACCGCCGAGCCCACGCTCGGCACCCGCGCGACAGGTGGATCGATGGCCCGCACCTCGGTGGGACCAGTCGCGGCCACCGCGACGCTGGCCCGGCAGAAGGTGCTGGCCGCTGTCCGATCCGGCGATGTCGTCTTCGCCGTTCTCGGCCCCGTCGTCTTCTTCCTGTGCTTCTACGTACCGCTGCACCGCCAGTTCGAACTCGGCGGCGCCGACTACGCCCAGTACCTGACGCCGATCATCCTCTTGCAGGCCGGGCTCTTCACCGCGATCACCGCGACCGAAACCGCCGGGCACGACGCGCGGGCAGGGGTGCACGAGCGCATGATGTCGCTGCCGATCCCCCGGGTCACACCGTTTCTCGGCCGGATGGCCTGGGTTGTGGTCCGTATGCTGCTCGCCTTGGCCGGCGGCCTCGGCATCGGCTGGTCGCTGGGCTTCCGCTTCGAGGGTTCGCCGTGGCACACCCTCGTCTTCATGGTCCTCGTCGTGGTATTCGGGCTGGCCCTGAGCATGCTCACCGATGCGATCGGGACCGTCGCGCGTAATTCCGTCTCCGTCGCGAGCATTCTGATGATCCCGCAACTGATCCTGGTGATGGCCTCCACCGGACTCGTTCCCGCCGAGGGTTTTCCGGACTGGGCGCAGCCGTTCGTGCGGAACCAGCCGATGTCCGTCTTCGCCGATACGCTGCGCGAACTGGCGGCCGGAACCGGTATCGACCTCACCGCCGCTGCGGCGTGGTCGGCGGGTCTGCTCGCCGCGGGCGGCGCGGCCATTGTCACTGCCGGCCGAGCACAGGTGAAACGATGACTACGACGACGACCGATACCACCCCGACCTGGCAGCCTCGACAGGCCGTGCCGGTGATCCGGCAATCGCTTGTCCACGCGGGTGCGCTGCTGCGTTCCTGGTCACGCGACCCCGGCATCGTGGTGCAGTCACTGGTGTTCCCCGCCTTCATGCTGCTGATGTTCCAGCTGGTACTCGGCAAAACCGTGACTTCGATGGGCGGCGGCGACAGTATCTACGGCAATACCGGCCTGGTAGCGCTGGTCGGTGCGCTGTTCGGCACCCTGGCCACGGCGATCAGCCTGATCCACGAACGCGATACGGGCCTGCTGGCCCGGATGTGGACCCTGCCGGTACCCCGGGCCGGTTTCATCGCCGGGCGGCTCGTGGCCGAAGCGTTGCGCACCGGGATCGCCACCGTGGTTCTGTTCGCCGTCGCGATGCCCCTCGGTTTCCGCTTCGAGCACGGCCTGGCCGCCGGTATCGGCGCGATTCTGGTGCCGATGGTGTTCGCGGTCGGTATCGCGGTGCCGGTCATCGCGATGGCGACGGTGGCCTCCGGACGGCAGGCCGTACAGCAGCTGGGCGGCCTCTTCCTGCTGTTGCTGTTCTTCAACGGTGGTTTCGCGCCGGTCTCCGAATATCCCGGCCGGCTGCAGCCGGTGGTCCGGCACCAGCCGATGAGCCCGGCGATCGACGCGGTCCGGGGGCTGACCGAGGGCGGTCCCGTGGCGGCGCCGCTGGCCACCACAGTCGCCTGGACGGCCGGGCTGGTGGTGGTGTTCGGCCCGGTAGCGGTGCGCGGGTATCGGCGAGCGGCCGAGCGTCGCTGACGGTTCGCGCACCACACAGAACCCCGCGCCGACGAGAGCGGCGCGGGGTTCTGTGCTTCAGCTCGGGATCAGGCTCGCGGCCGAAGCCCGGCGCAGCTTCCCCGACGGCGTTTTCGGCAAGGCGCCCTTCTTCACCACCGTGACCACAGCCGGTGCGATGCCCACATCGTCGAAGACCGCCCGGGCGACCTCTTTCCGGATCCGTTCGCATTCGTCCGCGTCGTCGGCGGAATCGGATTCGGCGACGACCGCGATACCTTCCCGGGCCATGCCGGATAGCCGGACGGCGAGCGCGGCGACACTTCCGGGGCGCACCCCGGTGATCGCGACCGCGGCTCGTTCCACGACCACCGGGGAGATATTGCGGCCCGCGACGATGATGACATCCTTCTTACGTCCGGTGACCACGACTTCGCCGGTCTCGGTGAGGTATCCGAGATCGCCGGTGGACAGCCAGCCCTCGCCGTCCACGGCCGAGACATATCCGTCCGGGCCGAGATACCGAGTGGTGACCGCGTCACCGCGAACCAGGAGGCTACCTATCCGATCGGCGGGTAGCGTGGCCCCGGACTCGTCGACCACCCTCAGTTCTATCCCGGGGACCGGGGCACCGAGCCTCATCAAGGTCCGCGAACGCGCGGAGGTCCCGCGTTCGATGAGGCCCTCGCTCTCCGCCAGATCCGCATCGACGGTATCCACGGAGTACAGATCGTTCGCTCCGGTGAACGACACCGCCAGCGTGGTCTCGGCCATGCCGTAGGAAGGCATGAGCGCCTCCGGCCGCAGTCCGAACCGGCCCGCCTCGCCGACGAATTCCCGCAGGGTGCTCTCGTCCACGGCTTCGGCGCCGTTCACGCAGACACGCATCGAGGACAGGTCGTAGGCGCCGTCGGCGGCTCGCCGCAGCCGACGAGCGAGCACGGAATAGGCGAAGTTGGGCGCCGCGGTGAAAGTCCCACCGAACCGGGTGATCAGTTCGGCCCACGACAGCGGATTCTTCAGGAAAACGAGCGGGGTGGTGATCACTGTGATCGCTTGCGCGAACATCGGCGACATCAGCAGCCCCACCATGCCCATATCGTGGTAGAGCGGCAGCCAGCTGACGGCCACGTCGTCGGGCCGGAACCCGGCCGCGCGCACCATGGCCTGGTGGTTCTGATGCAGGTTCCGGTAGGAGATGGCGACCGCTTTCGGTACCCCGGTGGTGCCGGAGGTCAATTGCAGGACCGCGATATCGTCTTCCCCGGCCGGCACGGGCTCCGCCGGTGGCGGCGCGGTCATGAGGTCGCCGATCGGCACAATCGGGACGCCGAGGTCCAGCCCGCGCACCGCGTCGGTGAAGGGCTCCCCGACCGCCAGTACCCGGGCATCCAGCATCCGGATCACCGCGCGGGTGTCCGCCACCCAGGTTTCCAGATTGGTGCGCGGAGTGGGCTGATGCAGCATCGTGAACGCCGCGCCCCGCATCCAGGTCGCCTGCACGAGTGCTGTCACGTCGGCGGCGCCGCCGGCGAGGATGGCGACGGAGCTACCGTGCCCGACACCGGCCGCGGCCAGGCCCGCCGCCACGCTCGCGGCCGTCGAACGCAGTTGCGCCCAGGAGCGGAAGGTCATCTCCGCGGGATCGTCGCCGCTCCACAGACCGGTGGTATCGGAAACGGGCTGTTCGAACAGCGAGTGGGTGATTCTGCTCATCGCGATCTCACACTTCTTCCCGCGGGGCGGCCGGCCGGGACGTGGCGTCGTCCGGTTTCGCGGCTTCGGTCAGCACTCGGTCGAACTGCTCCACGAAAGTCGCGGCGTAACCCTGCGGCAGGGCTGCCGGGTCGGTGACGATGCCGAATGACGTCCGATTGCCCAGGATCAGCGCGGTCACCGAGAACGAGTAGCCCACCAGCGGTGAGATCGGCGTGAGCTCGGTGATTTTCGTGCCGAGTACGGAGCGGATCCGGGAGAAGCCGGGGTTGATCCCGATATGGATATCCGGGCTCATCCTCGACATGGACGCGTTGGCGATCGCCCGGGCCAACGGCCACGGCGGTTTCGGCAGGTTGTCGGCCGCGGCAAGGGCGAGTTCCGGATGCCGGGCCTCGACGGTGGCCAGCTCCGACCGGCACCGCTCGATCTGCCGGGCGAGGTCGGTTTCGTTTCCGGGGATGTTCAACAGGGAGACGAGCACCGCGTTACCGGTATGCCGGAACGCCGCGTCGTGGGTGACCGGCAAGGTGACCCGAATGCTCTCGGCCTGTGGTGTGCCGGTCGCCGGCGGGGCGAGGCTGACCGTGCGGCCGACCGCGGCCAGCAGGAACTCGTGCACGGTGGCACCGTTGTGCTTGGCGGTGCGCCGCAGCGTCCGGGTGGCGACACTGTGCAGTGCGACCTCACGCCGGCCCGAACCGGTCAACGCGGGCCAGCCACGGCCGTGCCGGCCGGCCTTCCACTGTTCGTCGAAGGCGGATTTCGCCTCCTTCAAGGCCGTCGGCTCCACCTCGCTGATGCGGTAGCGCGGGCTCGTCGCGAATCGTTCGAACTCCGCGAGCTCCTCGGCGGTGCCGTCGGCCAGCAACGCGGCGAAGGCCGCCCCGGCGATCCCGTCGGACAGGCTGTGATGAACACGCAGCAGGATGAACTGGGCGCCGCTGCCGCGCGGGGTGAACAGGGTGATATGCCAGAACGGCGCGGGACGCGGCAGATGTGTCTCGTGCAGAGTGGCGATACGCTGCCGGAGATCCGCGGGGCCGGCGTACTCGGCGTGCGCGACATGCCGCTCGACATCCACGAAATCGGCAAGCACCACCTCCGGTTTCCGCCACCGGCCGTTACGCACGCCCACGCGGAATATATCGAACAGCGGCGCCCGCTCACGCACCCGTGCCCGTACTTCGTCGAGGGCCAGGTGGCGATCGCCGGATTCCAGTTCGAGGACCATGGCCCAGTGCATCGGACTGCTCTTCGTATCCAGATGCAGGTAGGTGTGGTCCGGCGGGGCGAGTTCGGTGACGGCTGTTGCGGACGCGTCGCGCGTGCCGGTAGGACTGTTCATGGCTGATCCACCTGGTTCTTCATAATCGTCTGGTAGCGCTGCTGGTCGGGCTTCATCGCCGCCGCGACGAGTTCCCACAACACCTCGTCGGCCCCGCCGCCCACGCGCGCGAGTTTCATATCCCGCCACCAGCGTCCGATCGGTGTTTCGCTCTCCAGGTAGCCGATGCCGCCGAAGATGTGCAGGCATTGCGAGGCCACTTCTTCGCCCAGATTGGCGGCGGTGGCCTTCAACGCGGCGGCGGTACGCAGATTGATCCGTCCTTCCGCCGCGACACCGGCGAGCGCGTAGCGCAGCAGATCGACCCGGGACTGCAGATCGGCCACCCGCAACCGCAGTGCCTGATGGTCGAAGAGACGTTTGCCGAACTGGGTCCGATCCATCATGCGGGCCAGCGTCACACCGAGCATGACTTCGCAGGCCGCGGCGATCTGACCGGCCACCGAATAACGTTCGTGTGCCAGCCCCCAGCTGATCACCGCCAAACCCGTTCCCGCGCGGGCGATCAACGCTTCCTCGGGAACCCAGGTGTCGAAGGACACCGGGGCGGTGTCCAAGGGCCCGGCCCCCAGCTTCTCGTAGGGGGTACCGATGGCCGCCTGTGCGGCGGGTACGGCCACGAGTGCCACATTGCCGGGGTCGGCGGTCGACCCGCCGGACGCCCCCCGGCCGACGACGAAGATGTGATCGGCGATCGGTGCGAGCGAAACGAACTTCTTGTGCCCCACCACCCGGTAGCCGCCGTCTTCGGGTTCGATGGTGGTGCGGGCGTTCTGCAGATCCGATCCGCCGGACTCCTCCGAGGCAGCGATGCACAGTATCGCCTCGGTGCGGATCGCCTTGTCGGCGAGTTCGCGCAGGTGATCGGTGCGTGCGAAACGGCGCAGGATCGCTATCGCCGAATCGTGCAGGCTCACACCCACCCCGATACCCGCCGAATTGAGGGCGCCCAGCCGCGAGGCGAGCGCGAAATGCTCGCTCAGATCGGTGAGCTTGCGGTTCTCCCATTTACGTTCGAACACTCCGGCGGCGCCCAGGTGTCCGAGCAGTTCGCGCGGGAATCTCTTGTCCTTCTCGGACTGCTCGGTCCACGCGACGACCCGCTCGTCGAATACTCGCGCGAGCAGCTCGTCGTACGATTCGGCCGATGTCTCGGTGCTCATGATCGGATTTCTTCCTCGGAGAGATGCCCGATCCGGTGCTCAGCGGGTGACACCGTCGGCCTTCGACCGAATGAGGTCTTCCAGATCGCCCACCGAGGCGGCCTCCGACATCTCCCGGTCGGTCAGCTGCACGCCGAGCCGTTCTTCGATGGCGACGACGCCGATCGCGAAGGACACCGAATCGAGTCCCAGGTCCTCGATCAGCAGCGACTCCCGGGTCACGTCGGTGAGGGCCAGGTCGAGATCTTCCTCCAGAATGCGGTCCAGCGTGTCGCGGATCGGGTCGGACATCGAGAACTCCTTGTGAAACGAATCGAATAGATCGGCCGAAGCCCGCCTTCGCGGCACGACCGGCCGGTGATGATGAGAATCTGCGGTATCGCGGTGGCCGATCGCGCTACTCGCCGGTGTCCTCGTCCGTCACACCGAAACTCGTGAACGCGGTGTGGCGCGGCAGCCGGTAGACCTCCCGACCACGGACGGTGTTGAGGATCTTGGCGTTGCGCACCGCGCCGATATCCAGGTTGGGCGCGGAGACCCCGTGGGTATGCACCTCGGCATTGGCCACGAACAGCCGCCCGGCCAGTTCGCCGTCGGCGGCTACGGCATGGTTCGTCTCGACGACCAACCGGCTGCGCGAATCGCGACGCAGCCGATCTTCGAGTGGGGCCAGGAAGTTCTGGTGGCGGTACCGGTACCCGGTTGCCGCGATGACCAGATCGGCGGTATGGGAAAGCGGCGATCCGGTGTCCAGGTGCCGGCCGCGGATCCGTAGCCGGCCGTCGGGCAGCGTCTCGAGCCCCTCGACCGCGACACCGTGGCGCAGCTGTACCGGTGCGGCCTTCTCTCGTAGTTCGCGCCGATAGAGGAGATCGTGCAGCCGGTCGAGCGTCTCCGCGGAGATCCCCTTGTGGAACTGCCAGTGCCCGGCCCGTACCTGGTCCCGGGTGGCTTCCGGAAGGCCGTGGAAGTAATCCATATAGGCGGGTGTCGTCATCTCCAGCGAGAGCTTGGTGAAGTCCAGCGGCGCGAACCACGGGGTGCGGGTCCACCAGCGCACGGCCGGGCCGCCGTTCAGATTCGCTTCGAGGAGGTCGATCACGATCTCGGCGCCGGACTGCCCCGACCCGATCACCGTCACCGAATCGGCGGCATGGGCCGCGTCCTGATGCCAGAGGTATTCGGAGCTGTGGACCAGCGCCGATGATGTGGTGGAAAGCTTTTGCGGTATCGCCGGTTCGGTACCGACACCCACCACGATATGACCGGCCCGGATCACCGTTCGTCCGCCGCCGGTGGTCAGCGAGACCTCGAACAGCTCGCGTCCGGCATCCCAGCGCACCTCGTCGACCGTGGTTCCGAAGCGCAGTGACGGTAGCTGTTCCACGACCCAGAGCAGGTAGGCCTCGTACTCGCGCCGGGTCGGGAAGAACTGTTCCCGGACCAGGAACGGGTACAGCCTGTCCACATCGGCCAGGTAGGCGAGAAACGACATCGGATGGGTCGGGTCGACGAGCGAGACCAGATCGGACAGAAAACTGACCTGGAGTTTGGCTTCCTCGAACATCAGTCCCGGATGCCAGCGGAACTCGGCCGCCGAGTCCACGACCACGACCTGGGTATCGTCGACGGTCGAGGCCAGCGCCGCCAGGCCGAGGTTGAACGGGCCACAGCCGATGGCCAGAATATCGACCGATTCGATCTCACTCATGAATCTTCACCATTTCCTCGACACTGCTGCGCAGCCCTTCGGATTCGACTTCCAAGGCCACGCGTAGCAATTCGTCGAACAGCGCTTCGATATCGGCGGCGCTCGTTTCCGGGTTCAGCAGGGTGAGTTTGAGGCAGGTCCGCGGCTCGCCTTCGCCGTTGACCCGCACCTGGGTGCGCCCGATGAGCGCTCTACCGGAGCTGATCAGACGGCGGCGTACTTCGGCATTCACCTGGTCCAGATCCAGATCCTCACAGCGGTACCGGAACACCACCGTGGTCAGCGTGACCGGTGCCACCAGCTCGAGTTGCAGTTCGGAGGCGATACGCCGCGCGGCGTGGCGGGCCAGTTCGTGACAGCCGTCGAGCATCGCTCCCAGTTCCCGCCGCCCGTAGGCCAGGAAGGTCGCCGCGACCTTGAGCACGTCCGGGCGCCGGGTCGTCTGCAATGTCTGCCCCAGCAGGCCCCCGTATCCGGCCTTGACGTCGTCGTCGGGATTGAGGTAGGCCACCGACCTGTTCAACGAAGCGAAACGCTCCGCGTCGGCGAGCAGCAGCACACTCGCGGCCGCGGGCTGCCAGCCGATCTTGTGCAGGTCGAGGGTGATCGAATCGGCACGCTCGATCCCGGCCAGTAGCGCCGAGAGCTTGTCGGAGAACAGCGAACCGAAGCCGTAGGCGGCGTCGACATGCAGCCACAGCCCGTACCGCGCCGCGATATCGGCGATCGCGGGCAGCGGGTCGATGGTTCCGAAATCGGTGGTACCCGCGGTCGCCACGACGGCCATCGGCGTATGGCTCTCGGCGAGGTCGGCCAGTACGGCCTCCAGTGCCGCCGGAATCATCCGATGGTCGGCATCGACCTCCACCGGAACCACGGCGGCTTCCCCCAGCCCCAGGGCAGCGCACGCCCGGTGGATGGAGAAGTGGGCGACCCGCGAGCACAGCACCACCGGTCGCGGCAGCGCGCTCACCCCGTTGTGCCGGATGTCGATTCCGCGCTGCGCGGCTCCGTAATCCCGGGCGATCAGCAGCGCCAGCAGATTGGAGTAGGACCCGCCCGGCCCGAAGACCCCGCCCGCGGACTCGGTGAAACCGGCCAGTCGCGCCAGCGCGTTGATCGTCCATTTCTCGATGGCCAGCGTCGCCGGGCCGGAATCGTAGGTGTCCAGCGATGCGTTGGTGGCGCTGGCCAGTGCGTCCGCCACCACCGCCACGGTCAAAGGCGGAGGTTGCAGGTGCGCGGCGCACAGTTCGTGGGTCAGATCCAGCCCGTAGGTCGCGATCAAACGGGCGAGGTGGGCCAGTGCCGCGGGTTCCCCGGTGCCGGTCTCCGGGATACGCTCCGGACCCAGCGCGGTCGCGACGGCCGCGAGCATATCCTCCGGACTTCCAGAGGGCAGCGGTGAACGGTGATGACTATCCGCGACCGCCGCCGCGGCCTGCGCCAGCCCACCCCCGACTTCCGCCCAGCCCTCGCCCGGCCGGGCGAATCTGGACGATCTCCCCCACGTGCTTACCAATCTATGTGACACAAAAAGCCCTAATTACGTCGATACACGGATAAAGAAAGGGATACGACCGAGGGCGCCGGAATTCTCCGCGCAACTCTGTCGAATTTCGGAGACCACCCGCTATGCGTTCTGCGGCTCGGCGACCACACGGACCAGGTCGTCCACTGCGGTGTCCAGTGCCAGTGGTACGCGCTTCAGCAAGGCATCGACCACCTGAGTGGCGCGGCGTGCGAACGCGTCGTCTACGACAGCGGGTTGATAATCGACCTCCAGATGAACTCGTGCATCGTCACCGATTTCGAAAGCGAATGTCAGCGGATAGTTTCCGACACCGTTGAATACCGATTCACAGGTGACGTGCACACCGTCCGGAATCCGAATACCGCGTAGCGGCGCGTTACGCACCGACGCCATGATCTCGGCCACGGGGAACCGCCCGCCGGCCGCGCGTAGTGCCGTGAGCACAGTTCCGTAATCGACGGACGAGAACTCCATGGATTCGTAAACCGATGAAACCGCCGCCCGCAAAGCGTCCTGCACGCTCGTGCCGGGAACGAATGTGAAGCGCATCGGGATGATGTTCCCGCTGTAGCCGATCCGGTCCGGCCCCTCTCCCGCACGCCGGTTGTCGGCCGGAACCAGCAGCACATGGTCGGCGGCACCGGTGAGCGCGTACACGGTCAAGCCGCACACCGCGATGTAGAGCGCGTTCGGGGTGGCGCCCACCTCGCGAGCGATTCCCTCGAGTGCCGCGATATCGGCCGGCTCGATCGGATGCCGCAGACGCTCGCCGCGGCTGTCGACGAGCGGGGACAGCCAGCTGTCCGCGGCGCTGATCTCGGGCAGCGCTCCGGACAATGGAAACCTGATGTCCTCGGCCGCCCAGGTCCGCAGTGCGTGCCGCACAGCGCGGTCGACCTCGTCCGGCCGGGCGGCCTCCGGCGGCAGCATACGGCTCACCTCGACGGCGGCTCCGGGCCACGTTCCGGACACCAGGGTGCCCAGCAGGAGCGGCCAGGATGTGTCGTCCACCGCCAGATGGTGCACCACCAGCACCACCGTCACCCGGCCGTCGGCATTCGCGTGAATCCGCGCGCGCAGCGGCGGTTCCGCCGTCAGCCGCAACGGCACGGTCGCGAACGCCGTCGCGGCCGCGTGGATCTCGGCGCGGCTCGCGGGGCTGTCCGCCGCGGGTATTGCGGATGCGGCGGTTCCGGGTGTGGTCCCCCACTCCCAGACGGTGCCGGGTACGACCCAGCGACCGTCCCGGCGGGCCGGAACCCGCCGCGGGACACCCTCGTCGTCGACGGTGACCACCGAGCCGAGCACCTCGGCGTTGCCGACCATGGTGTCGAAGGCCGCGATCACCGTATCCAGGTCGTAGCCGCGGTCGAAGTCCAGGATCAGCCCGATATTGTGGGAGATCGAGTCGGGGTCCAGCTCGTAGATCTTCCACATCCGCCGTTCGGCCGTACCCAGCCGCCCGGCGGATGCCGGCCTGGATCCCGCTTCCGTCCTCGCGCGATCGGTGCGGTGCCGGGCCGCTCCGGTGGCCGCCAGCCGACGTCGCAGCAGTTCCAGCCGGGCGTCTGTCAGATCGTTCATGCTTCTCCCAGCGTCGAGCGGTACGTGGACTGCGCGGAGACCGGTCGCTCGGTTCGCGAGAACTGCGCAGCGCCGGCGGGCGGCCCCGCGAGTCGGAAAACCTCGTGCCGGCGTGCGGTGGCCCGCAGTGCCGGCCAGTCACTGAGGATGTCGACCAGTTCTCCCCGCGCCCACAGCGGTGCCTGATCCTCGAAATTCGGTGAACGCGGGTCCCCGCTGACGCCGAGCGGGACGATCCACCGGCCGGAGTCGCGGTCGGCGAGATCCCATACATAGCGCGCCGCCGAACCCACACTGCAGGCGTGCGAGAACCCGACCGCGCTGCCGTTGGCGAATACGCATTCGGCGTCTCCGCCCAGCGGTTGCGGTCGCGGTCTGATCCGTGCCGACAACTCCGGATGGGCGGGAGTCACACCCACGAGATCCATTCCGTGGATCGGGGCCAGCAGGTGCGCACTGCCCCAGGTGGGCACGGTGCCGAGCGCGTCGATCCGCGCCGCGACGGCCTCTGTCGCCGCGGTCAGCAACCCATCGATATCCACTCCGAGACCCGGCGCCCGGGCCACCACGGTATCCAGCGCGGCGGCGATCCGCGTCTGCGCGACGAACCATGGGTCGAAGACGCGCGGGAACGAATGCGGTCCGGCCAGCCCGGACAGCGCCTTGTGCCCGGTGATCGCCACGACCAGCCGGGAGCGTATCTCCGCGAACAGATAGGCGGCGGTGCTGTCGGCCCGCATCTCGCGGTCCCATTCGAGCAGGAGGTCGCGCACTCGGCCGGCAGCCGCGCTCAACCCGTTCAGCCGACCGAGCAGGCCCTGGATCATCGCTGCCTGGTCCAGCGCGACATCTGTGTGGATGCGCTCGCAGTCGGCCACCGAGATCGCCGTATTCTCGCCGAGGAGGGTGCCGATCCGGGCGGCCCGGAACGGGGCCGCGCATTCGGTGGTGACCGGTTGGAGCGGAGCCGAATCCGTGATCCGCTGGTTGGCGATCACCGAGAATTCGCGTACCGCGGCGTCGAACTCTTCGTCATCTACCGAAGTAGTCGCGTAGCCACGCCACCGGTAGCGCTCGTCCCAGCCCGGTACCGGCAGCCAGTAGTTCTCCGCCGCGCGCACGGGCATGGTGCCGACGACATGGCCGGTCAACCGGCCGGAGGTATCGGCGATGACGATTCGGTTCGCCGGTTCGGTCCACGCCCGCAGCGCCTGCTCGACATCGGCCACCGTGTTCACGAACAGCAGGTCGAGCGCGGCGTCGAAGGTCGCTTCGGGGTCGCTCAGCAGCGGCGTGCGCAGGCTCAGCGCGAAGGCCGACTCCGGCCCGCCGAACACCACCGAACCGTTGTCGGTCGCGATGACCTCCACGGTGACCGGTTCACCACCGCGCACCCGGATCTCCTCGGTCCACGACGGTGCCACCTTCGCGCCCGCAGCCGATTCCACCCGGATCCCGCCGGCGACGCGGTCGAGTTTCTCGAGGTAGAGGTCCTGGTAGTCGCCCATGGCATTGGTGATGCCCCAGGCCACAGCACCGGCGTGACAGAAATGGGGGACACCGGGCACCCCGGCGAAGGCGAAGCCGACGACATCGAATTCCGGGGCCGCCAGCTGGAACTGCTGGTAGATCCCGGGTAGCTCCAGGAAGCGATGCGGATCGCCCGCGATGAGCGGCGATCCGGTGGCGGTCCGCCCGGCGGCGACCCCCCAGGCGTTACTGCCCGAGATGGCATCGCCGAACGACGACGCCACGGCACTGTCCCCTGTGGACGTGCCGGAGTTCAGGAGCAGCTCGGCGATGAAGGCGTCGTCGGGGCGGGCGGGAACGGCCGCGGTGCCCTCGGCCACCCCTTCGCAGTCGAACAGCGCCAGGGCCTCGGCGCCCAGGGACCGGCACGCGTGCAGACGCCACAGCTTCGTGAGGAATCGCCCGAACAGGATGTGGTGCACGAGGAAAACGGCGATGGGCGTCCACGGCTGCCACGGAGCGGGCCGGTGGTCGAACTCGGTCAGTTCGACAGCGTCGGCGGTGTCCAGTGTGCTGTTGATGCCGTCGGTGTACGCGCGCAGCAGCGCACGGGTCCGGGTGGAGGACGCGTCGTAGACCCGCCGGGCCGCCCGATCTATCCGGGCACGCCGGGCGAACTCGTCCCAGCCGACACCGGCGGCACCGAACACCTCCGCGGTACGCCCTTCGGCGCGCAGGCGCAGGAATTCGATCTGCCAGGCCCGGTCGACCCCGCACGCGTAGCCCTGGCCGTACAGTGCGCCCGCGGCCGAATCGGCGATGATATGCGGAATGCCCAGGGAGTCCCGGATTATCTCTATATTCGGTGCGTCGTGTGCCTCGGTGGTCACGAGACCGCCACCTCCTCGATCGGTCGGTCCGTCCCGGCCGGTCGATAACCGGCGATCGGGTTCACGAGTTCGTGCTCCGCGTCGACCAATGTGGAATACGAATCCCCCGGGTTCACCATCCGGCGGTTGTTCGACACCTGGAGCCGGTTCATATGGATGGCCCGGAAGGTCGGTGCGAACAGGTCCCATCTGCGGAACCGCCCGTCCAGATCCCGGTGTTGTTCGCGGAATTCGACGACACTCCCGGCCACGAGGTCCCAGAAATCCCGGTCTGCGATCAGCCCGCTCGTATGGAGAACTGCCGCCAGGTGGCGCAGGAAATCGTCGAATACATCCGAAAGCACACCCATGTTCCGGATCTCGTCGGCCTCCTCGGTGACCGCCCGGCGGCAGGATTCCGGAATATCGGTGGGCGCGGCGAAAATGGAGACCTCTTCACCGATATCCTTCAGGATGGCACGGACCGGGACGCCCGAGTCCAGCACCAGGATCAGATTCTCGCCGTGGGGCGAGAACTTCAGTTCGTACCGGTAGAGCAAGTAGACGATCGGGTGCAGGTAGGCGCGGAGATAGCGACGGAGCCAGTCCCGCACCGAAAGCCCCGAGCGCTGCACGAACGCCTCGACCAATGGTGTCCCGTGATGGTCGATATGCAACAGCGCGGCCATGGTGGTCAGCTGTTCGCGCTCGTGCACGAGCGGGATCGGGCTCTCGCGCCACAATGCCGAAAGCAGCTTCCGATACTCCGAGCCGGGACGGGTGACGGTGTCGTAGTCCGGATTCCGGTAGCCGATCGCTGCGACCTCGTACAGCATCCGGAAACCGAGCGATTGCAGGTATTCGTCGGAATCCACCCGCTCCCGGACCCAGTCGTTGATGAGGGGGGTGGTCCGCATGTAATCCGCCGACATCCCTCTGGTGAAGCCCATATTGACGATCGAGAGCGCCAGTTTCACATAGTGCCGCGACGGGCCGGTGATATTGAACAGCGTCCGGATGGACTGCTGCGGCTGGTACATATCCGGCGCTTCACCCACGGGCACGATCCGGCGCTCGGCGATATCGATCGCATAGATCCGCGCGATCTTCGCCGACCACTGCCACGGGTGCACCGGCATGTAGTAATAGGCGGACGGGTCCAAGCCGAGGCCGGTGAGGACGCGGTCGAAACGGCTGAGCGTCTCGTCGCCGAGTTCGTCGCGGACCAGGCTCGGGTAGTCGACGCCGGCGACCGCGGCGAAATCGCAGTGATCGCGCAATGCGGCCACCCACATCAGGCGGAAGCGACTGCCCGATTCCGGTGCGTAGCGTGCGATATCGTCGGCACCGAAGCCGAGCCTGCCGGCATTGGCGATCAGGCAGGGATGCCCCTCGGTCATCGTCGCTTCGATGGTCTGGAACTGCGCGGCGGCAAGTTCGGCCGCCGCGATACGCCGGGAATCCGGGCGACCGGCGCTGATGGAGAGCGTATTGACGAACTCCTCCAGGTACTCCGGTAGCGCCTCCGGCGAGATACCCAGCGAAGCGCTCAGGTCGACGACCAGGCGCACCGGATCGATCGGCAACGGCTCACCTCGGCGGATGCGGCGCAGCGAGAACTCGTCGATATTCCAACTGTCCAGCGACAGCAGTTCGGCGCGGAACCGGTACTCGGTCTGCTGATCGTCGGACCGGACGAGGTACTCGCCCGGTGCCGATTCGATCGGTCGTACACAACGCTCATGGCAGAGTTCGGCGAGGATCTTCTTCGCGATCCTGTTGCTGTAGACGTGCCGGTAGCCGGTGCGGTGCTCGGATAAGTCTGAACTGCTCAACGCGCTACTTTCTCAGGAATCTGAAGCTGATCGGCGGCGGCGACCATCCGGCCGCCATCGGTCACCCGGACGAAATCGGCGCGTGTGCAGTAACTCAGCCGCGCCACCTTGCCGGCCACGGGATAGTCCCCGGCGACGACGAAACCGACCGCGGCATTGAGCCGCTGCACCTCCGCGTTCCTGATATCGGGCTCTACCACTACCCGCCGCGCACCGGCCTCGAAGAACGCGATCCGCATGATGTGCAGCATCACCTCGGCGGTGAACCCCGGTAGCCGACGTTCGCTGCTGGCGACCAGCAGATGCATACCGATATCGCCGGGCTCGGGGGAATACCCGGTCCCGGGTGCGGCCAGGTCGCTGGATGCGGGGTCGTACAGCTCGAAGAGAAATTGCGGTTCACCGTCGAGATAGCCGATCCGCAAACCGTACGGCGACCCCTCCGGTCCGGCGCTCTCGCGGATCAGCTCGGCCACATCGGCCGGTGTGCTGTTCAGCATGTCCCAATACCCGGCCTTGGGATGGGTGAGCCAGCGGTGCACGATATCGGTGTCCCGGTCGATACTCATCGGTGCCGAGTGCAGCGGATATCGGCTCGGTGCCGCGGGTTCCGCGGCTGTGGTGACCTCCGCCGCGATCTCTTCGTCGGTCAACCGCATCACTTCGAGGAAGATCTCGGCGACCTGGGTCGTGCGGGCGCCCTCCAGCTCGACCAGCCGGTCCGCCAATCCGGCGATCGTGCGCCGCAGGAAGATATCGGCCACGGTCAGGTTCGGTGCGTCCAGCCACTCCCGCACCCGGGCGACGTATGCCGTGGCCTGGACCGAGTCGCCGCCGAGGGCGACGAAATCGTCGGTGACGCCCAGTGGCCGGGTACTCAGGATCTGCCCGAGAACGACCGCCAGCGCCGATTCCAGCGGAGTCCGGGGGGCCACGGATTCCGTCCGGTCCTCGGGGGCGATGAGTTCGCGGACCTTTTTCCGGTCGTATTTCCCGTTCGCCGTGAGCGGCAGTTCACCGACCACCGATACCGACCGCGGGATCATCTGTGGCGGTAGTACTTCCGCGAGCAGTTCACGGATCTGCTCGTCGGTGACAGCGGTGCCGGAGCTGACCGCGGCTCGCAGCTCACGGCCGTCCGACCAGGCCACCGCACCGGTGACCGCGTCCACAGACAGCAGGCCCGCTTCGACCTCTCCCAGTTCGATCCGGTAGCCGCGGATCTTGACCAGATCGTCGGCGCGGCCCAGGAAGTCGAGGAACCCGCCCGGCAGGTACCGCACCATATCGCCCGTGCGGTACCAGCGGATTCCGTCCCGCAGAACGAACCGGTCGGCGGTACGTTCGGGGTCGCCCCGGTATCCGGTGGCGACCCCGGCGCCGCCGATCCACAGTTCTCCCGGTACGAAGTCGGGACGATCCCGGCCGACCGCGTCGACGGCCCGGCAGCGGACACCGCCGAGCGGGACCCCGTAGGGCACGAACGCCGCGCCGGCGGGAACGTCGGGAGCCTCGCAGATCGTCGAATGGATCGCGGTCTCGGTGGTCCCACCCAGACCGGCGATTCGGCAGGCGGGCAGCTGGGCGGTCACCCGGTGCAGCAGCGAGACGTCGACCTTGTCACCGCCCATCAGTACGACCCGCAGACCCGCCGGCAGTGCCGTGAGGTCGAGAATCATGCCCAGGATCGACGGCACACAGTTGAGGACCGTCACCGAATGCTCCCGCATCATCCGGGCCCAGGTGTCGGCTCTGGTGCTCTCGTCGTCCCCGGGCACCACAACGGATCCACCGACGGCGAGCAGCCCGAAGACATCGAATACCGACAAGTCGAATTCCAGTGACGACACCATGAGGCTCCGGTCGGGCGGCCCCAGCTCGTAACGGTGTGCGAGATCGGTGAGCGTGGCGACCGCGGCGCCGTGCGGTACCTCCACCCCCTTGGGCAGGCCGGTGGAGCCGGAGGTGAAGAGCACATAGGCCGGTGCGCCGGTGTCCACGGCTACGGGTGCGATCGGCGGCGCGGTGCGCGCGGCCGCGATATCCAGCACCCGGTTCGGCGCATCGGTCCACCGCCGGGGTCGGTCGGTGAGGATCGCGGCGGGCGCCGCCAGCGCGGCGATCCGGTCCCGGCGGTTCTGCGGTTGAGCCGGCGACACCGGCACATAGGCGGCCCCGGCGGTGAGCACTCCGAGCGCGGCCACGATCTGTTCGCCGCCCTTGGGCAGATCGACGATCACCGTGTCGCCCGGGCGCACTCCACCGGCCTGTAGAGCTCCGGCCACCCGACCGGCTTCATCGGCGAGTTCGGCATGACTCCAGGTCCGTCGCTCGCCGATCACCGCGGGAGCCTCCCCACGCTGTCGCGCGGCGGCGAGGAACCGGCCGTGCAACGTGCCATCGGAGAAATCGGTCGCGGGCAGCGGCCTTTCGACCGATTGCCGTTGCGCGCGCACTTCGGCGGGGACCGGGTCCGGGGCGGGCCGGTCCCAGTCGCCGGCGATCAGTAGATCGAGCAGCCGGACGTAATAGTCGAACATCGCCTGGGGCGTCCCCGTTTCGAGGTCCGAGGCACGGACGTCCCAATTGAGGAGGAGGCCCCCGGCGATCTCGGTGACCTGTGCATCGAGCAGTACCTGCGGCCCCTGGGACACGATCCAGGAGGGTTCGCCGAGGACCTCGGTCACCGCTTCGGAGAACAGCTCGCCGAGCCCGAGGGCGCTGGTGAAGACGATCGGCGACACCACCGGTTCCCCGCGCTCCCGGCTGAGTTCACGCAGCACGTCCAGACCACCGAAGGTGCCGTGCGCGGCCGCGTCGTGCAGCGCCTTCCGCATGCCGACGGCACGTTCCGCCAAGGTCTGCGGCTCGCGCAGGTCGACCTCGACGATGAGCGAGGAGGTGAAGTCCCCGACCACCCGATCGACGTCGGGGTGCACCGGGTCGCGGTCGAAGAGCGGAACCGTCAGTAGGAAATGCGGATTGCGCGAATGTGTGCCGACCGCTTCGGCGAAGACGGCCGCCACCGCGGCCGCGGGTGTGACTCCGCGCCGGTGCGCGTGCTCCTCGAGCCGTTTGCGGGCGGCCGCGTCGATCGCATGATGCAACCGGACGGTCGCCGGCTCGGCTTGCGCCCGCGACGCGGCCTCGTTCATGGGAAGTTCCGGTGCGCCCGGCAGATTCGGGATCCGTTCCCGCCACCACGCGATATCCGCTTCGCGCGCGGGCCGGCGAGTGCGCCGGGACGACAGCGCCGGGAAGGTCACCGCCAGCTCCGGTAGTTCCTCACCTCGATAGATCCGTGCCAGATCGTCGACGAGCACCCGATAGCTCATCGCATCCGCGGCGACCATGTCCACATCCAGGTGAACCCGGCCGGTGCCCGAGGGGAGCAGACTCAGCTCCGCCCGCAGTACCGCTCCGTCTTCGATCGGCAACGCCCGGTGCGTGCCGTGCCTGCGGTGCAGTTCCAGGATCGACGCCGCACGATCGGCCGGCTCCTGTCGCAGATCGTGTACCGCTACGGCCTCCGGGTGCGCGGGTCCGATCAGCTGTTTCCCGTCCGGCAGAATTCGCACCCGCAACATCGGATGGCGGCGCAGGAGGGTGTCCACAGCCGAACGGAAGCGCTGTGGATCGATCCGCCTGCCGTCGAATTCGATGTACAGATGTGCTGCTACGCCGCCCAACGCGTGACTGTCCGACCGGCCGATCCAGTAGGCGTGCTGCATCGGCGCGAGAGGGAACGCGGTCTCGAGATCGGCCGAGCTGTCCTCGCTCCAGGCCCGCGACAGCTCGTCGTGCGCGGGCGCGGCGGCCGGAGCGGTGAGCAGTGCTGTCCACGCGCGAATGGTGGGCGCGGCGGTGAGCCGGGCGAAGTCCACGTCATATCCGCGCTTTCGCCATTGGCCCGCCAACCGCATCATGCGCAAGGAGTCCAGGCCCTGTCCGACCAGGTCGGTATCGGCTTCGAGAAGCTCCGGCGAGATCCCCAGTGCCGAGCCGACCTCCGCCCGGACATCGACATCAGCACTCGCCTCGGGACGAGTAACCACCATGAGAACGCCTCTCGCAGATCAAGACCCTCGACGACTTAGGGTATTCTAACCAAAGTAAATTTAGGCTAGCCTAAGCCAAGGTGCTCGTGGTCGCCAGTGCGACCGGGACCAGCGAAACAAGATGTGAGAAATACCGCTCCTTCACAGATTCGCTCTCACCGGAACCCCTGGTGGTCTTACCGGCCCACTCGGCCGGCGCCGAGACCGCTGCACGACAACAGGTCCCGGCACGGACGTACCGGCGGCCGGCCGGCGGGTTCCCAGCACTGGCGGGAACCCCACCCGACGGGGATTCCGGTCGCCTGCGAGCCACGACCCGCAGCGACCACCGGACTATGCTGCGACCGGTGAGAAGAAGGCAGCAGTCGCCGCTGCCGAAGCGGTTCGGGCTGGACCCGGCCCGGTTGCGGCTACCCGAGGAGGGCGACTGGGCGACCGTACGCGACCATCTGGTCCATCGGCTGCCCCGCGTCGATCCCGCGCGCATCGACGAAATGCTGCATGCCGGTGAGATCGTCGATCTGGCGGGGCCGCTCACACCCGACGCGCCCTATGCGCCCGGGGGCGCGGTCTGGTTCCATCGCGATCTGCCCGACGAGAAACCGGTGCCCTTCGACCTGCCGATCGTCTACCGCGACGACACCATCCTGGTGGCAGACAAGCCGCATTTCCTGGCCACCATTCCGCGCGGCAGTCATATCCTGCAGACCGCCCTGGTCCGGCTGCGCCGTGAACTCGATCTGCCCGATCTGATCCCCGCGCATCGTCTCGACCGCGCCACCGCCGGTCTGGTGCTGTTCGTGGTGGACCCGGCCCGCCGCGGCGCCTATCAGACACTGTTCCAGCGACAGCGGGTCCGCAAGGAGTACGAGGCCGTGGCCGGATACCGCAGCGGACTGGTCTTCCCACTGTCCCTGGAAAGCCGCATCATCAAGGAGAAGCATGTGCTGGCCGCGCAGGAGGTGGCCGGAGCGCCCAACGCACGGACCCGAATCGAGCTCATCGAACGGCGCGGCGATATCGCCCGCTACCGGCTGTCCCCCGCGACCGGCCGCACCCACCAGTTGCGCCTGCACATGAACTCACTGGGTCTCCCCATCCTCGGCGACGATTTCTATCCGGTGATCACCGATAAATCCGTCGACGATTTCACTCGCCCGCTCCAGCTACTGGCCGCCACCCTCGAATTCACCGACCCGGTGACCGGCGAGAACAGACGCTTCGACAGCGGCCGCAGCCTGCAGGCCTGGACCGATCCACAGGGCTGGGCCGGCGCCGCGGAGGCGGCTCCCGCTTCCTGAGGACCCGAGGGACACCGGGCGCCGACCGCTCACCCGCGCACGCCCGACCCCGCGCCCCTCGGCTCCGCCGCGCCCTCCGTGCCGGCACCGGGCGCCCCCGGCCCGTCCGTACACTGGGCCGAATGCTCCACCCGGTTACCGAGGAAACAGCTGCTCCGCGCCCCAAAGTCCACGCGTACGCCGATGTGGCGGTCGTCGTGGTGGTGCTCATCTGCACCAATCTGTTCGCCCATTTCACCACCGCGTGGGCGAACATTGTGAGCGTGCCGATCGCCGCCCTGGTGCTGCTGGGTCTCATGCGCCGGCGCGGCCTGCACTGGTCGGAGCTGGGCCTGTCGCCCCGGTACTGGCGGACCGGGACCAAATACGCGCTCGGCGCGGTCGGGGTGGTACTGGCGGCGGTGGTCATCGGGGCCGCGCTCCCGCTGACCCGCCCGTTCTTCCTGGCCGACCGCTACGCCACCATCTCCGGCGCGCTCATCGCCTCGATGATCGTGATCCCGCTGCAGACGGTGATCCCCGAGGAACTCGCTTTTCGTGGAGTTCTGCACGGCACCCTCGATCGGGCCTGGGGCGCCCGGGGCGTCTTCGCCGCCGGATCACTGCTCTTCGGGCTCTGGCATATCGCCTCGTCCCTGGGGCTCACCGCCGGTAACCGGGGCCTGTCCGAATTGATCGGAGGCGGGCCCGCGGGTCAGATCGCCGGGGTGCTGATCGCCGTCGCCGCTACCGCGGCCGCCGCGGTCGTGTTCACCTGGCTACGGCATCGCAGCGGCAGCCTGCTGGCACCCATCGCCCTGCACTGGGCGGTCAACGGGGCCGGCGCCCTGACCGCCGCGCTCCTCTGGCATACGACCCTGGTGTGAGCCCGCCACACTGCGTGATCAGCAGTGTTCGCAGACCCCGGTGGCCGGGAGCTGGATGAAACAGCTGGAGCACACCACCGTGCGGGCTCCGGTTTCCGGTTTGTGCGCGGACGTGGCGGTCCGGGTCGTGGCGACCGTCCGCCGGGCGTTGCCACCGCGCGGGATCAGCGGCGGGGTGCCGCCGTCCGCGGGCACATCGGCACCGTGGGCCGCGTAGCAGGCCCAGCGGGCGTACGCGGCGTGGGTTTCGATATCGGCCGGCACCGGTAGCGCCGCCAGTTCCAGCACGTACTTGTAGCTGTCGCTGACCTTCAGATTGCGTTTCACACACAGGGCCGTGAGCGGCGGCTCGCCCGCGTTGTGGCAGCGCCGGGCGACTTTGCGCAGGATCGCGTCCATCCAGGTGCGGGTCGGGGCATCGGTGTGCACCCCCGACATCTCCTGCACCCGGTCGGCGAGTTCCTGCACGGTGACGAAGTATCCGTACTCCGTCGCCGTCTCGGCCAGCACCTCGTGCGCGGCCATCGCCCAGGCCACCGCGGCATCGCGGATGGTCACCGCGGTACCGTCGTCGATCCGCCAGGCCCCCGAAATCGTTGTCGCAGCGTCCCTCATAGCTCGTACACCGTAGCGCCGTGGACCCGGGGTACGTCAACCGCCCTCCCCTATATCACATTTCGGGTGTCGGAACACACACGGTGAACAGCACTTACCTCGGTGGTGAGGATGCCTCCGGAGCGACCACGCCCCGCTCCAGATACAGGCTCACCCCACGGGCCCGGGCCGCGAGTGCACACCGTAGCCGACGGCTCAGCCGCGCCACGACACGCTCGTCCAGCCGGTCCACACGCACCCATTCCCAGCGGTCGAGCTCCGCTGCCTGCAGGACGATGTCTCGACCGTCGAGCCCGCCGCCGTCGAACACATAGAGGACCTTGTCCCCCTCCCCGGGGTTCGGCGCCCAATCGTGCACCAGTAACCGGCCGGGCGCCCGGTCGATCCCGAGTTCCTCGGCGACCTCCCGGCGGCAGGCCTGCGCCGGAGACTCGCCCGGTTCCACATAACCGCCCGGGATATCCCAGCCGGTGCCGTACGTCTTGTGCACCAGCAGCACCTCGTCGCTCCCGGCTCCGGCGCGCACGAACAGCGCACCGGCCGCCAGCCGGGCCCGCGTCCCCGTGTCCGTCCCGTCGGTCGTCGCCACGGTGCTATCGGACCACAGAAACCTGCCCGCGCCGCGCCCGAGCCCAGGAGCGCTGACCGGCGAGCGTCACCACGGGATCGAGCATTCCGCGATCGAATTCGGCCGGCCGGGCCCCCGCCGCGATCACCCGCGGCCAACCCGGGTTCGCGAGCGCGCCGCGCCCGAGCGCCACCAGATCCGCGTGCCCTTCCTCGAGTACCGTCCGCGCGAGCCCGGGACCGTGCATACCGCCGTTGGCGATCACGGGCAGCCCGGTGATCGACCGGGCCAGCCGGGTAATGGTCTCACCGGAGTCCAGGACGGCGGTGTCGTACCAGTCCCGGCCCTCACTCGCGAGATGCAGATAGTCGACCCCCGCCGCACCGACCGCGCGGAAGATCGTCTCGGCTTCCCCGGCCCCGGACCACCGATAACCGAGATCGTTGACCTTGGTCTGGGAGAGCCGCAGTCCCACCGGGAATCCCGGCCCCACCGCCGCCCGTACCGCCCGCCCCACCTCCACCGCGAACCGCACCCGGCCCGCCGGATCGCCGCCGTACTCGTCGTCCCGCTGATTGGTGTAGGCAGTGAGGAACTGGTCGATGAGATACCCATTCGCGCCGTGGATCTCCACCGCGTCGAACCCCGCCGCCCGGGCACGCTCGGCCGCCGCGCCGAACCCACCCATGATCCGGCGGATATCCGCGCGGGTCGCCGCCTCGGGCAGCGCGAACGGACCTTCGCCGCCGTACGCCGCCATCTTGGCCCCCAACGGCTGCACCGCCGACGGCGCGATACTCCGGTCACCGTGACGATTGCCCTGCACGAGCGCACCGGCGTGCATCAACTGCAAGGCGATCATCCCACCCGCCGCGTGTACCGCGTCGGTGACCACTCGCCACGCTTCGATCTGGCGCTCGGTCACGATCCCGGGCTGGTCCGGGTAGGCCTGGCTGAACTCGGCGTCGATATAGGTCCCCTCCGTGGTGATCAGTCCGAACCCACCCGCGGCGAACTCCGCGTAGTACTCCGCCATAGCCTCCGTGGCCACGCCGTCGCCCGCGGTACTCACCCGCGACATGGGCGCCACGACCGCACGATTACGCAACCGCAGCGCACCGATCCGCACCTCGGACAGAACAGGATGGATGGTCACAGGAACTCCTCGCACTCGCCGGAAACCGCTCCGGGAACAGATTCCGCGCTACTCACCCTTGGTACAAGTACGGTCTTTTCTGTGTGGTAGGCACATTCCGTATACCTATGGAGGTCACATGCACGAGGACGTACCGGATTACTGCACGGTCGAAGCCGCGATGGAAGTGGTCGGCGGCAAATGGAAGATGGCGATCGTCAACCATCTCTTCGACGGGACCCTGCGCTTCGGCGAACTCCGCCGCGCCATGCCCGCCATCACCCAGCGCATGCTCACCCGCCAACTCCGCGAACTCGAAGCCGACGGGTTGGTCCGCCGCACGGTCTACGCCGAAGTACCGCCGAAGGTCGAATACGACCTCACCGAACTCGGCGCGAGCCTGCGTCCGGTGGCGAAGTTGCTCGAATCATGGGGCGAGCGATACCGGCGCGAAGCAGCCGTATGACCGTGGCACGAGATTGCGCCGACACGCGTCACCTCACCGAACGCCGGACCTGGTAACCCCGCGCGGAGGTACTCGCGGCCTTCGGCCACCTGTCTTCTACGAACGGCACACCCGAGCTCGACCGGTTCGCCGATGATTCGATCAGCGACCCGTACGACCACGCTCAGCAGCGCAGCGACTTCGGTGACGACACCTTCGAATGATCACCCGCAACACAGACAGCATCGGGCGCCGCCCCAATTTCTCCGGACCGACTCGAGGCAAACAGGCGCTTCGCTCGCAATACCAACTCACGGCCGTGCACCTCGCCATAGACCTCAGCCGAGGGCTGATCAACTGCCGAATTCATGACGCGCGGCTTCCGCGGCAAAGGCAGGAACTCCACAGCGGTCCAACCGGCCGAGGAGTTGTCCCATTGTCAACGGTGGCCTCTTGGCGGCGTCCAACTGCGCGACAAGAGCACGTCCGACCTTTGCCGGGTAGAGGTCCAGTTGATCGAGCAGAAACGCATCCGGCGTAATGACGCACACTCCGTGCGGAGCGGTGGAGGCTTCGGGGAAGTCCTTGACATTGAATGTCACCAGCACCTCGCAGCCGGCCTGAACCGTCGCCGCGAGAACGTGGCGATCCTTCGGATGGCACGACAGCCCTGCGACAAGGGCCTCGTACCCGAGGACTTCCGCTGTGGGGAAGGCTCGCTGCATGTGCGCAATGCGTCGTTCGGCACGGTCACGGGCTATCCCCGCCTCTCGTACCAGCACTTCGACCAATTCACGCATTACGTCGGCAGACCAATGCGGTCGAAAAGCCCTCTCCTCTGCTATTCGCAGAACCGTATCGACGAGGGTGGCACTGTACAGGACATTGGTGTCCAAGAACGCCGGAAACACGGGCTGTCACCGAGTAGCCGGAGGCGGTCCATCGGTTGCCGTATATAGCAGGTCCTCCTCGCCGTCGCCGATCATGTCATCCAGCGCGGCCGCGGTGCGCTCGCGCTGCCGATTCTGGTATTCGACCAGGTCCGCCAGGCGCACGAATCGGTGCCGTCCCGGCTTTTCCATCGGGAGTTCGCCGCGCTCGAGGATGCGAACCAAGGTAGGCCTGGATATTCCGAGAAACTCGGCTGCCTCTTGAGTTGTCAGCATCGCGTTCATCGGGGCGACCGTCACGCCCATACCGTTCGACAATGCTTCTGCGACCTGACGGAGCACGTCGTACACAGCGTCCGGCAGTTCGAATCGCGCGCCGTCGGCTCCCACCAACGCGGGCCGGTTCTCCGGCGCTTCACCCCGAGCGGCCTTCAGCGCCCGAGTGAAGTCGAGGATCAACGCCTCCTCACCCCGTTCGGGGACGTAGGTACGGATATTTGCGCTGGCAGCAGGCCTGGGCATGACACCTCCTAGGTTCGACCCGATTATAAACGAACAAAACGAACGCCCGGGTGAGCTGACACGATAACGTCGGCAGCCGTCATCGCCGGTCGACCTGAGGACAAACGCAACGAGGCCCGTCTTCCAGAGCGGGAAGCGGGCCTCGTATTACGACCTCCTCAGCCGAAGAGCGACCTTTTCGGCCTTCTCCAGGACCTCGACCAGCCGCCACCGCTTGGTGGCCGACGTGGGCCGGGTCTCCATCAGTCGCACGCGATCGCCGACACCGGCGGGCAACGCCGCGGCGGAGCCTTCGACGGAGAATGGCACCTGCCGTCCGGCAAACACGTGTGCTACTCGGAACCGGAGACGAATTGAGTGGACATCGACCGAGAAACGGGCCCACATCGATCCGGAGACGCAGCAAGGCCCGCCTCCCAACCGGGAAGCGGGCCTTACGTTTACGACCTTCTCAGCCGAAGAGTGACCTTACTTGGCCTTCTCCAGGACCTCGACCAGCCGCCACCGCTTGGTGGCCGACGTGGGCCGGGTCTCCATCAGCTGCACGCGATCGCCGACACCGGCGGTCTCGTTCTCGTCATGCGCCTTCACCTTGGAGGTGGTGCGGATGATCTTGCCGTAGAGCTTGTGCCGATGACGGTCTTCCAGCTCGACGACAATCGTCTTCTGCATCTTGTCGGAAACAACGTAGCCGGTCCGCACCTTGCGGGTACTGCGCTGCTCCTCCACCTTGTCACTCATGCCGCATCTCCCTTGTCCGCGGGGGCAGTGGCCAAACCGAGCTCACGCTCGCGCATGACCGTGTAGATACGCGCGATCTCGTGACGCACCACACGCAGCCGGCGATTGTTGGTCAGCTGACCGGTCGCCATCTGGAAGCGCAGGTTGAACAGCTCTTCCTTCGATTCACGCAGGCGGGAGACGAGCTCCTCCTCGGTCAGCTCGCGGAGCTCTGCGGCAGGGGTACCGGTTGCCATCAGAACTGCTCCTCCCTCGTCACGATCCTGCACTTCATCGGGAGCTTGTGCATCGCGCGGCGCAGCGCCTCACGAGCGGTCTCCTCATTCGGGTAACTCATCTCGAACATCACGCGGCCGGGCTTGACGTTCGCGATCCACCACTCCGGCGAACCCTTACCGGAACCCATACGGGTTTCGGCCGGCTTCTTGGTGAGCGGGCGATCCGGGTAGATGTTGATCCAGATCTTGCCGCCACGCTTGATGTGGCGGGTCATCGCGATACGCGCCGACTCGATCTGCCGGTTGGTCACGTAGGCCGGTTCCAGTGCCTGGATACCGAACTCACCGAACGTCACCGAGGTGCCGCCCTTGGCGAGACCGCTGCGGCTCGGGTGATGCTGCTTGCGGAACTTGACCTTGCGGGGCATCAGCATTGGTCAGCCCTCCTGCTTTTCTGCCGGGGGCTCGGCCACCGCGGTAGCGGCGCGCCCGGCCTCGGTGCTGGTCGCGGTGGTGCCGGAGGAACCGGAACGACGCGGGCGGTTCGGACGCTCCCGGCGCGGGCGATCCCCGGCCGGCGCGCTCGGGGCGGCCAGCTCACGCTTGCCACCGACGATATCGCCCTTGTAGATCCAGACCTTGACACCGATACGACCGAAGGTGGTCTTGGCCTCGTACAGGCCGTAATCGATATCGGCACGCAGGGTGTGCAGCGGAACGCGGCCTTCGCGGTAGAACTCCGAGCGCGACATCTCGGCGCCACCGAGGCGGCCCGAGCACTGCACGCGGATGCCCTTGACGTTCGGCGAACGCATGGCCGACTGGATGGCCTTGCGCATCGCGCGACGGAACGCCACACGGTTGGACAGCTGCTCGGCCACACCCTGGGCGACCAGCTGCGCATCCGATTCGGGGTTCTTGACCTCGAGGATGTTCAGCTGGACCTGCTTCTTGGTGAGCTTCTCCAGCTCGGCGCGGATCCGGTCGGCCTCGGCGCCGCGGCGGCCGATGACGATGCCCGGACGCGCGGTGTGGATATCGACGCGGACCCGGTCACGGGTGCGCTCGATCTCCACCTTGGAGATGCCGGCCCGTTCCATGCCGGTGCCCAGCAGCTTACGGATGGCGACGTCTTCCTTGACGTAGTCCGAGTACTGCTTGTCGGCGTACCAACGGGACTTCCAGTCGGTGGTGATTCCGAGGCGGAAGCCGTGGGGGTTGATCTTCTGTCCCATTTACTTTGCCCCTCCCTTCCGGCGGCCACGAGTGCCACCGGCGGTGGGGACGCTCTCGACCTCGATGGTGATGTGGCTGGTGCGCTTGCGGATCCGGAACGCGCGGCCCTGGGCGCGCGGCTGGAAACGCTTCATGGTCGCGCCCTCGTCGACATACGCCGTCGAGATGACCAGGGTGTCGGGGTTGAGGCCGAGGTTGTTCTCGGCGTTCGCCGCGGCGCTGGCCACGACCTTGGCGACCGGTTCGCTGGCGGCCTGCGGGGCGAACCTCAGCAGGTCGAGCGCGTCGGAGACGCGCTTGCCGCGGACCAGGTCCACCACTCGGCGGGCCTTCATCGGGGTCACGCGCACGTGCTTGGCGGTCGCGCGCGCAGTCGGATTCTGAGTTTCTGTGCTCATCGCCGCTTGCTCTTCCGATCTTCCTTGACGTGGCTGCGGAACGTCCTCGTCGGCGCGAACTCACCGAGCTTGTGCCCGACCATGTTCTCCGAGACGAACACCGGCACGTGCTTGCGACCGTCGTGGACGGCGAAGGTGTGGCCGATGAAATCGGGGGTGATGGTCGAACGACGCGACCAGGTCTTGATGACCTGCTTGGTGCCCTTGTCGTTCTGTACGTCCACCTTCGCCTGGAGGTGGTCGTCGACGAACGGGCCCTTCTTGAGGCTGCGTGGCATTTCTTACCTCCTCCTTAGCGCTTGTTCTTGCCGGTGCGACGGCGACGGACGATGAGCTTGTCGCTCGGACGGTTCGGCTTACGGGTACGGCCTTCCGGCTGGCCCCAGGGCGAGACCGGGTGGCGACCACCGGAGGTCTTGCCCTCACCACCACCGTGCGGGTGGTCGACCGGGTTCATGACGACACCACGGACCGTGGGACGGCGACCCTTCCACCGCATACGACCGGCCTTGCCCCAGTTGATGTTCGACTGTTCGGCATTGCCGACCTCGCCGACGGTGGCGCGGCAGCGCACGTCGACGCGGCGGATCTCACCGGAGGGCATACGCAGCGTGGCGTAGGGGCCTTCCTTACCCAGCAGCTGGATGCTGGCACCGGCCGAGCGGGCCATCTTGGCCCCGCCGCCCGGACGCAGCTCCACCGCGTGGATGGTGGTACCGGTCGGGATATTGCGCAGCGGCAGGTTGTTGCCGGGCTTGATATCCGCGGTCGGACCGGACTCGATCTTCGTGCCCTGCGCGATGCCCTTGGGCGCGATGATGTAGCGCTTCTCGCCGTCCAGGTAGTGCAGCAGCGCGATATTGGCGGTGCGGTTGGGGTCGTACTCGATATGAGCGACCTTGGCCGGCACGCCGTCCTTGTCCAGCCGGCGGAAATCGATCAGCCGGTAGGCGCGCTTGTGACCGCCACCGCGATGCCGGGTGGTGATCCGGCCGTGGCCGTTACGGCCACCGCTCTTGGTCAGCGGGCGGACGAGCGACTTCTCGGGGGTCGACCGGGTGATCTCGGCGAAGTCCGAGACGGACGACCCGCGGCGGCCCGGGGTAGTCGGCTTGTACTTACGGATTGCCATGAGTTCTTCTCTGCTTTCTGGACTCCCCGCCGCCTACGCGACCGGGCCTCCGAAGATCTCGATGGGCTTGCTGTCGGCCGAGATGGTCACGAGCGCGCGCTTGGTGTCCTTGCGCTTGCCGTAACCGAAGCGGGTCCGCTTGCGCTTGCCCTGACGGTTGGCGGTGTTGACGCTGGTGACCTTCACCCCGAAGACCTTCTCGACCGCGATCTTGATCTGGGTCTTGTTGGAGTCCGGGTGCACGATGAAGGTGTAGGTGCCTTCCTCGATCAGACCGTAGGACTTCTCCGAGATGACCGGCGCCAGCAGGATGTCGCGCGGATCGGCGATGGTGCTCACTTGCTCTCCTCCTGTGCAGCCTCAGCCGGGCCGTGCACGAAGGCGTTGAGCGCCTCGACGCTGAACACGACTACGTCGCTGTCCAGCACGTCGTAGGTGTTCAGCTGGTCCGGTGCGATGGTGTGCACGTATTCCAGGTTGCGGGCACTCTTCCAGGCGGCGACGTCGTCGCGGCCGACGACCAGGAGGAACTTCTTGCGATCCGAGAGCTCGGACAGGAAGGTCTTCGCGGTCTTGGTCGAGGGGTCCTGGCCCGCGACGAGTTCGCTGATCACGTGGATCCGCTCGTTCCGCGCCCGATCCGACAGCGCACCACGCAGGGCGGCCTGGATCATCTTCTTGGGGGTGCGCTGGCTGTAGTCACGCGGCTTGGGGCCGTGCACGATGCCACCACCGGCGAACTGCGGCGCGCGGGTCGAACCCTGGCGGGCGCGGCCGGTGCCCTTCTGGCGGTACGGCTTCTTACCACCACCGCGGACCTCGCCGCGGGTCTTGGTGGAATGCGTGCCCTGGCGGGCGGCGGCCTGCTGGGCCACGACCACCTGGTGCATCAGCGCGATGTTCGCGGTCACGTCGAAGATCTCGGCGGGGAGATCGACGGTGCCGTTGGTCTTACCGCCCAGTTCCTTCACCGGCAGGGTGAGGTTGGCGGATTTCTTCTCCGTACTCACAGCGGAGCTGCTCATGCGTGCGCACCACCCTTCACGGCGCTCTTGACGATCACGACGCCGCCCTTGCGACCCGGGATCGCACCCTTGATCAGCAGCAGGCCGTTCTCGGCGTCCACCTTGTGGACCGACAGGTTCTGCGTGGTGACGCGGTCGTTACCCATGCGGCCCGACATGCGCATGCCCTTGAACACGCGGCCGGGGGTGGCGCAGCCACCGATGGAACCCGGGCGACGGTGCACGGCCTGCGCACCGTGGGAGGCGCCCTGACCGCTGAAGCCGTGACGCTTCATGGTGCCGGCGAAACCCTTGCCCTTGCTGGTGCCAGTGACGTCGACGTAGGTGCCCTCTTCGAAAGCGGCGGCCGAGATCTCCTGGCCGACCTCGAAGGTGGAGGCATCCGCGATCCGGATCTCCGCGACATGGCGACGCGGGGTGACACCGGCCTTGGCGAACTGGCCGGACTCCGGCTTGTTCACCTTGCGGGGGTCGATGGCACCGAAGGCGACCTGCACGGCGCTGTAGCCGTCGCGCTCGACGGTGCGGATCTGGGTGACCACGTTCGGTCCGGCCTTGACGACGGTGACCGGGACGACCCGGTTCTTGTCGTCGAACACCTGGGTCATGCCCAGTTTGGTGCCCAGGATGCCGGCCGCGGGCCTGCTCTTGTTGTCAGTCATGTCTCGAGTCCCCGTCACTGGATATTGACGTCGACGCTGGCCGGCAGGTCGATGCGCATGAGCGCGTCCACCGTCTTCGGCGTCGGGTC
The DNA here is from genome assembly GCF_040654015.1 of Nocardia sp. NPDC050799. Taxonomy (NCBI): domain Bacteria; kingdom Bacillati; phylum Actinomycetota; class Actinomycetes; order Mycobacteriales; family Nocardiaceae; genus Nocardia; species Nocardia sp. NPDC050799. The sequence goes on from NZ_JBFAHF010000003.1 coordinate 168,283, forward strand.
GAGGATGTCGATCAGCCGCTTGTGCGTACGCATCTCGAAGTGCTCGCGCGAGTCCTTGTACTTGTGCGGCGAACGGATGACGCAGTACACGTTCTTCTCGGTCGGCAACGGCACCGGCCCGACGACCCGGGCCCCGGTGCGGGTCACCGTTTCGACGATCTTGCGCGCAGACGCGTCGATCGCCTCGTGGTCGTAGGCCTTGAGCCTGATGCGGATCTTCTGTCCCGCCACGCTAAGTGTCCTTTTCTCCGCTTTCGTCCGTGATCCGGATACCGGCTAGGGCGTCCGTACCACCTTCATTTGCACAGCCCGAACACACGATGACGTCTCAGTGGAGACCACGACCAGGGGTCAACCCAGTCCGTGCCGCTGTTCATCTGTCATGGTTCTCCGGTCCACGCGGTCGGGCGTGTCGCCCCTCCGCTCATTCCTCGGCCCCGGAAGAAAACTTCGATCGTGGCCTTCGGAACTGTGTCCCGGACGTACCCACATCGGTGAACGATGAGGTACTCGCTGGTTTTGCTCACCCCGCCCGGCCTGGTTGTTTCACAGAAACAACCGCCACCCGGGGCAAGGCAACCCGAACAGTATGCACGAGCCCCCCGAGGCGTTTCAAATCGGGGTCGGCCGAGGTCCGGCACTCCGGCCACCATACCGCGCCGCCGCTATCTTACCGATGAGTAAGATAGCGGTATGACGAATGAGACCGGCACCTACCGCGGCTGGCGCACACTGCCGGACAATCCCTTCGGCCACGGCCTGTTCTCCCTGTCGATGGTGGCCCGGGTGCCGTACTTCGCCACGGTGCTACCGCGGGTGGTCCGGCTCGAACCCGGCCGTTGCGAGGTCAAAGCCCCCAAATGGTTCGGCGTGCACAACCATCTGGGCACCTTCCACGCCATCGCGGCCTGCAACCTCGCGGAGATCGCGATGGGCATGCTGAGCGAGGCCACCGTCCCCACCACCCACCGCTGGATCCCCAAGGCGATGCAGGTCCAGTACCTGACCAAAGCCACCACGGGCCTCCGGGCGGTCGCCGAACTGACGGAGATCCCGGACTTCGCCACGATCACCGAAGGCCGAGACCTCACCGTGCCGGTCTCGATCTACGACAAGACCGGCAAGAAAGTCGTCCACGCCGACATCACCACCTGGGTCACCCCGAAGGCCTAGCAATACTGGACGGCGACCGAAATAACGACAGCTCTGTGGACCGGGATCGCTCTACGAAGTCGGCTACCCGCAAGCCTGCTTTTCCGTAATGTGGCGCTCGTGTGCGTCTCCGTCGACAGAGCAACATTCAGCGGCACTACCGTCTATGTCGGAAGAGTCGACCATCCCTATCACGGGGTTGTTCACGTTCTCGGATACCAGAACACCGCCGCCGATCTGGCCGGCGGCGCCAATGCCATGCTCCTACACCTGCCCGCTGGTGAGACCATGACGCCGGACAACTTCATTTCGGTCCAGCATCACGGGGACGTCCTGCAGCGAATGGTGGATGCCCTGAGTCCACCCGCAGCGGCCACCACGGAAGACGATGATGTCATCTGGATGGATTCCGGCCCGGAGGTCTGCGTTTTCGAGCACGATGTGTACACGGTGCTGCTCGCGGCCTCCCCGCAGCGGATCCCCGAGGTGCTCGATCGCGTTCCGCGACGCAGAAGGCCCGAACTCCGCTCCGAGCTGTTCGCCTTCTATGCCGAGCACTTCCCGAACCACACAATTGCGTTGTGCTGCTTCGATAACGCGGAAGCCGAGCAAGCCAAGCCACTGATGTTGTGGTACAAACCCGCCGACCCCGACCTGTTCGTCGCGCCTGCCCTGGACTCACACACCGGTGGCGCACCCCGTCCCGGCGATCCCGTACCCGTCGATCATTGGATCCTGTTCGGCAGCGATGAAGCCCCGGCGGGATGGGGTCGGCAGGTCGACTATCCGGCCGGGATGTCCCCCCGCGGCTTGCGCTCCTACCTGCCGGACACGGTTATCGGCCGCTACTACGGCCAGGGGCGGATGCTGCCCAATGGTGACTTCGCTATCGACCGCAGCGATCTGTTCCTCGACGATCCCGCAGACCGGATCCGGCGGGTCCAACCCTGCTAGCGCCGACACCGTTGGCGATACTCGACATGCGCGAGAAGGCGCGCTTCAATGCCAACCAGCGCACGAGCCCCGCCTCCCACTCCGATTGGCCGAGACGAGGCATCACCGGTCGTCCTGATGAGCGATGCTCGATAAGGAGACCTCGGCCGCGCGTCGATTCGCCGACGGGGATCTGTTCGCGGTGGCTCGGGTCCCTGTGTCCACAGAGCAACGGGCCTGCAAGATGGGCCCGAGACGGCGTGCGTCGACAACGATCGAATGCGCGCGCTACACGGTGTGGGGTGCTGGTTGCTCTCCCCCGCCCCAGCCCGTTGAATGCAGTACATGGCAGACAGCGTGGTCCGTGAGTTCGATATCTGCGTGGTCGGGCTGGGCCCGTCCGGGCGGGCGCTGGCCAACCGGGCCGTCGTGGCCGGTCTTCGGGTCGCCGCCGTCGATCCCCGCCCGGATCGCCTGTGGCCGCCGACTTTCTCCTGCTGGATCGACGAGCTCCCGGACTGGTTGCCGCACAGTGTGATCGCGAGCCGGATTCCGGCACCGGTGGTCTGGACGACCTCCGAGATCAAGATCGAGCGACCCTATTGCGTGCTCTCCAAGCCGCTGCTGCGCGATGCCCTCTCGCTCGACGACGCCCAGGTGTACGCGGGGCGGGCGGTCCGGGTGGACGCGCGCGAGGTCGAGCTGGCCGACGGCACGGTGATCCGCGCGGCGGTGGTGGTGGATTCGCGCGGGATGCCGCCGCTGGGCGACCGGCGCGCGGCCAGCGCGCACGGGATCTTCGTGAACGCCGAGACCGCGGCGCCGATGGTCGGGGAGGGTGAGGGCCTGCTGCTGGACTGGCGGCCGGAGAACGGTGCCGGACCCGACGAGCCGCCGTCGTTCCTGTATTCGGTGCCCCTCGGGGACGGCACCGTGATCTTCGAGGAGACCAGCCTCGGCCTGCGCGGCGGGATGCCGCAGCACGAACTACGCAAGCGCACTCTCGCGCGGCTGGCAGCGCACGGTATCGAACTGACCGGCGCGGAGCCGAGCGAGGCCGCGCACTATCCGCTGGACACCCCGCCGCCGAAGAACGGCGTGGGCAAGGTGGTGCCCTATGGGTCGCGGGGCGGGATGATGCACCCCTGCACCGGTTACAGCGTCGCCGCTTCGTTCGCGCTGGCCGATACCGCGGTCACTGCGATCCTGGCCGGCGAGGACCCGATCGCCGCGCTGTGGCCGTGGCAGGCCCGGCTCACCTACTGGATGCGGATGCGCGGCCTGTGGGGATTGGGCCGGTTGACCACCGAGCAGTCGATCGCCATGTTCGATTCCTTTTTCTCCGCCTCGCCGCGGGGACAGCGTGCCCTGCTGTCGGCCCACGACGATTACGCGGCGCTGGGCGCGGTCCTGTTCAACACCGTCTCGCACACCTGGCCGTTCCGCTGGCGCTACGACCTGGTCGGCTGGACCAACCGCGACCGCTGGGCCGGCTACCCGTTCGCACCGGCCACTTCCGAGACGCGGTCGCCCGGGTCCCGGAGGTAGCCGGCCGCGATCAGCCGCTGCGCTCGGCGGATTTGCGGTAGCCCCGGACCGCGGGATAGCCGAACACCAGGATGGCGCCGACCACCCACAGCAGGGTGTCGACGAGCGGTTCGGCGACCGGACCGCCGAGGGAGAGCCCCTTCATCGCTTCGATGGCGCAGCTCATCGGCTGATTCTCCACCGTCGACCGCAGCCAGCTCGGGTAGGCGAACACCGGGACGAAACCGGAATTGAAGAACAGCAGCAGGTTCATGAAGATCGCGACCAGCTGAACCAGCAGCGGGCCCTCGGTGGAGGCCGCGAGCGCGGTGATGAAGACGGCGAACGCGAGCCCGAACAGGATCGGGATCCCCATGAGTGCGAGTGCGGCCCACGGCCCCTGGTCGAAGCGGAATCCGAGGGCGAACCCGACGGCGATGATGATGACCGTGGTGAGCGAGATCCGGATCACCTCGGCGAACAGCCGGCCGGTCAGGCTCGCCGCGCGATGGATCGGCATGGTCCAGAACCGGCCCAGCAGCCCGGTGGCCTTCTCGACCTTGAAGCCCAGCGCGCTGACCACCGCGCCCGTCATCGCCGCGACGAGGGTGATCATCGGGACGGTGCCGTAGATGGCGGGCTTCCCGGTGAAACCGGAGATGGAATCGTCGAGCACGATCCAGAACATCACCAGGGTCAGCGCCGGGTACACGATCGTCTGGATGGTGGTGGCCGGATCGCGTAGCCAGGCCGTCAGCAGCCGTTTGCACTGGATGGAACTGTGTACCGCCCAAACCACCAGCGATCGCTCGGACCGCGGCTCGACCCGGGGCAGTTCGAGCGCGGCGATATGGACCGGCAACTCTTCGGTTCCGGTCGCCGTGGGTCGTTCGATAACGCTCATGCTGTGTGTCCTTTGGTCATGAGCGAGCGCACTCCATGGTCACGCTCCGCTACCGCCTCCGGGCCTGACTCGCTCATGCTGTATCCCTGGGGCATGAGCGAGGGCCCTGCGGGGTCACGCTGCGCTACCGCCTTCGGGCCTGACTCGCTCATGACCGCCTCACACTCGCCCAGACCGCGAACGGGGTGAATACCGCCGCCGCACCGACCAGCCAGAACACTCCCACTCGCAGGACCTCCCAGGTCACCCCGTCACCCGCCATATCGCGCAGTGCGTAGGCGAACTGGGTGATCGGCTGATTGCGCACGAACGGCCGCACCCATTCGGGGAAACCGGTCTCGGGCACGAAACCGCACGACATCATGCCGAAGATCAGCGTCGGCAGGGTGAGCGCCTGGCTCAGCGAGGCGGGGCTCTTGGTCAGGCTGCCCAGCCCGTCCGCGCCGACCGCCAGCACGGTCCCGACAGCGATGGCGAAAGCACAGAAGCCGACGGTCTGACCCCAGCCGGCGGTGAACTCGAACCCGATGAGATGGCCGTAGATCAGGGCCGCGGCCAACGATACGACCGAGCGGAACAGCCCGGCCGCGATCCGCGAACCCAGCGGTACCAGCATGCCGATCGGCATGGTCTGCAACCGGGTGCTGAACCCGGTGAGCGCCTCGACGGCGGCCAGCTGCGCATTGGACATCATGGTGAACGCCATGGTCTGCAGCACCACGATCGGCATGACGAACTGCGCGTAGTCGATGCCCTGGAACTGCATCACATAGCGCAGCGGGAGATAGAAACCGAGGGTGAAGACCAGCGGCATCACGATCGCGGCGATCATTTCGCCTTTGGTGACCATGGTCCGGACGACGCGTCCGGTCAATGCCCGCCACTGCGCGAACACGGACACCCGCGGCTGCGGGAGGTCACCGAACAGGTCGCGGCGGGAAACCGCGGGAGCACTCATGATGCACCCACCAGACATGAGCGAGAACGGCGATCGGTCAACACACTGACGCGGAGGCCGCAGCGCAGGCGAAGGTATCGCACTACCGTCTCCGGGCCTGACCCGCTCATGCCGGATCACCCGGCCGGCCGGTACCGCCCGAGTGCCCGGTGATGGACAGGAACACATCGTCGAGGGAGGGGCGGCGCAGTCCGATATCGGCCAGGGTGATGCCGGCGGCGTCCAATCGGCGCAGCGCCTCGGCCAGCGTCGCGGCACCGTCGGGCGCCGGGATGGAGAGGCGTTCGGCTCCGGCGAGGTCGGCGGCGACGGCCGGCGGAACCAGGTCCCCCAGCGCGGTGGCGGCCCGGGCCAGCTGGGTCGGGTCCAGCGGGACGACCTCGCAGTAGCTGCCGCCGGTCTTCTCCTTGAGTTCGTCGGCGGTGCCCTCCGCGATCACCGTGCCCTTGTCGATCACGATGATGTTGTCCGACAGGACGTCGGCTTCTTCCAGGTACTGGGTGGTGAGCAGCACGGTGATGCCCTGCTCTTTCAGCGCGCTCACCAGATTCCAGACACCTTGCCGGCTGCGCGGGTCGAGACCGGTGGTCGGTTCGTCGAGGAACACCACTTCGGGCCGGACCACCAGACCGCAGGCGATATCGACCCGCCGCCGCATCCCGCCGGAGTACTGGCGGACCGGGCGGCGGCCGGAAGCGACCAGGTCGAATTCTTCGAGCAACGCGTCCGCGCGCTTACGCGCCGTCGATTTGCTCAGGCCCATCAGCCGGCCGAACAGTTCCAGGTTCTCCCGGCCCGAGAGGTTTTCGTCGAGGGCGGCGTACTGGCCGGTCATCATGATCGAGCGGCGCACCCCGGCCGGATCCTTGCGGATATCGTGACCGGCCACCACCGCGCTCCCGGAATCGGGACGCAGCAGGGTGGACAGAACCTTCACGGTGGTGGTCTTGCCCGCGCCGTTGGGCCCCAGGATGCCGAGCACGGTGCCGCGGGCGGCCGAGAAGCTCACCCCGCGCAATGCGTGCACTTCACCGAAGGATTTGGTGATGCCCTCGACGCGGACGGCGTCCGCCCAGGCGGGCCCGGCGCCGTGGGGGCGAGGTGCGAGCGCCGGCGCGGCCCGGCCGTTCCCGTACTCCGATGTCCCGGCGCCGGGGGTGCGGGAATGCACCGATCGAAGCGGTGGGGCATTCTCGCCGGCGGGTGTCACGGCTTCGTTCGAAATCGGCATCAACTCTCCACTATCGGCCTGATCGGCGGGCGGGGTGACCGGCGCATCGGTATCCCCCTGGATGATCCCTGGCGCCGGGCGCGATGTTACCGGCCGGGGCAATGGCGCCGGAGCACCGCCTTTACCCCATACCGGGTCGAACCAAATGTGCCTTTGCTCACAACGACGTCGCGGCCGGTCATCCACCCTGGTCGGCGGTGCAGGGACAGTCCATGGGCAGTGTTGGTACCTTGTCGGCGCTACGCCACCACCATAATCTGAGTGCCATGGCCGATACCGCGCAGCCCGAGGTGGCGGCGCGTTCGGGAGGACCCGGCCGACCGAGCGTGCTCACATCCCACGATCCCCGCACCGGCGAGGTGGTGGGCAGTTATGCCGTTGCCGGCCCCAGCGAACTCGAACGTGCGGTCCATGCCGCCCGCACGGTCGAGGACTGGTGGTCGACAGCGAGTTTCGGAACTCGCAAACGACTTTTGCTGGAGTGGAAACGGATTATCGCGCGCCGGGCCGCGCAACTGGTGGAGATACTGCGCGAGGAAACCGGCAAACCCGAGGCCGACGCGGCGATCGAAGTCATGCTCGCCGTGGAGAGTTTGGACTGGGCGGCGCGCAATGCCGGTCGCGCGCTGAGCCGGAAACCGCTGGCCTCCAACTGGCTCACCCGCAATCAGCGGGCATCGGTCGGCTATCTGCCGCTGGGCGTGATCGGCGTCCTCGGCCCCTGGCAGAACCCGGTTTTCACGCCGATGGGTTCGATCGCCTACGCCATGGCCGCGGGCAACGCGGTGGTTTTCAAACCGCACGCGGTGACCAGCGGCACCGGGCTGTGGCTGGCCGAGACCTGGCGCGAGATCGCCCCCGACAGGCCCGTTCTGGCGGCGGTCACCGGCGACGATTCGACCGCGGCCGCGCTGTGCCGCGCCGGGGTAGACAAGATCGCATACGCGGGGCCGGAAGCCGAAGGCCGCGAAGTGATCTCGTTGTGCGCCCAGACCATGACCCCGGTGGTCGTCGAGAACTCCGGCAAGGGCGCGATGATCGTGCACGTCGACGCGAAACTCGACGACGCCGCCGACGCCGCGGTGTTCGGGGCCATGGCCAATGCGGGCCAGAACGCGACCGGCGTCCAGCGGGCCTATGTCGCGGCCTCGGTCTACGACCAGTTCCTCGAGCTGGTGGTCGCGCGGGCCCGCGCCCTGAAGCCCGGCGCGGACCGGCGGTCGTCCTACGGACCGATGATCCTGGAATCGCAGACCGAGGTGGTGCGCAAACAGGTCCGCGACGCCCTGGCGCGCGGCGGACGCGCGGTGGTCGGCGGCCTGGATTCCATCCGTGAGCCCTACGTCGAGCCCATCGTGCTGGCCGATGTACCGGAGGAGAGTGTCGCCATCACCGAGGAGGGCATCGGCCCGGTCCTCATCGTGAACAAGGTGCGCGATCTCGACGACGCCGTGGACCGGATCAACGATGCCGGCCGCGGTATCGCGGTCTCGGTGTTCACCCGCGATATCGCCGAGGTCGAGGTCTACGCCGAACGACTACGGGTCGGGGTGGTCACGGTCAATACCGCCACCACCTACGCCGGCATCCCGGCGCTGCCCTTCGGCGGGATCGGCGAATACGGGCAGGGGCACAGCCACGGCGTACTCGGGCTCCGCGAATTCAGCCGCACCCTGTCCATCGCCCGCAACCGGTACGGGGAACCGCTGGGCCTGTCCAGTTTCCACCGCAATGGGCGGCGACTGCGGGTGGCGCGCACGGTATTCCGGTTCCGCCACGGCTGACCGACGGCTCGCCGATCAGACCGGCGGAGAACCGAGCATGGCCGCCATCATGAGGGCATGCACCCGGGCCATGTGCTGAGGCCGGGAATCGAAACGGATCAACCGGCCCACATCGATGACCTGGCCGATCGCCGAATGCACCCGGAAGCGCGCCTCGATCGGATCCCCGTCGAGCAGATTCGCCCATTCCTGCACGTTCTGCCGCTGGATGGCCCGCAGTTTGTGCTGTTCGGCCGGGGGCAGGTTCGGGAATTCCGCGTAGTACACCGGCATGATCTCCGGCATGGTGAAACTGAGCCGGACGTAGCGGTCGGCGATCTTGTCCACCGCGTCGGCGCGACCGCTCGCCTCGGCGAGCGCCTCGGTGATGGCGAAGGCCAGCCGGTCGCCGGTGCGGTGGAAGGCCGCCGCCAGCAGATCGGATTTACTGCTGAAGTAGCGGTAGACGCTGGAGGCATTGATGCCGACCGCCGCGCCGATCTCCTCGATACTGGCCTCGTGGTAGCCGCGGCGGCCGAAGATCCGGATCGCCTCGGTGAGCAACTGCTCCCGCTTGGAGGTCACCGGCAGACCGCGCGGGGAGTTGTCGGGTTCGCCGGGCCCGGGTGCGGGCGGAAGTTCGGTACGCACGAGCGACCAGGCCATATCGTGCAGCAGCGGTAGCAGTTTGGCACTGGACAGAGCAGTCCGATGGGCCGAGATACTGCCGATCACGCTGAGCACGGCGGCGGCCAGCAGGGCGATGTCCTCTGGTTGGGCGTCCGGGCGGAGCTGCGCGATCGGCGCGGCCAGCGTGTCGTTGATCTCGTTGTAGAGAGTGCGGATGCGGGCCCGGTCGGGCTGCTCCAGATAGCGGCCCTCCCACCGGTACAGACCGGCCTCGCGCCGGATCTCGATGGTGTGCTCGGCGACCGCCCGGATGAGGGCGTCGAGACGTTCGTCCGGCTTCGCTCCCGGCTCGTCCGCGGCCCGGGCGGCCTCGAGCAGTTGCCGGGCGCCTTCCTCCGCGGCGGCGACCAACAGCGCGTACTTATTGGCGAAATGGCGGTACAGTGCGGGGCCGGAGATCCCGACCTCGGCCGCGATCTCGTCCACACCGACCGGGTAGTAGCCACGTTCGCTGAAGGCCCGGGCCGCAGCGCGCATGATCTGCACCTTGCGGTCCTTGGGCCGGCGCCGCCCGCCCTGGCCGTTGCCACGGTCGGCCGGACGCACGCGCACCGGGTCCACCCGGCTGCTATCCGCGACCATGCATTCTCCGTTCGCCTCGGCGGCGCCGCCGGTGTTGACAGCGCCCGACAAGTCAACCTAAGTTAACCACAATTCGCAACGTTAACCGCTATTCGCCACCCGGTCGGCACCGGACGGCACTCGATGGAGCGCGCATGGTCAACACAGATTCCCCCACGACGCAGCCGGCGGGTTTCTCCGCCGTGCAAGACGGCCGGGTACTGCGGGTCACCCTCACCAAGCCCAAGCGCAAGAACGCGCTCGACTACGACTCGCTGGTCGCCCTCGGTGACACCTTCCTCGCCGCCGCGCAGGACAAAGCTGTGCGGGTGGTCGTGCTCACCGGTGCCGGGGGCGACTTCTGCACCGGCGCCGACCTGGCCGCCAGCGCCGAAGAGGGTGCCCGCGGCATCACCCCCGACCAGGTGATGGACGCCGCCAACCGCCTCGTCCGCGCCATCGTCGACCTTCCGGTACCGGTTATCGTCCGCCTCCGGGGCGCGACCGCCGGCGTCGGGGTCGGTATCGCGCTGGCCGCCGACCTGGTCTACGCCGAAGCCGACTCCTACCTGCTGCTGGCGTTCATCAATATCGGCCTGATGCCCGACGGTGGCGCCGCGGCGCTGGTGGCCGCGGCTGCCGGCCGGCCGCTGGCCGCGCGGATGGCACTGCTCGGCGAACGCCTGCCCGCCCCCGCGGCCCGCGCCGAAGGCCTGCTCACCGAGGTCCTGGCCACCACCGAGGAACTCGACGCCGCCGTCGAGGCGGCCGCCGAAAAGATCTCCCACGGCCCGCGGCGCGCGCTCGAACTCACCAAGAAGGCGCTCAACCGCGCCACCCTCGGCGCGCTGGACTCGGCCCTGGCCGATGAGAAGGCCGGCCAGGTGGAACTGCTGCAGTCCCCCGACTTCTTCGAGGGCGCCGGCGCCATGCTGGGCAAACGCAAAGCGGTCTTCGCGGAGTAGGCGCGACCCCGACGACGAAACACCCGCCCTGCCGGTGGCAGGACGGGTGTTTTCGTGACCGGGGAGCGGGCTAGACGCCCAGGCCGCGGGCCAGGACCGGCCAGGACACCTTGAACTCGTCCTCCCAGTAACCCCAGGAGTGGGTACCCGAGTCACGGAAGTTGAAGGTGGCCGGGATACCGAGGGAATCCAGCCGCGTCTTCAGGTTGTGAGTGCAGAAGTTGGTGCCCGCCTCGATCACGCCGCCGACCAGGATCTGGTTGGCCAGCCCGTAGGAGCCGGGCAGAGTGTGCGGGCCGTCCAGGGTGTCCCAGCGGCCGGGCAGACCGTTACCGGTGGAGACGTAGAGTTCGAGACCGCGCAGCCCTTCGGCGTGCAGGTACGGATCGTTCGCGGCCCATTCCGGCGAGCCCTGCGGACCCCACATGTTGTCGGTGTTGCCGCCGCCCCACGTGTTCACGGTGAGCTTCACGAACTCCGAACCGACCGGATCGCTGGTCTGGGCGCAACCGCTGTAGGCGGCGGCCGCCTTGTAGAGACCGGGCTTGGCGATCGGCAGGGCCAGCACGGTGGTGCCCGAGGTGGACAGACCGGCGAGGCCGTTCACACCGTTGGTGCCCAGCGCGCCGTCGATCAGCGGCGGGAGCTCTTCGGTGAAGAAGGTCTTCCACTTGTTGCGGCCCAGCGCCGGATCGTCCTTGATCCAGTCGGTGTAGTAGGTCCAGGAGCCGCCGATGGGCTGGATCACATTGACGTTCTTGTCGGACAGGAATTCGAGGGTGTTGGTCTGGGCCTGCCAGGACGCCGAGTCCTCGCCGCCACCCGCGCCGTTGAGCAGGTAGAGGGTGGGCCGGGGCACCGAGGCATCGGCCGGGCGCTGGACGTCGACGACAATGTCCTTGTCCATGGCCACCGAGTTCACGTACAGCCGCAGATTGCGGTCGTCCTTGTACTCGGCCTTGACGATGCGTGACCCGTCGGGCGCGGTGGGGTCGGCGAGCAGTGTCTTGGACTCGATGATCGGATCCGCACCGGCGGTGCTCCCACCGAGACCGGTCATCACACCGGTAAGAACTGCCGTGGCCGCGACCATTGCCGCGGCGCGTCTACCGCCACCCCGGGTGAGTCGACGTATCAATTTCACACCTTCGCTTCGTCTCGATTTTTCATCCGGGCTCATTCCCCACCGCAACAACCGGCTCCAGGACCCGAACGCCTCACAGTAACGGGGCATGATTCGTACACCCCGGGAGTTCTGTCCCTGTAGTCGTACTTTGCGGACATATCGTTACCGTAGCGTGCCCGAATACCTTGTTCCGGTCGACCGGATCGGAAATTCGGTGACGACGCCCGGTCGGCTCGGAAATTCGGGACACCGCGGAGCAGGTTCAATCATGCCCGCCCCGCCGGGAGCCGCTCATGAGCGACCCGCCGACGCGTTCGACACGCCCGACATATTCCAGCACACCGTCCCGGCGGCGGACCAGGTCCCCCGTCCGGTACAGCCGTCCACCACCACCGGTGGCGACGAACCTCGCGGCCGTCTCCGCGGCGGCGGCGTAGTAACCCCGGGCCAGTTGCGGACCGCCGATGTACATCTCGCCGACGGTGCCCGGCGGTACCGGGCGCAATTGCTCGTCCAGGAGATACACCCGGTCGTTGGTGACCGGCCGCCCGCCGACCGACCCCACGGTGATCACACCCGTCTCGTTGTGGCCGTACCAGATCACCAGTTCCGCGCCGGGCAGCAGCGTGATGAACCGTTCGACACCGCCGGGCGGGAGCGCCGCGCCGTCCACGACGACCCGCCGCAGGCTCGGATGCGCGGCGCGGCCCCCGCCGTCGGTCACCGAATCGAGGAACCGGTCCAGCAGGGACGGGACCACGTGCACGATCGTCACCTTGTGGGCGGCGATCGAACGGGACAGGTCGGCGGCCCGGCCCGGATGGTCGGGCATCAAGATCTGGGCACCGTGGTGCAGCGGCCGGAACAACTCCCACAGCGTGATGTCGGTCACAGTCGGCGCCGCGTGCAGCACCAGATCGGACGAATCGTAGGGATGGCTGCGCTGCGCCCGCCGCAAGCGCTCGACCAGCTGCCGGTGCGTGCTCGTGACACCGGCCGTGCCGCCGGGGACGTACCGGATATCGGCGAGGTCGTCGGCGGCGACGGGCGGGAAGGCGGCCGGGTCGGTGGGCAGGTCCAAGTACAACAGATCGATGGCGACCACCGAGATACCGGTGCCGGTGGTGACGCCCTCGTCCGAGGTGCTCAGCACACAGATCGGAGCCGCGGTGGCCAGCAACTCGTCGACTTCCGCGGCCGGACGGCCGGGATCGACCGGCACGTATCCGCCGCCCGCACGCAGTACCGCGCACACCGCGACCACCAGGTCGATACCCGGTCGCATGGCCACGGCGACCAGGGTCCGGTCGCCGACGCCGAAACGGATCAGTTCCACGGCCAGCGCCCGGGACTTACGGTCCAGTTCGCTGTAACCGAGCACCCGCGCCCCCTGCCGCACGGCCGGGACCGTGGGGGTCCGGCTCACCTGTTCGTCGAACAGCGACAGCAGGGTGCTCTGGTCGTCACGCGCGACCAGATCCACGATCGGAGACATGTACGCGGTCGTCTCCACATCGGGGATCGGCCGCAGGAAGGCGGTGGGCTCCGGGTCGGCGGTGAGCCCCGGGTCGGCGGTGAGCTCGGGCCCCGGTGCGGCCGCGGGGGCCGCGGGCTTCGAACGCTTCAGGGTCCAGTCGCGGGGCTCCGACGACGCCGTCTCGTCCCGAAGGGGTTGCGGCCGTCGCCGCGGCAGGGCCGGCGGGAGCTCGACGGGCGCCGATTCCACCTCATCGCGAGGTTCGCGCCGCGGCAGCACGGCCGGACCCGGGTCGGCCGCGGTTCCGGCAGCGGGGCCGTCCGATTCCACCGCGGAGCGGGCTCCGCGCTGCGGCAGCGCCGGCGCACTCACCGAGCCGGACTCGGTGCCGGCGGGCGCGGGTCGCGTCTCGGCGGCCGGGCTGCGCACCGGCAGCGGATCCGATACGGGTCCGCTCTCGGTGGACACAGGCTCGAAATGGGCTGCCACCGAATCGGCGTCGGGCTGCGCGTCGCGCCGGGACCGGCGCTGCGGCAACGGCACCGACGCCGGCTCGGATGCCCCGGCCGGTTCCGGTTCCGCGAGCGAGCCGCTGTCGTGCCGCGGGACGCGCCGAGGCAACCCCGGAACCGCGGCGGCTTCGGGCGAATCCATCGCTGTACCGGGGCGTTCCGGTTGGCCCGCGGATCCGGACCGGCGGCGGGGCAGCGCCGGCGGCGGGGGCTCGACGGCATCCACCGGCTCGACGACAGCTCCGCCGCCGTACCGGGGCCCGGCCTGCGCCGCCGAGGGGTCGGCGGCCTGCTCCGATACCGGCTCACCGGCAGGCCCGCTGTCGTGCCTGGACCGGCGCTGCGGCAGGGCCCCTGATCGCGCGGCCGGTTCCGGACTCGCGGCGCCGGGGTCCGAATGCGACGGTCCCGGGCGACGCTGCGGCAGCGAGGCCGAGCCCGGGTCCGCCATCGCCGCGGGGTCCGCATCCGGTCGCGTGCGACGCTGCGGCAACGAACCCGAACCCGAATCCACCACCACAGCCGGATCCGCATCCGGTCCCGGGCGACGCTGCGGCAACGAACCCGAACCCGAATCCACCACCACAGCCGGATCCGCATCCGGTCCCGGGCGACGCTGCGGCAACGAACCCGAACCCGAATCCACCACCACAGCCGGATCCGCATCCGGTCGCGAACGGCGCTGCGGCAATGCGGCCGGTGGGGCCGTCACGGACGAATCGCTCGGGCTCGCAACAGTTTCGGGTTCCATCGGGGGCGTGGTGTCGCGCTGCGGGAACGCGGTCGCCTCCGGTTGGGCGGGCACACCGGCCCCGCCGACCGGCCGGCGTTGCGGGAGCCCGGCTCCGGCCGCATCGGCGTCCATACCCGGTGCAGCCGTCGCGGGTGTCTCGGCACTCGGAGTCCGGCGCCGCGGCAGCCCGCTCGAGGCGGGTCCACCGGCCGTGTCCGGAAGTGGATCGGCGGCGGCCGCGGGTTGGGCGTGACGCCGCGGTAGCGCGCCACGGCCCGGCTCGGGCGCCGCGGCACCCGGTACGTCGGTGACCGGGCGCAGCAGTGAGGTGACCTCCGCGTCCGGTACCGGTTCGGACATATACGCGGACTCCGGCTCGGCCGCGAGCTGCGGCTCGGACTGCGGCCCGGACACGGGCGCCGGCAAAGGCGCGGGCGCGGGTTCGGCGTGCCCGACATTCGGGCGCAACCCGTGTTCGGCGAGGCCGCCGAGCGCGCGAACCCAGTGCTCGGCGAAGGTTTTCACATCTTCGCCGGCGAAAACGTCGGTCGCGTAGTCGAACCTGCACAGCAGACCGTCGTCGGTGGCGTCGACGGTCAGCGCCAGCGGCACTCCGTCGGCCGGGCCGTCGGTGTGGACCCGGGCCGGGCGCAGGTCCCGGTAGCGCAGGGTGAGCCGGCCGGATTCGGCGGCGGCGAATTCGGCGGTGGTCTCCGGGTTCAGGTGACGCAGCAGCGCGTAGCCCGCGCCGCCGTCGGGCACCGACCGGTAGAGGTCACGGATCTGGACCAGCGCGCGTCCCGCGGCGGGCCCACCGACCAGTGCCTCGGTGGTATCGATATCGACGATCCGGACCGACAGCGGGAATTCCGTGGCGAAACCGCCGACGAGGTCGCCGGTGCCGTTCGCGAACGACCGGGCGTCGGCGTCACAGCGCACCAGGGACCCGATCGCGCGGGCGACTTTGCCCTGTGCACCGGTGTGCAGGGCGACGGCGACGGCGGTCAGCAGTACCTCGGGCACGGTGGCCCCGTAGGCGCCGGCCGCCGCGGTCACCGCGGCGGTGCCCTCGGCGGTGATGGCCAGCGAGACCCGGCGGCGGACCCGGAGATCGGCGGTCCCGAGGGGGGCCGCGATCTGCGCGCCGGCCAGGTTGCGCCGCCACCATCCGGACTCGTCCAGTAGTTCGATCGAGCGGGCGCGCGCGTCCAGGGCGTGCACCAGTTGCGGCAGTTTGGTTTCGGGTGCGGCCGCGGCGAGTTCGGCGCCGTCCCAGCCGGCGATCAGCTCGTCGACGATGATCCGCCACGAGCGGTCGTCGACGGCCAGTCCGTTGGCCACCACCACGAGCCGCCGATCCGGTTCGGTGCCGGTGACGACGAAGTGGATATTGCGGCCGGTCACGGGGTCGAGCGCGTCGGCCGCCGCCTGCACCACATCGTCGGTGGCCAGGGTGTTCTCACCGGATTCCGGCCCGAGCCACCAGTACTGGCGTTCGCCCCGCTGCTCGCGCGGCGGAATCCACAGGACGGGCGGCCGGTCGCCGGTGCCGAGCCGGGCCGACAGCATCGGATGCCGGGCCATCAGCGACCGCACCGCGGTTTCGGTCGTGCTCAGTGGCCGGCCGGCCGGTAGGTCGAGCACCACCGACCGGACCTCGACCCCGGGGACGGGATTGTCCAGCAGCCGGGCGGCGGTGGGAGTCGCGGGCAATTCACCGGTGGTCTCCGGCGCGGCGCCGGTGAACGCGACCGGCGCATCGGCGGCGGCATCGGGCAAGGCGGGTTCGGCCGCCTGCGGTTGCGGTTCCGCCGGTGCGGTTTCCGCGATATCGCGCGCGCCGGGGGGTTCGACGAGCGCGTCCGTAGCCCATGGGCCCGGGTCGGGTGGCAGCGGCGCGATCTCGTCGGGGTCCGGGAGTCCGGTCCGATCGGGTTCGCCGCTGCCGGTCGCCGGGATCTGCTCGACGGCCACGAAAGCCGACGGCACCAGGGCCACGGGCAGGGTCTGCGCGAGCGCGGCACGGATTCGGGCGAGGTCGGGCTCGGTCCCGGCCTGCTCGGGAACGATGTAGGCGACCAGGCGGGCGCCGGGGCGAGCGGCCGACGATACGGCCGGACCGGTGCCGCGGGTGAGTACCGCGGCGTCGGCGATACCGGGCAGGACGCGCAGCGCGGCCGCGATCGCGGCGGGGCGGACCCGGTGGCCGCGGTAACCGAACTGCTCATCGGTACGGCCCAGGTAGTCGAGTCGCTGCGGGGTGGTGGCGGTGGCGTCGCGCCAGCGCACCAGGTCACCGGTCCGGTACATGCGCTGGCCGTAACCGAAGGGGTTGGCGACGAACCGGTCCGCGGTGACGCCGTGCCGGCCGAGGTACCCGCGAGCGAGCTGGTCACCGGCCAGATACAGCTCACCGGGCACCCCGGGCGGGACCGGCCGCAGCCGCGAATCCAGCACGTACACCCTGGTGTTCCACTGCGGCAGCCCGATCGGCATCGAACGATCCGCGGACCCCGCGGCCGGCCAGGAGGTCGCCGACACCGCGGTTTCCGCCGTCCCGTACAGGTTCTGGGCCCGGGCACCGCAGCGTTCCCGCACCGCCCTGGCCGTTTCCGGCGCCAGCGGACCGCCGGTCACGAACACCTCGCGCAGACTGCGCACCGGGCCCGGATCGGCGTGCTCGGCGAAGGCGGCGAGTTCGTCGGGCCCGAAATCGGTGACCGTCACCGCCCGCGCGGCGATCGTCGCGGCGATACGCTCCGGGTCCTGCGTCCCGGGCGGGGCCAGGGCCAGTTCCGCGCCGGCGCGCAGCGGCAGGAAAGTACCCCAGAGCGAGGTGTCGCGGGTCGGCGGATTCTGCTGGAGGTAGACGTCGGTGAAACCCATCGGGTACTGGGCGAGCATCAACGTGATCTGGTTGTTGATCGCGCTGTGCGAGAGCACCGTCAGCTCCGGCCCGTCCGATGCCACCGAGGCGCACAGCAGGTAGGCCGCGTTACCGGGACGTACCCGGCGAATCAGTTCCTCCGGGCGCACCGGATCGGCGGAGTGGCGGGCGAGTTCTTCGGTACCGGTCACCAGGATCGGTGGCCGCGGCCGCGTGGTCGTTTCCACCGCCGCCGCCAGCCGCGCTTCGTCGGCCGGGGCCGCCAGCACACAGGCCGGTCCGGCGATATCGATGACCCGCGCGTTCCAGCCGGCCGGATCGTCGGGGTCCAGCGGCAGGCAGACGCCACCGGCGGTCAGTACCGCGTAGATCGCGACCAGCAGCTCGGTGGAGTTCCGCAGCGCCACGCCCACCGGCGTCTCGGTGCCGACTCCGGCCTCGATCAGCCGCCGTGCCAGCCGGTTCACCCGGGCGTCGAATTCCTGATAGGTCAGTTCGGCTTCCGCGTCGGCCACCGCCACGGTATCGGGGCGGGTGGCGACGGTGCGGCGATAACCGTCGAGCAGCAGATCCGGCGCGACCGGGTACCGGGTGTCGTTCCAGACCACCAGCAACCGATCGAGATCGGCCCGGGACAGCAGGTCGATTTCCCCGACCGGACCGTCCGGATCACCGCCGGCGACGGTGAGTACGCGCTGCAACCGGCGCGCGAATTCGGTGACGGTGGCGGTGTCGAACCGGTCGACGGCGTAGTGCAACGCGGCCGCGATCCCGTCCGGTGCACCGTCGGGCGCCCGGTGCGGGTCGATCACCAGCCGCAATACGCACTCGGCGGACGAGTTCGCGATCGCGATCGGCTCGGTGGACAGGCTCGGCATCTCCAGCCGCGGAACATCGTTGTGCCGCAGCGAGATCGCCATATCGAACAGCGGCGCACCGACGCCGATCGCCGCGTCCAGGATCTCGAAGGGCAGGTCCGCGTGGGCGAACGCCGCGCGATCGGATTCGGCGACCCGCGCGACCAGGTCGAGGAAGGACTCCGCCGGATCGATGCGGGTGCGCAGGACGACGGTGTTGGCGTAGGGGCCGATCGCGTCGTCGAGTTCGCGCTCGTCGTGCCCACGCACCGAGCTGCCGAGCACGATATCGGTGACGGCGGCCGAGCGGGCCAGCAACACAGCGAACGCCGCCCGCACCACGATGAACTCGGAGACCTCACCCCGCCGGGCGATATCGGCGATCCGGCGATGGGTGCGGGTGCCGATCTCGAAACCGTGCACGCCGTAGCCCGTAACGCCGGAGCTGCCGGTGGCGACCGGAATCTCCAGCCGCGGCGGCAACCCCGCCAAGTATTCGCGCCAGAACGCCAGCCGCGCCGCGGCGAGCGATCCCGGATCGGTGCTGTCGCCGAGTACGGCCTGGCGGTTCAGGAAATAGTCCAGATACTGCACCGGCAGCGGCTGCCACAGCGGCCGCGACCGGTTGCGCCGGCCCAGGAACGCCCGCAACAGGTCCCGCAGCAGCAGACCGGCCGATACCTCGTCGGCGAGGATGCGGTGGACCACCACCGCGACCACATGCTCCCGCGGGCCGGTCTCGGCCAGCGCGAACCGCACCGGCACCTGGTCGGGATCGGCGACATCGAAATCGGTCCGCGACAATGCCCGCAGCCACTCGGCCAGTTCGGCGGGCGTGACCGGTTCGGCGACCACCTCCGGGACCGCCCGTTCCCGCGGCAGCACCACCTGATGCGGTGTGCCGCCGACCTCCGGGTAGACGGTGCGCAGCGTTTCGTGCCGGTCGACCACATCGGCGACAGCGGCCTGCATGGCCGTCGCGTCCAGGGTGCCGGTCAGGGTCATCGCGGCGGTGAAGGTATCGGCGCCTTCTTCGGGAGTGAACCGGTTGCGCTCCCACAGGCGCAGCTGCCCCGGCGAGAGCGGAATGGATTCCGGCCGTGGCGCCGCGGCCGGACGGTCGTCCGATGCCGCTACCGGTTGCGGCGCCGGAGGTTCCTCCGCACGCCGTGCCGCGCCGGCGGAGTCGGGCCACAGTGGGCTCGGGGCGTTGCTGTCCCGGGCGCCGAACGGGAAATCCGAGGCCCCGGGCTCCGGGCGGGTGGCGGGTAGCACCGCCGGGCTCGGCCCCCGGGGCCCCGGCGCGGCCGCACTCTCCGGCATGTTCTCGTAGAACGCCAGCGCGTCACCGGCCGCCCGGAACGAACTCCCGTGGGAGGGCTGCGCCTCGCTCGGTACCGGCAGTTCCCGGCCGCCGATCGGCCGGCTGTCGGCCTCCGGATCCGCCGGGTCGTTCGCCTCGGTTCCGGTGGGCGAAGGCTCCGCGGCCCGGGCGCCGCGCGCGCCCAGCGGATGTGAGCGGTCGGGCATTTCCAGGTAGCCGCGACCGGGCAGTTCCATATCACGCCGCTCGGAGGCGAGCCTGCTGTCCGCACCGGGCAGTCCGCGTACGGGAGCCGGTTCGGGGGCGTCGGGTTCCTGCCGGGCCGGGCCGTAGCCGTATCCGGCGAAGGTATTCGCCTCGGCCGGCTGCTCGGGTTCGGCGTGCGGAAGGCCGGGCTGCGCGGGCGCAGCCGCGGTTTCCCGGATCGGCAGGCTCTGCTCGAAGTCGGCCGGCGATTCGGGGAGCGCTGACTCCGGCTCCGCGGCGGCCTCGACAACGGCGAGCGGCGGTATATCCGGGTCGCTCGGCCCCGTGACGTCCGAGAGCTCCTGTTGGACAGCCGGCAATTCGACGCGGCCCATGAATTCCATCTCGCCGTCGCCGGTGCGGCGCACCAGATCACCGGTGCGGAAGAGCCGGGAACCGTCGTCGGCGTACGGGTCGGCAACCAGCAATTGCGCGGTGCGCCCGGGCCGGCGGTGATAGCCACGGGCCAGTTGCGGACCGCCGAGATACAGCTCGCCCACCGCACCGTCGGGCACCTGCGCGAGCCGGCCGTCCAGGATATGGGCCGTCACCCCGCGGATCGGGGCGCCCACGGTCGGCGCCCCGCCGGGGGTCAGCGCGGTGCTGATGCTGGTCATGATCGTGGCCTCGGCCGGCCCGTAACCCTGGTACAGCACCCGGGTCGCCCCGCCGGCGACGGGAATCGCCCAGCGCGCCACCGATTCGGGCGGGCACGGCCGGCGCCCGGCGACCACCACGCCCAGTTCGTCGAGCCCCGTCGGGTCCATCACCTCCAGCGCTTCCGGCGTCAGGTAGGCATGGGTGACACCGGTGCGGCGCAGCAGTTCGGTCAGTTCGTCCGCCGTCGACACCAGCGGGGAGACGACCACCATGGTCGCGGCGCCGCCGAGCGCGAGCAGCAGTTCCAGTACGGCCGAATCCGAGGGAAGCGGCGCGAAGTGCAGCGTGCGGTCCTCGGGTTCGACCCGGAAGCGGCCCTGCTGTTCGGAGCACAGATCGGACAGGCCGGCCTGGGTGACCACCACACCGTCCGGCGAGGCCTCGCCGTCGCTGACATAGCTGACGTAGGCGGGATGCTCGGCCCGCAGCGGGCGGATCCGGTCGGCGTAGGTGACCGGCTCGGAGGAGAACTGCTCCAGCGCGCGGGCGGCGCCGACCGTGTCGACCTGCAACCATTCGATCTCGTCGGGGAGTTCGTTGCGAACCCAGGAGACCGCCAGACCGTAGACGGCACCGATATCGACCAGCAGATGCGCGATCCAGTTCGGCGGATAGGCGGGATCGATCGGCACGAACCCCGCACCCGTCTTGGCCACCGCCCAGACCGCCAGCACCGCGTCCAGCGAACGCGGGATGGCCACGGCCACCAGATCCTCCGGACCGATACCGCGCGCCATGAGCGACCGCGCCAACCGGCTCGACCAGGCGTCCAGATCGGCGTAGCTGACCTGCTCCAGCGGGCCGGTGCCGTCGGCGAGGACGAGCGCCGCACCGTCGGGATTGGTTTCGACAGCGTTCGCGATCAGCTGCGGAAGGGTGGTCACGCGGGGCCGCCGGGTTCGGTGGGGCCGGGTCCGGACTGGCCGCGTCATACCGTTTTCGCCCTCCGGAGGTGGTCACACCGCTGACCGACTACCGCATCCATCTGTCCGCCTCGCCTGCCTATCGCACTTCACCGCCGCGCCCTACCGTGCCGCAGCTTGGACAGCAGCCTGCCACAATGCGCCGGTACCCGGTATGGCACCCGGCAGGTTACCGGTCGGGGCCGCGCACAGCTACACCCCGCGCAACCCGGCCCCGGGTCCGGCCGGCGCGGCGCGGCCGGACCCGGCCGCGCCGAAACAGTCCGCGGCCCCCGGGAAGTCGCCCCTGCCCCACTGTCAGCCCAGCAGCGTGGGCAGGTCCAGCACCGTGCCGACACCGGACCAGGCCACGCCCGGCGCGTCCTGCTCGTCGAGGACGAGCGTGGTCAGATCCTCCAGTGCGCCGGGGTCGAGTGCCGCCAGACCGGCGCTGTCGGACCACAGGTGCGTGATCCACTCACCCGCCGGCGTCGCGTCCGGCAGCTCTGCCGGAAGCAGCACCACCGAGGCGCCCGCGGCACCGGCGGCCACGGTTTCCAGTACCGCCGCCGGACTGTCGCCGCGGCCGGCGCGGTAGGTCCTGGCCTCATAGGTGAGGCCGGTGACGGTGTGCACCCGGTTCACCGCGGCAGCCAGCTGGTCGTAGCTCACCCGCCGGCCGGTCCCGTCCACCACGACCAGATCGCTGCCGCGCAATGACCGTGCCCGGTGCGCGTAGGTGACCGGCCGCGGCGATTCGGCGGCGATCTCCGCGGCGAGCGCCGGATCGTCGAGCAGCAGCCATTCGAGGTGCGGTGCGGCCGGTGCCCGGCCCACGGCCAGTCCGGCCGCGACCGCCAGCTCCGCGGCCGCCGCGACCGCCAGGGCATCGGCGGGCACAAGCGTGGCGCCCGCCTTCAGTACCGCCCAGGTCGCCACCACCGCGTCCACCCCGCGTTCCAGCGCACTCACCACGCCGGTACCCGGACCGTATCCGCGCGCGAGCAGCACCCGCGCCAGTCGCGAGGACCGCGCGTCGAGCTCGCGATAACTCACCGCCGCCTCGCCACACACCACCGCGGGACCTTCCGGATCGTCCTCCACCGAGGCGCCCAGGGTCTGGGCGAGCGCGGTTCCCGCGGTCGCGGCCGGTACCGACTGCTCGGCGGGAGGAAGTGCGCGGGAGCGCTCGGGTGCGTCCGAGTAGTCGATATCGCCCACCGGCATCAGTGGATCGACGGCGACCGCGGTGAGCGTCCGCCGCAGCCGGCGGCCGAACGACCGCACCGTCTCCTCGTCGAAGAGGTCCGCGGGATAGGTCAGCACGGCATTCAACTCACCGGGCGCACCGTCGGCGTCGTGGCCGGGAACGATATCTATCCGCAGATCGAAGGTGGCGGTGAGCTCTCGGCAATCCAGCGACCATACGGACAGACCCGGCAGTTTCAGCGCGACCTGCTCGTCGTGCCCCACCGTCAGCAGCGCGGAGAACAGTGGATTGCGCGCGGTGGACCGCTCCGGAACCGCGGCCTCCACCACCTGTTCGAACGGGATATCGGCATTGTCGAACGCCGCCAGGCCGGTTTCCCGTGTCTCGTCGAGCAGTTCGGCGAAGGGCCGGGTGGCGTCGACGCGCGTGCGCAGCGCGAGGGTATTGGCGAACATACCGACGAGGTCGTCGAGCGCCCGCTCGCCCCGGCCGGCGACCGGGGTGCCCACCGCGATGTCCTCCGCGCCGGTCAGCCGGTGCAGCAGCACGCTCACCGCGGCGTGCAACACCATGAACAGCGTGGCGCCGCGGTCACGGGCGAGCCGGTCCAGTCCCTCGTGGACTTCGGCGGGTACCGCGAAACCCGTGGTGCCGCCCCGCGTCGAGGGCATCGCCGGACGCGGCCGGTCCAGCGGCAGTTCCGGTTCCCCGGTCGCGCCGCGCAACCGGTCGCGCCAGTACGCCGATTGCGCTGCCGCGACCGAGTTCTCGTCGGCATCCTCCCCGAGCACCGCGCCCTGCCAGATCGCGTAGTCGGCGTACTGCACCGACAGCGGCGACCAGCGCGGTGATTCCCCGCCGACGCGGGCCAGGTACGCGGTCATCAGGTCACGCGCCAGCGGTGCGAGCGAGGCCGGGTCGGCGGCGATACGGTGCACGACCAGCGCCAGCACATGCCGGTCGGGGCCGGTGGTGAGCAGCAGCCCGCGCACCGGGACCTGCGTGGTGACATCGAAACCGGCCGCCAGCAATTCACCGATCCGGCCGAGCGCGTCCTCGGTGGTCTCCGACTCCAGACCGCCGCGCAACGCTTGGGCCACCGGCAGGATCTCTTGGTACGGCAGTCCGTCCGGACCAGCGGGATAGCGGGTGCGCAGCACCTCGTGCCGTTCCAGGACGTCGGACAGGGCGTATCGCAGCGCGGACGTATCGAGCGCGCCGTCGAGTCCGATGGCGAGCGGAATGTTGTGGACCGCCGAATCCGGGGCGAGCCGGTCGCCCGGCCACAGCCGGTACTGCCGCGGAGACAATGGGATCCGTTCGGGCCGATCGACCCGAGCCAGCGCCGGTCGCTCCACCTGCGGGACGACCCCGGGAACCACCCGCGCGGCCAGCGCGGCCACCGTCGGCGCCTCGAACAGCACGCGTACCACGAGCTCGGCCGACAGCGCCTCGTTGATCCGGGCCACCGCCCGGGTGGCGGTCAGCGAATTACCTCCGAGAGCGAAGAAATCGTCCGCGGCACCGACGAGTTCGGCGCCCAGCAGGTCGGCGAAGACACCCGCCACCACCGTCTCCACCCGACCCACCGGGGCGGTGTAGGGCGCCCGGCCGGCCACCGCCGGAACCGGTAGCGCGTCCCGGTCGAGTTTCCCGTGCGGGGTCAGCGGCAGTTCCTCGACGATGACCAGCGCCTCGGGAACCATGTATTCGGGCAGGAATTCGGCGACCTGCTCGCGCAGCAGCGCCGGATCGAGGACGACCTCCTGCTCCGCGGCGGGCACCGCATAACCGAGCAGCCGGTCCCCGGCCACTTCGTCGGTACGCACCAGCGCGACCGCCCGGCCCACCCCTGGGCAGCGCAGCAGGGCCGACTCGACCTCGCCGAGTTCGATCCGGAACCCCCGCAACTGCACCTGCGCATCCCCGCGACCGGCATACTCCAGATCGGCGCGGCCACCGAAAGCGGCCCAGCGGCCGATATCACCGCTGCGATACATCCGTGACCCCGGCGCACCGAACGGGTCGGCGACGAATCGGGTGGCGGTGACGCCCGGACTGTCCGGATAGCCGCGGGTCAGCTGCCGCCCCGACACATAGATCTCGCCCGGTACACCGACCGGCGCCGGGTGCAGGCGCTCGTCCAGCACGAACGCGTCCAGACCGGGCAGCGCCCGGCCGATCACGCCGGCCGGGTTGTCCACCAGCTTTTCGTCGAGTGCCAGGAACGAGGCGTGCACGGTGGTCTCGGTGAGGCCGTACATGTTCACCAGCCACGGCCCGTCCGTCTCGGGGCCGCCGTGCCGTTCGTACCAGCTCCGCAGCCGGCGCAGATCCAGCGCTTCGCCGCCGAACACCACATAGCGCAGGGCGAGTGCGCCGGTGCCGTCGCCGTGCGCGAGCCGGTCGGCCTCCGCGAGTCGATAGAACACCGATGGTGTCTGGTTGAGCACGGTGACCCGTTCGCGGATGAGCAGTTCCCGGAACCGTTCGGGCGACCGGGCGGCCGACCGGTCCACCACCACCACCGATCCGCCACTGGCCAGTGCGCACCACAGTTCCCACACCGAGAAGTCGAAGGCGACCGAATGGAACAGGGTCCACACATCGGCGTCGTCGAATTCGAACAGC
Organism: Nocardia sp. NPDC050799; assembly: GCF_040654015.1. NCBI lineage: Bacteria > Bacillati > Actinomycetota > Actinomycetes > Mycobacteriales > Nocardiaceae > Nocardia > Nocardia sp. NPDC050799. The sequence goes on from NZ_JBFAHF010000003.1 coordinate 193,532, forward strand.
AGCTGGGTGTTGGCGAAGAGTTCCACCACGTTGCGGTGCGCCACGGCCACCGCCCTGGGCACACCGGTGGAACCGGAGGTGTGCACGACGTAGGCCAGGTTGTCCGGGCGCAGCGGGCCCCGGCGCTCGGCATCGGAGACCGGCTCGGTGGAACGGTTCACGGTGTCGGCGAGCAGGATCACCGGCACGTCCACGGCCGGGACCGCGTCACGTTCGGCGGCGGTCGTGAGGACGGCGACCGGGCGGCCCTCGGCGAGCACGAAGTCCAGTCGCTGCCGCGGGAAGGTGGTGTCGATCGGGAGATAACCGGCACCGGACAGCAGCACACCGAGCAATGCGACCGGCAACTCCTCGGTCCGCGGCACCGCCACGGCCACCAGGGTTTCCGGGGCCGCCCCGGCGGCGATCAGGGCGCGTGCCACCTGATACGACCGGCTCAGCAGTTCCGCGAAACTCAGCACGGTCCCGCCGGACCGCACGGCCGGAGACCGCGGCCGCAGGCGGGCCTGGGCCTCGATGAGGTCGACCAGCGTCACCGCCGGCACCCGGACCCCGCCGCTGTTCCATTCCCACAGCACCAGATCACGTTCGCCGGGGGCGAGCAGATCGATATCGCCGACGATCCGGTGCGGATCGGCGGCCACCGCGTGCAGGATCCGCAGCAGCCGGTCCGCGTGGTCGCCGAGCGTGGACGCGTCGAACAGGTCGCTGGTGTAGGTGAAGGTGAGCCGCGCCTCGGCGCCGGTATCGAGCAGGTCCACCCGCAGGTCGAGCATGTCCGGCAGGCGGGCGGGCGCGTCCGTGGTGGCCAGCAGTACCCGGAAGGGCGGCTGCCCGGCGGCGGTGCGCACCGTGTCGATCAGTTGTCCCAGCCGCTCGGTGCCGCGGCCCCCGGTCTCGAAGAGCGCACCACCGGCGAGGCGGGCGGTGCCGAGCAGTTCGTCGAAGCGCAACGCCGGATCCAGATCGGTATGCAGTACCGACAATCCGGCCGCGGCGTGCTGGGTGCTGAACGCCCCGACCGCGATATCCCGATGCCCCGACAGCCGGGCCAGCAGAATGGCCAGCGCCGCCTGTATCACGGTGAACGCGGTCGTCTCCTGAAGCGCCGCGATATCGTTCAGCGAATCGAGCAGGTCGATATCCAGCTCCCGCGTCACCTGACCGCAGCGTCCGGACGGGGCGGCCGGGCGCGGTCGATCGGCGGGCAGCTCGGCGCGGCCGACGAGCATGCCGGGGGCCCGCCACCAGTCCGCGGCCGGGGTCGGTCCGAGTTCCGCGGGCACCGCCAGCAACTGGCCCACGAGCGCGTGCAGCAATACGGAAAGGGCGCCGGCCGCGGATTCGTCGATGAGTTCCCGGCGGTACCACAGGCGCAGCAGCAGTCGGTCCGCCGGCTCCGCCACCAGTGTCACCGGGTAGTGGGTGAGGGCACGGGAGGTCGGCTCCAGCACCTCGAGCCCGTCGAGGCCACCGGCAACGGTCGGGCGTGCCGCGCCGACCGGGTGTGCGTCGTAGGCCAGCAGGGTGTCGAAGAGGGCCGCCGCGCCCGGCGCCGTATCGGCGGCGCTCAGATGGTGATGGTCACGCAGGGCATGCTGTTCGGACCGGATGCGGGCCAGCAGATCCCGCACGGTCCACCCGGGTTCGAAACGCACCCGCATCGGGAGGGTGTTGGCGAACAGACCGGCCATCTCGCCGACGCCGCTCAGCCCGGACGGCCGCCCGGCGACCACGACACCGAACACGATGTCCCGGCGGCCGGTCAGACCCGCCAGCAACAGCGCCCACAGCGCCTGCACCACGGTCTCGACCGTCACCCCGGCCGCGGCCGCGTACGCCGCCATGGCGGCTGTCTCGACATCGCCGAGCGCGAGATCGACCTTCCCGATCCCCGTTTCCGGTCGAGTGGGCGGGGCGAGCACCGGAGCGAGTTCGGTCGGCCGGGCACCCCGCAGCACCTCCGCCCAGCGGGCCCGGCCGGCTGCGGTGTCCTGCCGCGCCAGCCACCCCAGATAGTCGCGGTAGGCCGGAGGCGGCGGCAGCGCCGCCGGGTCACCGTGGCGGGCATAGAGGGTCAGCAGATCCGCGAGCAGAATCTGCGCCGACCGGCCGTCCAAGAGCAGCTGGTGCGCGGCCAGCACGAGATGGGTACGGCCGGATACCGTGCGATACACCGTGCACCGCAGCAGCGGCGCGGTATCCAGCGCGAACCTGGTGAGCCGTTCGCTCTCCAGCAGTTCCGGTATCTCGTAGTCGCCGACATCGTCGGACACCAGCCACGGCACCGTGACGGCCGCGGTCACCAATTGCACCGGCGACCCGTCGGCGGCCGTCACGAACGCGGTGCGCAGGACCGGATGCCGGTCGACGAGCCCCTGCGCGGCCCGGTGCAACCGGTCCAGATCGATGACGCCCCCGAGTTCGACGGCGAGCAACATCACGTAGTCGTCGGGACCACCCGCCGTGAACTGGGAATGGAAGAACAACCCCGCGCCCAGCGGCGCGAGCGGCAGCACATCGATCAGGCCCGGGTGCTCCGCGCGCCAGGTATCGAGCTCCTCCTGCCCGACGCGGACCAGCGGCAGATCCGAGGGAGTCAGGCCGCCGGCCGCCGGGTCGGCGATATGCCGGGCGATGGCGTTGACCGCGGCCAGCCATTCGTCGGCCAGCTCACGGACCGCCGGCTCGTCGACGATTTCGGCGGCGTAGGCGAACGAGGCCGTGATCCGGCCGTCGCCGCCGACGACGGCTTCGATATCGATCACCGTCTCCGCCGGCATATCCCGGTCGAAGGCGGTCGCGAACCCGCCGAGTTCACCGAGGGGCCGCCAGGCCGTCTCGTCGTCACCGGGTACCGCGAACCGGCCCGCACAGGCGAAACCGATCTGTGCCAGGGGCCCGTCGAATTCACCGGGGTCCGACCGGCGCAGCAACCCGAAACCGAGCGGCCGCGGGAGGGCCACCAGCTGTTCCTTCACCGAACGCAGTAGCGCGGCGGTCACCGGGCCCGCGGCCAGTGCGGCCCGGGGGTCGATATCGCCGAGGTCCAGAGCCACCGGATATGCCGTATCGAACCAGCCGACGGTACGGGTGAGATCCGCCCCGGGCGGTAACGATTCCGCGCGTCCGTCGCCGAACAGCCGGACCCGGGTGGTCGCGCAGTCCACCCCGCGCCGGGACCGCCAGTTCCGCACCGCCAGGGCGAGTGCGGCCAGCAGCGGACCGTCGGAATTCGTGCGGTACAGCACCGGTACCTCGGTCAGCACCACCTCGGCGATATCCGCCGGCACTTCCACCGCGAACCGGTACACCGACGTGTGGGTATCGATGGTGGGATCGATCGCCCGCGCACCGAGCAGCGGGTCCGGGGTGGCCAGCACCTTCCGCCACTCGGCGAGCGCGGTATCGCGGTCCGGTGGCGCGACGGGTTCGGCCGCCGCCTGCGCCCAGCGCCGGAACGACGTGGTGACCGGGGGCAGTTCGGGACGCCGCCGACCGGCCACCTGCACCCAGGCCCGAGCCAGATCCGCCAGCAGGATCTGCCAGGACACATTGTCGACCACATAGTGGTGCACAGCGAGCAGCAGCGCATCGCGAGCGCCCGGACGGCACAGCCGGGTCGCGGCGACCATCCGGCCACCGAGCGGATCCAGCCGCGCCACAGTCGTTTCCCTCGCCGAACCGACGATCGCGGCAACCTCGGCCGGACGGGTCCCCGCGGGCACCTCGACCTCGGCGAGCAGCCAGCTCTCCCCGACCGGCCCACTGTCGGGAACCTCCCACCGGTACTGCCCGTCCTCGGCCACCAGCCGCGCCCGCAACATATCGTGCCGCTCCACCACGGCACCGAGGACCGCCGCCGTCCAGGCCCGATCGATCCCCTCCGGCAACGCCAGCACCGCGGTCTGCGCGAAACCGGAATGCACACCACCCGCCAGGTACTCGGCCAGAATCGGGGTCGGCGGCACGGCACCGATACCGTCGGCCGGGATCGGCGGAGTATCCTGCTGCCCGAACCCGCGCGCATACCCACGCCGGGTCAGGTGTTCGGGTAGTCCCGCCGGACCCGGCGAAACCGCGTCGCCTCGGAAGCTACGCCAGTTCTCCGCCGGCCCCCCACGCTCGAACGGCCGGGCCGAAGGTGACAGACCCTCCCCCGGCCCACCCGCGAGCCCGGCTTCGGGCCGCGCATCGCGCGCCGCCGCGTCCGTCGTGGCAGGCGGGACCACATCCCCCGCGAACCCACGCGAAGGTTGCGGCAGCGCACTCCGATCGAGCGCAGTGTCTCGCTGCTGCGGAACCTCTCCGCGCCCCGGCCTACCGTTTCGGGGTACCGCTCCGGGCACGAACTCACCGGACCGCTCCGGCGGTACCGCACCACTCCCGCGCCCACGGGCAGAGCTCGGCCGCACCCCACCCCCCGGCCCCCGCGAGCGTTGCGGCAGCACCACTCGTTCGCTCTCGCCGGCCGAACCCACCGGCACCGCACCACCCCCGAGCTCAGGCGCGGATCCCGGCCGCACGCCTCGACCGACCTCACCGCCCGGCACCGGCGGCACCTCACCCCCCGGCCCCCGCGAGCGTTGCGGCAGCACCACTCGTTCGCTCTCGCCGGCCGAACCCACCGGCACCGCACCACCCCCGAGCTCAGGCGCGG
>NZ_JBFAHF010000003.1:198289-294586 GCF_040654015.1 Nocardia sp. NPDC050799
GGATCCCGGCCGCACGCCTCGACCGACCTCACCGCCCGGCACCGGCGGCACCTCACCCCCCGGCCCCCGCGAACGTTGCGGCAGCACCACTCGTTCGCTCTCGCCGGCCGAACCCACCGGCACCGCACCACCCCCGAGCTCAGGCGCGGATTCCGGCCGCACGCCTCGACCGACCTCACCGCCCGGCACCGCACCACCCTCACGCCCACGCGAAGGCCCCGGCAGTACAGCGCGATCGAACTCACGGCCCGAACCCACCGGCACCGCGCCGCCCTCACGCTCACGCGAAGATCCCGGCAGCACGGCCCGATCGAACTCACTGCCCGAGGCCGGCGGCACCTCACCCCTCAGCCCACGCGAACGTTGCGGCAGCGCCACTCGTTCGCTCTCGCCGGCCGAACCCACCGGCGCCTCGTCGCCCTCGCGCCCGCGCGAAGATCTCGGCAGTACCTCTCCTCCGCGCCCATGCGAACGCGCCGGCGGCGCGACACGGTCGAAGTCGTCGGCCGAACCCGCCGGCACCGCACCGCTCCCGAGCCCATGCGAAGATCCCGGCAGTACAGCCCGATCGAACTCGCCCGCCGAAGACTCTTCGTGTCCGATCCCGCGCCCACGTTCCGGCAGCGCCCTGCGCTCGCCCTCGCGACCCGAAGCCGGAAAGTTCCCCGCCGGCCCGGCCACGGGCCTGCCTGCACGCGGACCACCGTGACCGGACTCGTGGATGGGCGGCGGCGCCGGCTCGCGAATACTCACGGGCAGCGCTTCGGGCTCCGCCGGATTCGGCGCGACCGTTCCCCCCGCGAACTCGCGTAAACGTTGCGGCAGCGCACCCCGGTCGAACTCATCTCTCGGAGTCTGCGGAACCTCACCCCGCCCGGCCCCGCGCCCCGCCACCCGGGAACCGCTGCGGCCCAGGTACTCGAGCTCTTCGCCGCGCGGTGTGACGATCCGCCGCACCAGATCGCCGGTGCGGTACATCCGGGCACCGGGCCGGCCGAGTTCGGCGCCGAAGGGCGCCGCGACGAAATGCTGCGCGGTGAGTCCGCGCCGCCCGAGGTACCCGTGCGCCAGCGCCGGCCCGGAAAGGTAGAGCTCACCCACCACACCGGTGGGTACCGGCCGCAACCGGGAGTCGAGAACGAAGACACCGGCACCGTTCAGGGCGGCACCGACCGTGATAGGTGCCCCCGGCGCCGTCGTACCGGGTCCGGTCGCGATGACACCGGCCTCGGTGCGGCCGTAGCCGGTGAAGAAGTTCCGCTCATGCGCCCAGCGGCCGATCGGCTCGAAGTCGCATGCGCCACCGATGGCGGCGACCACATGGAGGCCGGTGAGCTTCGCCGGGTCCACGGAGGCCAGTGCCGCCGGGGTGGTGAACACATGGGTCACCTGTTCCCGCACCAGCAGGTCGGTGAGGTGCCGGCCGTCGGTCTTTCCCGCGGGGACGAGCACCAGCGTGGCGCCGGAGCTGAAGGTCAGCAATAGTTCCAGCACCGAGACGTCGACGTCCGGGGAGCACATATGGGCCACCCGGGAATCGCTGGTGATGCCGTAGTGGTCGGTGGCCGCCGCGACCACCGGGGCCAGTCCGCTGTGCGGGACCACCACACCGGTGTGTTCCCCGCCCGGAGCGGATGTGTAGGCGATATAGGCGGGATGGCTCGCGTCGAGCATCCGGACCCGGTCGGCGTAGGAGATCGGGTGCCGCGCCCGGCGCGTGATCCGTTCGGCCTGCACCGGATCGTCCAGTTCCATCCAGTACAGGGACCGGCCGAGCGCGGATCGATAGCGTGAGGTCGTGAGACCGAGAACGGCTCCGGAACCGGCGGCCATCCGGTCGATCCGGTCGCCGGGTAGTCCCGGGTCGATCGGCACATGGGCGGCGCCGGTTTTCGCGATCGCCCATATCGCGAGCACCGATTCGGGGCTGCGCGCGAGCCCGATCGCCACCGAGTCGCCCGGTCCGATTCCGCGTTCGATCAGTTCCCGGGCCAGTCGTGAGGACCCTTCGTCCAGCTCCTGGTAGGTGATCTCGCGCTGGTGGGCGGGGTCGCCCGTCGGGTTGAAGCGGATCGCCACCTCGGTGGCGGCGGATTCGACGGCGGCGGTCAGCAGCTGGGCGAACAGCGGGCTTCCCGAACGACGCCGTCGACTACCGAGAAAAGGACGGCGGGCAGTGTGCATTCGGGTGCGTTCACCTCTCGCATCGAGCCAGGTCCCGGCCCCCTACATACCCTGCGGGGGTGGAAGGGCATATGGACCGGGGCCGGCGCGGTGTGGCCATCATATTCGGGAGCGCCCCGGGTCGCCGCCCGGGGAACGAGCCACCACCGGCGGGCCGTCTCGCCCGCCGGGAGGTTTCCGTTGTCCGGGTTCCGTGGCTACACCGGAAGCACAGGCCCGGGCATCGCCGCCCGCACCCGGCCGATGCACGGGTTCACAACCAGCCGCGCCGGATCGCCTGTACGCCGGCCTGGAAACGGGTGCTGGCGCCGAGCCGCTCCAGCAGCCGGGCGGTGCGCCGGACCACGGTGCGCCGCGACATACCGAGCCGGCGGGCGATCGTATCGTCGGTCGCCCCCATTCCCATCATGGTGAGGATCGCGCGGTCGCGTTCGTCGAGTTCGTCGGCTTCCGGCTGCACCGAGATCGGCGCGGACAGCGTCCACAGCACATCGAAACTGCGGATCAACATATCCAGCAGTGGTGACCCGTTGATCCGCAGCGCCATCGGGTCGGGACGGCGTTCGTCGGTGTGCAGCACCAGGCTGGCGCGTTCGTCGTCGGCGATGATCAGCTTGAACGGCGGATCGGGCAGGGTACGGGCCTGCGCGCCACGCGCATTGGTGGCCAGGGTGTGCCGTAGCCGGTCCGCGTCCTGGTAGATCGTGTCCTGGTAGAGGATCCGGTACCGCACGCCCTCGGCCATCCGGGTCTGTTTGAGTTCGGCGATCCGGCTGTCGCGTTCGGGGTCGCTGATATGCGGGCTGCGCTCGACCATTTTCACCGAGCTGTCGGCGTTGGCGTGCAGCGACTCGAAGTCGGCGAGCAGTTCGGCCCGTTCGAAGACCGGCGAGATCACGCCGTTCCAGCCCTGCGAGCGCCGTACCGAACGGAAGGTCTCGCTGAGCCGGGCCGCGGCCGCGTGCATGGTGCTGATCTCCTGGCGCCGCCGCCGAGCCTCGGCTTCGGACAGCGATTCCGGCGCCTGGGCATCCCAGCGCGGGGTGCCGTCGGGCTCGGTGAGCCGGATCACGGCACGCAGCCCGCACAGGTCGTCGAGCGCGTTCTCGACCACGGTCTCGGAGAGGGCGGTGTGCCGGGCGATATCGGCGAGCCCTGATCGCGGCCGCTGTACCAGCGCCGCGTACACCCGACCGTGGATCGAGTCGGGTTCGAAGATATCGGCCAGTTCGGTCACGCCGGACGTCCGCAGTTCTCCCTGCAACCCCGCGGGGGTGGCGAGGATCGGGCGGTCGATCGATTCTGTCGATCTCAGTGCGAGGGTCCCCACTCCAGCGGCACCCCCTTGGACATCATCCAGGTCATCGGATCGATTTTGCTACCACCTTGGTCCCAGATCTCCAGATGCAGATGGGGACCGGTGGATTGCCCGCGGTTGCCCACGGTGGCGATTACCTCACCCGCGTTCACCCGCTGCCCTTCGCTGACGTAGATATCGTTGACGTGCCCGTAGACGCCGGTGGTGCCGTCGTCGTGCAGGACCCGGACCCACATTCCGAATCCGGAGGCCGGACCGGCTTCGACCACCGTGCCGGAGGCAACCGATTTGATCGGCGCGCCGAGTGTATCGGCGAAGTCGATACCGTAGTGCATGGCGCCCCACCGGCTGCCATAGGTGGAGCTGACGACGCCGGCGACCGGCCGGACCGCGGCGGCGGGGGCGAGCTGCTGATGCAACTGCTTCAGGGTCTGCTCGGCCTGGGTCAGCGGGGCGGCGACCTCGGGTGGCAGATTCTGCAGGCCGAATGGTGCGGCCACCGGCGCGGGTGCGGCGATCGGGGCGGCCTGGACCGGTGCGGGCTGCGGATCGGCGACCGGCGCGGCCTGCGCCATCCGCTCGGCGGAGGCGGGCGCGGCGTCCGCGGCGGGCGTGACCGGTTCGGCCTTCACGGCCTCGTCGTCGCCACCGCCGGGCAGCAGCGGCGTGGCGTAGGCGATCGCTGGGGCGATCTGGGAAGCGGTACCGATCAGCGCGCCGGCCGCGACAGCGGCTCCGGCTGCGGCGCGGACTTTTTCGGCCGCGGTGGCGGCGGCGCGGTGGCGGCGGGGGCGGACCTGCACATCGTCACCGACAAGGCTCATAACGGTGATGGAGCTGGGGCCTAATCGATGGTGCGCCAAAGGTCCGTCCTCGCTATCCGGTCATCAGGGTGGAACGCCGTGCACGGATCCAGCTACTCGAGCCGGGGTAAACGTAACGTTTCGGCATCCGTTGTGACGGTAACTCTACCGGCCCGTGACCGAATCGCAACCTTTTCAGAAAAGGTCCAGTTCAGGCGGGTAATACAGTCTGCGCACCCAGTTGTGAACACTGTCTTTTTCGTAATATTTGCGAGCTTCTCATAACCCATCCCCGCACGGTCTGGTCACCCCCCGGCAAACCCCGCCCACCGACCCCCGACAGCGGCTGCCCGCACGCCCCATGCGGCGGACCGCCGGGACAGCAATGGATCCGCTACCGTCAAAGCCGCGCCCCGCGAACGACTTTCACGACCAATCCACTGCAATTGACAACCAATTTCGATTAGACTCGACCCGGCAGATCTGCACGCGGGTTTCCGCACCATCAGTTGCAAGACCAGTTGACCCAGGAGGTCGCCGTGTCCCTAGATGTCCCCACCGCTCTATTGGAACGTGCCGAGCGCGGTGATGTCACCGACGCCGAATTCGTCGAATGCGTCCGCAACTCGCTGCCCTACGCGTGGGAGGTCGTCAGTCGCGTGGCCGGCGAACTCGGCTCCGGCACCGCGGAATTCGCCGACAACGAAGTGGCCCCGCCGGACGAGACGGCACGCGGTCAGCTGTTGCGCGCCCTGGCCTCGGATGCCATCCGAGGCGGACTGGAACGGCACTTCGGCGTCAAACTGGCATTCCAGAACTGCCACCGGGTGGCGGCGTTCCCGCTGTCGGCGGTCGGCGGTGAGACCTACAGCCGCTTCATCAGCCCCCGCAACCAGTTGCTCAACCAGAGCCCGGAACTGCGTAACTGCTGACCCGACAGGTCCCCGGCGCGAATTCGCGCCGGGGACCGCGCATCCGGCCGGAAACCCCGGCCATGAGACCTCAGCGCACGGTCGTGACGGTCAGCTCTCCGTCCGCGTGCTGGGCCCGCAGCCGTTTCTTGTCGAACTTGCCGACACTGGTCTTGGGCACCTCGGTGATGAAGGCCCAGTACTCCGGCAGCTGCCATTTCGCGAAACGATCCGCGAGGAATTCGCGTAGTTCCGCCGGTTCCACCGACACACCCGCGGCCGGCACGATCGCCACCAGCGGGCGCTCGTCCCACTTCTCGTCGGGGATACCGATCACCGCCGCCTCGGCCACCGCGGGATGCCCCATCACGGCGTTCTCCAGGTCCACCGAGGAGATCCACTCACCGCCGGACTTGATCACATCCTTGGACCGGTCGACCAGCGTCAGGTAGCCGTCCGGGCTGATCTTGCCCACATCTCCGGTGCGCAGCCACCCGTCGTCGAATTTGCCGGGGTCCACTTCCACCCCGTCGGGCGAATAGTAGGAGCCGGTGATCCACGGCCCGCGAACCTCGACCTCACCCAGGGAATTGCCGTCGTTGGGCACGACCTTCCCGTCGTCGCCGACCAGCCGGGCCTGCACCCCGGCCGGAAAGCGCCCCTGAGTGACGCGGTAGGCCCAGGCCTCCTCCTCGGTCACACCCTGCGGCGGCTGCGCCACACTGCCCAGCGGCGAGGTCTCGGTCATCCCCCAGGCGTGAATAACCGGCACCCCGTGCTTCTGCTCGAACGCCTTCATCATCGACGGCGGCGCGGCCGCACCACCCACCACCACCGAACGCAGATGCGTGATGTCCTGTGGCTGCGCGTCCAGCGCGGCCAGCACCCCGCCCCAGATGGTCGGCACCGCCGCCGCGAAGGTCGGTTTCACCGCGGCCATCATCTCCAGCAGCGGCGCCGGCTGCAGGAACCGGTCCGGCATCAGCAGATTCGCCCCGGTCAGCAGTGCCGTGTAGGGCAGCCCCCAGGCATTGGCATGGAACAGCGGCACGATCGCGAGCATGGTGTCGTCGTTGCGCGTCCCCATCGACGAGGGCGTGGTCGCCTGCATGGCGTGCAGCCAGTTGGACCGATGGGAATAGACGACCCCTTTCGGGTCGCCGGTGGTGCCGGAGGTGTAGCACATCGACGACGGCGAGCGCTCGTCCAGCACCGGAAAGTCGAACTCGGCCGGGTATTTCGCCAGCAGCTCGGTGTAATCGTGCACGGTCACGCCCTCGGGTGCGGACAGCGACGCGGCGTCGCCGTTCACCACGATCACCTGCCGGACCGTTTTCAGATGCGGCAGGTACTGGGCGAACAGCGGCACCAGACTGGCGTCGACGAGTACCACCTGATCCTCGGCATGGTTCGCCACGAAGATCAGCTGTTCGGCCGAGAGCCGGATGTTCAGCGCGTGCAACACCGCTCCCATGGCCGGGATCGCGATATAGGCCAGGAAATGCTCGTTGTTGTTCCACATGAAGGTGCCGACCCGGTCGCCCTCGCCGATACCCAGATCGGTGAGCGCGTTGGCCAGTCTGGCCGAGTCGGCCCCGACCTCGCGGTAGGTCATGGTGCGCACTCCGTCCCCGGTCCAGGTGGACACCGTGGAATCGCCGACGAAGGTGGACGCGTAGCGCAGCAGCGTGGCCAAGGACAGCTGGTCGTCCATCATGGTGCTCAACATCGGAAATACCCCTAACTCATCTGGGCGGCGAACGGTCGCGCGGTGAGTCCGGACCACACCCCTGTGAGACACAGGAACGGGAATGACTCACATCACACCGCCGAACACTACCGTGGAGTAGCCGGGCGTGGTGGGGGTAGACGGAATCCGGGTGCATTCACCGGGCGCGCTGGTCAGCGCGACAAAGGCGCGAACCGATGATCGGCGCCGGACGGCGGGATGGAACGCAATGCCCGCGACGCCCCCTGCGGGCCACCGGCACTGCGCCATCGCCGCCGAGCACTCCACTGTGATAACGGGGATTCCGGCCCGCTGCCAAGTCAGATAACGAAATGACATCCAAACGAGACACGCACCCGGTTCATGACCCATTGATAGGACGAATATTCGCGGCTCTAAAGCCCGTGGACCACCAGTTTCACCCCCTCGGGCCGATAACGCCGGACCTGGCGAGCGCTCGCTTACATATGCACGCGCATCGCCCCCGCGGTCCCGATTTTATGGCCGAAAATCTCGATTCGCTGACCGTCGTTCTCTTCGACGGCACCGTCGCCCGACCTACTCTGAGACCATGACATCGCCGTCGATCATCATCATCGGGGCCGGGTTCGGTGGGCTCGGTATGGGACTGGAGCTCCTGCGTTCCGGCGTGAAAGATTTCGCCATCCTCGAACGCGCCCGGGACTTCGGCGGCGTCTGGCGCGAGAACACCTACCCCGGCGCGGCCTGCGATGTGCCGTCCCCGCTGTACTCCTGGTCCTTCGAACCGCGCTCCGATTGGCCTCGCCGCTTCTCCGAGCAGGCCGATATCCACGCCTATATGCGCCGCGTGGTCGGTAAATACGATCTCGAACGCCATATCCGCTTCGGCACCGAGATCAGCGACGCCGAATACGACGAGACCACCGCGAAGTGGCAGATCCGCACCACCGACGGCGAACAGCTCACCGCCGACGTCCTGATCTCCGCCGTCGGCCAGCTCTCCCGCCCCGCCATGCCGAACATCCCCGGGATCGACACCTTCGCCGGCCCCGCCTTCCACTCCGCCGAATGGGACCACTCCGTCGACCTCACCGGTAAACGCGTCGCCTGTATCGGCACCGGCGCCAGCGCCATCCAGTACATCCCCCGTATCCAGCCGCTCAGCGAACACCTCACCCTCTTCCAGCGTTCCGCCGCCTGGGTCCTGCCCAAGGCCGACGCCGCCTACGCCCCCCGCCACCACGCCGTGTTCAAGTACCTTCCGCCGGTCCGCTGGGCCGAACGCTTCGGCTGGTGGATGTTCTTCGAGGTCATGGCCCTGGCCCTCACCGACCTCCAGGGCATCCAGGCCCCCGTGGTGAAGGTCGCCGACGCCCACCGCACCCGCCAGGTCCCCGACCCGATCCTGCGCGAAAAACTCACCCCCGACTACGCCCCCGGCTGCAAACGCGCCCTCTTCTCCAACGACTACTTCCCCGCCCTGAGCCGGCCGAACGTCACCGTGGAGACCAACCCCATCACCGAGATCACCCCCACGGGCGTGCGCACCGCCGACGGTATCCACCACGAAGTCGACGTCATCATCTACGGCACCGGCTTCAAGGGCACCGAATTCCTCGCCCCCATGAACATCTACGGCGCGGGTGGCCGCAAACTCGCCGACACCTGGGCCGCCGAAGGCGCCCGCGCCTACCTCGGCGTCTCGGTCCCGAACTTCCCGAACCTGTTCATGATGTACGGCCCGAACACCAATGTCGGCTCCGGCTCCATCGTTTACATGCTGGAAGCGCAGGCCCGCTACATCCGCCAGGCCATCGAATACCTGCGCGAGAACCCCGGCCGCGGTCTCGCCGCCCGCCCGGAAACCGAACAGCGCTGGGACGATTGGCTACAGAAACGCCTGAAGGACACCCCCTGGAACTTCTGCTCCAGCTGGTACCGCAACGCCTCCGGCCGCATCACCAACAACTGGCCGGGCGCCACGATCCTCTACCGCTGGAAGACCCGCCGCTTCGACCCCGCCGACTACGAAACCAGCCGCGCGGCCTGACCCCCATCGGGGCCGCTCCCCACGATGCGGCCCCGAAGCGGGTGACCCGGTAGACTCTGCCCACCGGCCACGGCCCGGCCCTCGTAGCTCAGGGGATAGAGCACCGCTCTCCTAAAGCGGGTGTCGCAGGTTCGAATCCTGCCGAGGGCACAGTTATTTATGCAGGTCAGGCGGGCTTCTTCTCGAAGCCTTCCGACTCAGCCGCTCCCCCAGTCCGCAGCCAGTCCGCAGCGAATCCCGTACGGGCCGAATCGAGCCTCGTCGCCACATCGTCCAGATCGTCATCGAACAGGTCCGCGTAGAAGTCCAGCGTGGTACTCGGCTTGTCGTGACCCAGCATCCGCTGGAGGGCAAGCACCGAGGCTCCCTGCGACACAGCAAGCGAAGCGGCCGTGTGCCGGAGCTCGTGCGGGGTGAGTCCCGCCAACCCGGCAGCTTTCGCGGCACCATCGAACCAATCCCGCCGCATGTTCCGCACCCGCAGAACCGCGCCCTGTGACGAGGTGAAGACCTCCGCTTCATCAAGTCGGCCCGCCACGCGCTCTTTCATCGGTTCGATCAGGAAGGCCGGGAACGCGACACTTCGCCGCTGGTGATCCTTCGGGGCCTTGGTCACCAGTTGCCCATCCACCTCGGTAATCGTCCGCTCGACCTGGATCCGTCTGCGCCCGAGGTTGATTGCGGAAACCTGCATACCCGCAAGCTCGGCGAATCGCAGGCCGCAGTAGGCCAGCACCATCACCGTGAGCCAGTTGGAACCCGAACGCTCGGCCAGCCGCTCCACCTCGACGCCGGACAGGTAGCGCCGTTTGGCAAGCCGCTGTTTTGGCCGGTCCAGAGTCCGGCACGGGTTGACCGCGATCTTGCGAGTCTTGACAGCGTGATCACAGATCTGGGACAGCACACCGAGGTTCTTCCGGACGGTGCCACCAGCCGCACCTGCGTCCACCTGAGCAGTGACCCATGCCTGAAGCTCGTCATGCATATCCACCAGATCAGCGAGCCTCACGCTTCCCCACTTCGGGAGAATATGCCGCTTGACGATCGACTCGTACCGCGACCGGGTGCCTCGTTCCCACGAGGGATGCCCCGCCAACCACGCTTGCGCAACCACGTCGACGGTCACCCGCCCGGCGGATGGCGGAGCATGCAGCCCCACGACCACTGCTGAAGTCTGGCCGTCAAGCCAGGTCTGGGCATCCGTCTTTCGCGCAAAGCTCTTCGCGTGCTCCTTGCCTGAACCGTCGACGTACCGAGCCATCCAGCGCTTACCCGTTCCGTAGCGAGTCGAGGGAACTCGCCGAACCGTGCCGTCCTCTTGGTGTTCGTCCCTGGTCCAGCGGTCTTCGACCCCCGAGCGACGATTACGGCGGGTAGCCATCAGGCAGCCTCACCAGTTCCGGTCAGCTTCTCCTGCTCAACGATCCAGGCAAGGACCACCGACTTACGCCACACCCGGCGGCGGGGTCCGAGCTTGAAACTCGCCGGGCCCTGTCCGACGTGCGCCCACCACCGCCAGGTAGCTTCCGGGATTCCGGTCAGCACCTCGCAATCCTTGGCGCGCAGGTAGCCTTCTTCCTCGTTCACCGTGTTCCCCTTCCTATGCCGCTACCGGTATTGCCGAAGTGTCTTGCTGTGCTGGTGGACCGGCCTCAAGAAGTGCGCGGGTGTACTCGGCACGCCAGATCTTGCGTTTGGCGATGGCCGACAGGATCAGGTGATCGCGGGGCGGTACCGAACGGTCGCCGGGCCGGACGATCGAGAGCTTCAGATGCGAGGTATCGGGTTTGACGATCCCCACCGAGGCCAGCAGTTGCCGAACGAATTCGGCGCGGTCGGCCTTGTGATCCGGGAGGGTTTTGTTCGACCACTGGCGGGAGACCAGGACCCGGCGACCGGGCAGGCCGAGAGTGTCCCGCCGGTGTGCTTTGCCCTTACAGCGACCGGGGATGGTCTTCTCGGTCGCGCCCTGGGGGACGATGCCGTAGCGCAGCCAGACCGGGCACCGTTTCGAGCACGGGGTGTGCTGCAACTCCTGATGCAACCGGCCGTAGTGGGCGCGGGTGCGGTCGGAGTCGGTGTCCAGGACTTCGGCGATGGACTTGGTCAGGTACTTGGTGACGTAACCGATGGCGCGGTCGGCTTTGCGGCCGGGGACGTGGCCACGGATGTCTGCGCGGTCCATCTGTTCCCCGAACCGGACCACATGGGCGGGTTCCAGGTCGTCGACGTCGTCGAGGAGGTCTTGCACATCATCGAAGGCGAGCAGCGGTGAGCTGGTGTCGGGGTCGACGAAGGTCAGCCGGGTCGGGTCCCAGACGGGGACGATGTCGCCGGGGTAGACCTCGCTGTCGCGGTCGTGCGGGGGCCACCACACGTTGTGATAGGTAGCCGCGGTGACCTGGCGGATGAGGTCGCGGGACACCGTTCCCCGGATGAGGATGTGCAGGTGCGGGGCGCCGCGTTTCTGGGGTTCGACGGTGCCGTAGTACTGGATGTTCCAGCCGACCGCCCGCCGGAGGTTCTGCATCCACCGGTCGAACAGCGCCGAGAAGTGCACGACATCGCGGGCGGCGCGCTGGTAGTCGTAGTTGTCCGGGTTGACCGGGGAACCATCCCCGACTGTTTCGCCCTTATCGTTGACCGCGCCATCCTTGTTGATCCCGCCGTAGGAAGGCATGGTCAGCGTGATGAACATCGACGGCTGATGCCCGGCGTAGGTGCGGCCGACCGTGGTTTTCTCGACCTTGAGCCGAGGCAGGTTCGGGACGTCCTGGCGGCGGCGGGTGGAGCGGGCACGCCGGGCCTTGGGCTCGATATCCAGGGCGGGGAGCCGTCCCCGGAACCCGGACTCTTTCATCTCGGTGTCGAGGTCGGCGACGACTTCCTGAATCCCGGACATCATGTCGGCGTCATCGTCGGCTTTGGCCTGCTGGTAGGTGTCGAACAAGTCGGCGCGGGCGGCCAGCAGCGCGGTTTGGTGTTCGGTGGGGTCGGTCTTGTCGTTCTCGGGTTCGTGGTCGAGGTGCCAGCCCTCGCGGCATTGGGTGATCCGCAGGAACCGTGCCTTGTCGGCGCAGGCCGGGCACACCGAGGCGACGGTGGACTTGCACGGGGCCGCTATGTATTCCTCGGTGAGGGTTTTCGGGTTGTAGGCCAGCATCGGTATCGGGCGGACACAGATGTGTTCCTGGGTGGCGAGTTCTTCGGCGACATCCCGGAAGTCCGGCAGGCTACGACGCTGGGCCGCTGTCTGCCGGACCGGGACGACCCCGTCATCGGTGGGGGCCGTAGTGATATCCATCAGGCGGTGTGTCCTTCCGGTTTGGTCCAGTGATCGACCCGGGGCAGCACCACCGTGTCGGCGAGGGCGTCACCGAAGCGGAACCGCAGCTCGACGGTGGCGGGGCCGACGATCAAGGCGCGGCACTGGTCGGCTTTGAAGGCGTGGGCGATGTTCTCGACACGCATCTCGTAGTCGGCCGGGGATTGGCCTTCCAGCATCCGCAGCTGCACCCGGTCCGTGCCGTGGCCGATACCGACCGCGAGGAGTTTCGGTGTTGCAGAACCGGTTTCGGTGGTGACGACGAGGCGGCAGGCTTTCATCAGCCGGGCCCAGTTGCGGCGGTAGCGCCACCAGGTCAGGAACCGGGACCGGGCCCGTTCGGTGACCCACCGGTCGAACATCTCCGGGCGGGCCTTGCGCCACAGCAGCAGTACGGACGTGAACGCCACCGCGACCGCGACACCGGAGGGCCAGCCAAGGAACACGCTGGCAGTAACCGCGAGGGCCAGAGGCAGGGAGATCGGGGGAAACAGGATCGCCCAGTGGACCGCGACCCCGGCACCAACTACCAGGTACCAGCCGGTATTGAGGACCGCGAGGCCGAGCAGGTCGAACGGGTCCCGCCGACGCTGGGAGCCGGTGGTGACCGTGGCTGTAGTGGTGCCGGTGGTCAGGGTGGTGGTGTTCATGTCGGGTTCTCCGGGTCGAAGAGGTCGAGTTGGCCGGGGCAGGGTTCGTGCAGGTTGTTGCGGGCCCGGCGGGAGCGTGTGCGGGGTGTGTGGTCGGTGGCCTGCACGACGAGGCGGGGGCGTTCGCTGGGCTGGTCGGGGGCCGGTGTGCTTGTCATGCGGCCCACCCGGAACCGTCGTCGTCGTGGTAGGTGGTGAAGTCCCAGCCGGGCAGCTGTCCGGTGTCGGCGAGCATGCCCACCGCGACCGAGACGGGGTCGTGTCCGGCGCGTTCGAGGGCGCAGCGGCGGCGGGCGGACAGGTCGATCACTTCGGCGGGGATCGTGTTGCGGGCCATGGGTTTTTCTCCGTTCACGGTGGTGGACTGGTCGCGGGTTATGCCGCGAGTGGGCCGGATTCGTCGCCGAGGTCCTCAGGGTCGAACCCGGAGTAGTCGGCTTTCGGGGACAGGTCCGGCTGGGCCGGGGAGTAGGCGTCGACGATTCGGTCGATGTCGTCGTCGGAGACCCAGAAGGCACGGACCCGCCGGAACTCGTTCGAGCCGTCCTGGCCGACGTAGGCGACACCGGGTGTGGTGGAGGGGATCTCGTGGCAGCGGGCACCGCGATCCTTGGCGCTCTGGCCGTGGACCATGGTCGTTTGGGTCGGTTCGTCGAAGCGCAGGCCGATCCGGACCGAGAACAGTTGCCGGTTGGGCATGTTCTCTTTGGACGGGTCCTGTAGCGCGACGATCACGCTGTAGCCGACCGCGCGACCCTGGGTCAGGATCAGGCCGAGCAGCCGCAGCCCTTCGTTGACCTGCTCTCGGGTGGCGAACGCCGACAGTGCCGCGTATTCGTCGATGATGATGACCTTCAGCGGTTCGTCGGTACTCGGCGTGAACTTGCGGATACCAGCGGCTTTGAACCGGGCCGCACGCTCCTGCATCTCCGCCTCAGCGGTTTTCAGCATGGCGATGATGCCGTCAGCGGTCCACTGGAAATCGGTCCACAACCGGCCCTCACCGCGCCCGAATTCCATGCCGCCCTTGGGGTCACCGAGCAGGATGTCGACGAGTCCGGCTTTGATCGCAGGGCCGAGGCCGTTCACGATCGACCACAACACCGAGCCCTTACCCGAGCCCATCGCACCGGCGATCAGGAGGTGGGAGTACATGACCCGAAGCCGCCACACGTCATGCTCTTCGGTCACCCCGACCGGGACGGCTTCCAGATCCACCCCGTAGGACAACAGGCCGGTAACCGGTGCCGCGTCGGCGAGGGTGTCCACGGTGCGCAGTTCCAGGTGCACGAATCCCGGGTGCGGGCTGGTCACGCGGACTTCGGGGACGGCGAAGTAGGCGGCCAGGGCTGCGCGGGTGGCGTCGTTGGCCCAATGCTGCAACGACTGACCACCCAACATCTGGACTTCGACCAGCATCCCGGCATCGGTCAGCGTGGCGGTGGTGATGTTCGGGTACCCGGTCTCCCAGGAGCCCAGCTTGAGGGCAGGCCACATCAGGGCCAACTGCGCGGAATCGGTGACGATAGAAGCTGCCGGGCCGAGCTCCACCGGAACACCGGAGCCCTGGTCGGCCGAGGCGGGATCGGTGACACCGTCGAGGCGACGCCACCGCCACATGGTGAACGCGGTCACCGCAGCCGAGCCACCGACGATCAGCAGGTCAGGCGAAATCATCACGCCACCCCCTGACCCTGCGGCTTGCCCAGGTCGCACATCAGGCGGCAACCGTGAGCGTCGGCGGGCGGCACCGGAGGCTCAGCGCAGAACATGGTGCAGTCCTTGGCCGAGAGCGGGCGGTCCTCACAGAACATCGCGCACGGAGCAGGAGCCGCGACCGCATCAGCGGCAGGAACGACGGCCAGCAACGGCGCGAGGACCGCGACAGCCAGGACAGTAGATTTCGAGAACATCAGGCACCCCCAACAGGGACAGCGAGCGGCAGCATCGTCTGCACCGGACGCGAGGAACGAACAGGAGGAAGCGGAGCGACCGGGGCCGGTGGAGCCGGGGCCGGGGCCGGGGCGGGAACAGGAGCAGGTGGCGCAACCGGTTCGGGCTCGGGCTCGGGAACCGAATCGGTCACCGGATCGGGAGAAGATTCGGCCGGCAAAGCAGCCGGAGCAGGCCCGGGCTCGGGTTCAGGCTCCGTGGTGGAGACGCGGAACAGCAGCGCGAGGCCGTGGGTATCGACCAGCAGCGATATCGGAGCGACCGCCGCCACCAACGCCGCGAACAGACCCAAGGGTGAATCGGTGGCCACGACCGCATGCACGGAGTTACCGGCGACCGAGACCAGGGAGCCGACGATCAGCACGCCGAGGAAGAAACGGCGTTCGGCCTTGTGGTTGGCGCACACCAACACCCCGAACGTGGCAAGCAGGATGGTGCCGTCCACGATCAGCGGGAACAGCCACGCATCGGCGGCGGGCATACCCGAGATCCGGGCGAGGTCTTGCAGGGTGGAGAACGACAGCCGAAACGCTGCCGCTCCCACACCGACGATGATGAGTGCGGCGGACCAGCGCGCCAGGCGCATCATCCCCGCCGACTGATCCGCCGCCCGCATCATGACACCCCAGCCTGAACAGAACCAGCAGGCGAGGTGGTGGCCGCGTCGTGTTCAGCCAGTGCGTTCGACAACTCGGACACCAGGTCGCGAGCCTCATCCGGGGTCAACCAGGCGGTACCCGACCCCTCCGAGAACCGCATCACCATGTGCGCCGGGTAATCGGCAGCCCCGACGAGGGGGATAGTCGGGACGTACCGCACCGTGATCGGCTCATCGGTCGCGACATGCAAACCCAGGGAAGCCATCACGCGGCCTTTCCGGACGGACGAGCCGCACCCTGATCAGCCGGAGCCTGCTTGGAACCGGAGTTGTCGCCCTTGATCCCGGTCGCACGGATCATGAAGCCGATCGACTTGAACTGGCCGTTACCGACCACGCGAGGCTTGAGCAGCAGCCCCTCCAGCTCGATCGGACGCAGGCCCTCCAGGACTTCCGGCTCCGAAGGAACCGGCATCTGGTCGGCAACGAACGTGATGTCGTAACTGGCCTGGTTGGCCTTGCCGCCCGCCCGGTCCATGATCGTTGCCTTCCACAGGCGCTTACCCGAGCCGTTGCCCTCCCGGTCGTAGTCCTGCGCCTGACGCTTCGGCGCGTTGCGGTCCTCACTGAACTCGGTCTGCGCCTCGACATCACCGAGCAGCAGCACGCCCTTCGGGAACACGGAACGGAAGTCGGTCGGGATCCACATGTCTTTCAATGCCATCTCTAAATCTCCTCAGTCTGGGCAAGTCCGGCGATTCCCGGTGATTAAAGAGTAGCAACTGCTTTCGTACAGTAGCAATTGCTACTCTCATGTCGAGACCTAACCGTTATATTCACCGAGAATCCCCAGGTAGTAGCGTCGGAACCAACTGCTACCCTCTAGGGCGCAACTGCTACCCCAAGGAGATGGACCGTGCCGGAACCGAAAAGCCAGCGCTCATTACCCGCGCACTTGCGGATCGCTCAGGCCATCCGGAACGACATCGAATCGGGCCGCTTGCGAGATGGCCAACGCCTTCCGAGCACCCGGGCGCTTGCCGATGAATGGAAGGCCAGTCAACTCACGATCACCAAGGCAATGGAACAGCTTGCGGCCGATGGGTATATCGCAAGCCACGATCGGTCAGGCCGAATCGTGACCACGCCGACATCTGTAAGCCTGTCGATCGCCCCGCCGGTTCGGCCTGTGCGGCCGAGGGTTGTCTGCGTCGGCGGTTACGCAGGCAGCGGCAAGAGCGAGTTCGCGAGAACCCTTGCGCGAGAGACGAGTTGGGCGATCCTCGATAAGGACACCATCGCCCGTCCAATCATCGAACCCGCCCTTGAGGACCTTGGATCGACGATCGACGATCGAGAGTCAGACATCTACCTGAATCGGATACGGCCTCGCGAATACGAGGCACTGGCCGCCGTCATCCAGGACAACCTTGAGGTCGGGAACTCGGCGATAGCTGCTGCCCCGTACCTTCGCGAATTCGCCGACCAATCCTGGCTTGAGAACATGATCGCTCGCGCCGAGACCGAGGGCGCAGACGTCACGTTCGTATGGGTACGGTGCTCACTTGAAACCATGCTCATGTACCTCCGTCGCCGAGGTGCCGCGCGAGATGCGTGGAAGTTGACGCACTGGGAGGAGTACAGCGCCAGGCTGGACCTCAACTTTCGGCCAGAGGTAGCGCATGTCGTCATCGACAACGACCCCGACAGCCCTCCACTGCGGAAGCAGGCTCAGCTACTGATTGAGAGTTTCCGTCGCGAGTCTGCCGCCCAATGAATATCGGTGTGCTGCTCTACGGCCCCCCAGCCAGCGGCAAGGACACCGTAACGGCCGCACTCTCGCGACTCGACCCTCAATTCCAGCTGTTCGAGCGCCTCAAAGATGGCCCGGGGCGAACTGCTGGCTATCGGAAGATCAGCCCGGAGCGATTCGACCAACTACGCGACTCCGGCGATCTCATCTGGACAAACACTCGCTATCGAGCGCGCTACGCCATCGATCGCCCCGGCCTGCTTCAGCTTCTGGAAACCGGCTGCATCCCAGTCGTACACGCCGGTCAGCCGGAGGTGATCGGCGCTGTAGTCGCTGCTACGCCTCCCGTGAGTTGGACAGTGATCGAGCTCCAAGTGGACCGAGATGAGGCCATCTCTCGGATTACGGCACGGGCAACCGGCGACTTTGCCGAACGCATTGCCGCATGGGATGAAACCCCGTCGCTTACATCTCCGGCACTCACGATCGACACCACCCTCACTTCCCCGGACGCGGCAGCGAGCCTCATTCGGTCAACAGTCTGCAACTGAGTCCACTCGGGTGGTTTTTCGACGGGCGTCACCACCGCGCGGGTTGTTGCCGAATTTCGCCATATAGGTTCAAGAGCGACGGCGCTGCGCGCCGCCGCCGCACTACGCCAGCCCGGCCGACTCGCTGCGCTCGCCGACCGCGCGGCGGTGCGTCGGCGACACGCTGCTTCGTCGCTAACAGACCCGAGATGGCTGATTTTCGATAACCGAGAAGTGTGGGCACGACGAGAGCCGTACCCGACTTGCTCTCCCGCAGCCCGAGCACGAATCGGCCGGCAATCGCTCGTGGGGCCTGGCTGTGGTCCTGTCGCAGGAAGTTCGACACCGATCTGACCTGCGCGAATGAATTGCCGAACGAATCTCATGGTCGACTTCCGTCCGTGGGGACTGGGCTGGTTGCGTAATCCCTGCCTCCTCATGGCCCGATTGTCTGACCTCACTCGGCCGAGTCAAGGGAAAGAGCGCCCTTGACACGACCTCCCTCAGCTCAGGATGGCCAGTATGAGGAAGCAGGGGAAGGGAAGTCACCGGGGACATGCCACCACTCAGCAGGGCCGAACCCGTGGTCCAGACACAACGAAACGGCGGGGTATCAACCTCCGCCGCTCCATCACCGTCAGTCCGCAATTGGTCCGCAGAGCCGCCGCCTACGACCGACAGCCACCAACGAACCCAACGAACAATGCCCAGTTCACGCCATCGCATCCAACGATGCCAACACCGACCATTCCTCGCAAAACGGATATTTCCCGCTCTCCTAAAGCGGGTGTCGCAGGTTCGAATCCTGCCGAGGGCACTTCCACTACCACAAATCACGCAAGTTCCGCCTCAAGGCCGACAACGGCCGACCTCTCTCGGGTACGCAGCGAGTACGCAGTAGCAGATCCTGTCCGCGCGGAATCCAGCTCGGCCGCAACATTATTCGCCTATAGAGCCTGGCCCGCCGACCACTGAGCCGGATGCGGGACCGACGAGGACGACGCAGACCTCACCAAAGGTGTGGTCCTTATTCGCCAGTTCGATGTGGCCTGGACCGACGAAGGCATCGCCGTCCGGCATGCCGCTGTTTTGATCCAGGAAGCGATTCAGCGGCTGGAGAAGGTCGGCGATGTCAAGAAGGCCGCCGGTTCGATCCAGCGGAACGCGGCCAAGATCGAGCAGTCCTGCACGGCGATCACCACCGGCATCGAGCGGCTGCTCGCCGAGGCCCTCACCGCGCTGACCGCCTCGGCAGCCGGCCCGGCACCGCTGCTACACATCCACGGTGGTGTGGCGTGACCGCCCGCGATGGCCTCGGACACGCCGTCGTCGCCGGCTCGGGGTGGACGCGATGCTCGGAATCCAGCGGGTGACTCGCCTGTTCGTCGGGACTAAAGATCATCGGGCAACAGGCGGAACGCGGCATCACCGGTGAGCGGGCTGATTGCGCGGAAATCACGTCGGTCGAGTGTCAATACCGCCACGGTTTCGTATCGTTCCGCCAATGAAACATTGATGGCGTCTGTGAGATCCAGGCGCAACGCCAGGTATCTGTTCTGCACCCTGCGTGCGACCCGCAACAAGTCCGCCGAGACCGTGGGCACTTCGATGCGTCCGGTGAGCTCTTGCGCCAACAACCAATCATTCACCGCATATGCGGCTCGACGATCGAGATTTCGGGTGGTGATGTGTTCGACTTCGAGCAACACGAGCGGAGAGACGATGGTCAGCGCCGCCTGCTGCAGCGCTGCGCGCGCGCAGACGTGCTCGGGATCCGCGGAGTTGAAAGCGGCGACCAGACCTGAGGTGTCGCCGATCACGATCATCCAGCATCGGAATCGGTGTTGGTGATCGCTTCTCGCACAGTGCTATCGATTTCATCCGCCGACACCGCATGCCCGTAGTCGAGTACGGGGATATCCCACTCCTCATCCCATCGGCGAGTGCGTATCGCGGCCAGATGAAAAGCTTCACGAAAATACTCGGACTCCGGCCGCCCTTCACGTGCCGCGGCCATCTTCACCAACTCGAGGTCGGCCTCGTCGACCATGACCGTCGTCTTCTTCAGACCCATAAGGTTATGGTACCCGCACCATAACATTGCGGCGAGCGCACCATATGCCCCCGCTCCTCAGATCCGATATAAACCGACGATGACCAGGTATTCTCTGGTTGCCCATGTTTGGTGCGTCCTGCCGAGGACACCCAGAAACATGGGCAACTATCGGGCGACTTCCAACTCCGTGTCCACCGAACCGGGAACGGTCCACGTTCAGGTGATGTCGAGGGATGTCCAGCCGGGTGCGCCCATTGATTTGGCCGGTTCGGTGTTGACCAGGTTTATCGGCAACGCTCATGGTTGTGTGCCCCTGACATTGATGTCGGCAGAGCGCAATCGGGCTTCGACCAGTGCCATCAAACGGCTCCAGGCGGGTGCGATCTGCGCCTGATAATCATCGATCAATCCGAACCGGGCCGCCGAGTCGGTCTTGCCTTGGAGACTGCTGGGTATCGCTAGCAGTTCGGGGTTGGCGAGAAGGTGGTCGGCGATGGCCGTGGCGAGTTCGGCGACCCGCGGATCGTCCGGTTCCCACCCACTGGCCTCCCAGGTGCGCTTGAGCAGGGTCACGTACTGGGCGTCGTCGAGGGAGTGCTCGATTTGGGTGAGGAAGTCGTCGAAATCCCACGGGACCAGCGCCTTGGCCAGCACAAGGCTCTCTCGGGACTGCGCAAGGTAGTCCGGAGGGAAACCCAGGTCGGCGGCACGGTCCAACAACGCGCACGCGCGATCGGGCAACAGGAGCCGGTTCCCGGCGGCGAGCCGGTCCACCATGTCATGGCGCGCGACCAGCTCCTGGATCCGATCGGCCAGCCGTTGTTTGACGCCGGCCACGTGTGCGGCGAACTGTTGCGAATCGGCGCCGAGCATGGCGTCGATTTCGGCCAGCGGCACGCCTGCTTCGGCCAGTATCCGGACCTGAACCAGCCGCAGCATGTCGGCCGAGCCGTAGCGTCGATAACCGAGACTGTCGCGAAGGGGTTCCTCGACCAGGCCGAGCCGGTGGTAGTGCCGCACGGTCTTCACCGTGACGCCGGCGTAGGCCGCCGCTTGACCGATCGTCAGACCGCTCGTCACGGCCTCAACGACGCCCGCTGCCGAGGGCGGCGATTTCGCGCACGGCGTTGGCGACGGCGCGGAAGTCTTTGCTCAGAAGCTTCGAGTGGTTGCTGGCGACGGTCGCGCTTACCTTGATGTTCGGATTGCGGGAGAGCACCGGGGCGAGGTTGGCCCGCTGTTCTGCCATCTCATCGGCGTCACCACCGAGGTTCCCACCCGAAGCGACCACCCAGCGCACCGGCACGGCGAGGTTGTTCAGCACAGGCTCGATCTCGGCGACAACCTCGTTCAGCTCGATATTGACCTCGGCGTGCTGGTCGCCGGACATCCGGGCGGCCAAGCCCAGCCGGCGGGCCACCGGAAACACCCAGCGCATTCGGCGGAACAGGCGACGGACATCATCCCGGGTCATGCGGCCGCCGTTGAACAAGTCGTACGGGTACGCACCGTCCGCCGGGACCACGCCCAAGGCGCGGTCCGGGTTCCGGGCGGCCCAGTGCACCCCCACCACCGCACCGTAAGACCAACCCACCAGTATCGGCCGGTCCACCCCCCGCGCCGCGAGAACGGCATCGACATCGCGAACGCATGCGTCAAAGGAATAGTCCACCGAACGCCGCGATCGGCCGCGGGCCCGCTCGTCGTAAGTGATGTGCCGCCAGCCCGGACCCAGGTCGGCGATGACGCGCCGCCAATGCTTCTGATTGGCATACGAACCATTGAGGTAGATCACCGGAATGCCGGTTCCGCCGGTGTCGGTCACGGCCAGCGCCGTGTCCTCGACCGGCACCATGCCGGTCCAGGGTGAATCAGTCTGAGGCTCGTGGTTCATCTTGGTCATGCACCTAGGGTGGACCCCTGCCCTCGGGTCAACGCCAGCCGAACTTCCGCCAGCGGTACGTGACCTTGATCACCCAGCCCAAGCATTCCCGTACCCAACTAATGCTCACCCAGGGCGGGGCCGGATCTCCATAGTCGGGACGCGGGCCTTGAACCGTCACGGTACTAACTACCCATGCAGCAGCCCCAGCTTTGAACTCGTCGGGCTCAGCCCTTGTCACTCGGCCACCGCACTGCCCAGATAAGGACGGCTATCGGGAGGCCGACCACTGCCGTCCATCCGAGCGTGATCAACGACCAGTCCCTGCGGCTGACCATCGGGCGAAGGACAACCGAGGTAACACCGTTTCCACATCGGCAACGTCCATGACCCTGTTCAACTCCACCGGGCCGAGGTGCTGCGGGGATGGCAGGATTACCACCTCTGCCCCAGAGTTGCGCGTCTGTTCCGCGATTGAAAGCATCGAACGCTCGTCGGGCCAGATGATCCGATAGCCGAGATACCGCGCAAACCTCGACACCTGCGCCCGGTCCCATTCGGGCGCAGGACTCATGTCGTCGTCGACCCATCCGAGCGCGATCGGCCGGCTCTGCTGAAACATCTCGATCCCCCTGCCGTTGTGTCCCGAAGTGGAGTGCGCCCGCCGCCGGGGACTGCGGGTGTCGGCGATCTACCCGGCGGCGGGGCTGAAAACGACGCTATGCGTGCGGTTTCGGCATCGGAACGCTTACGGTGGTTGCAGGTAGCAGACAGCGTTTGCAGTGCGTAATCGCCAGTGCGGAAGGGGTGCCGCCTTGTCGGAGAAGACCACGGGATCGGCGCTGCGCGCAGCGCGCGTCGAAGCGGGAATCGGGCTGCGTGAGTTCGCCCGGAGAACCCATTGGAGCGCGGCTTATCTCTCTCAGGTGGAGCGCGGACAGCGACCGGTCAACAATGAGATCCGCCAGGCGTATGCGGAGGCGCTGGGTACCGACCTGGACGTGCCGACAACGCCGATCGGTGACCCACTGCGCATCGCACACGAGTGGCTGTTGTCCGATCCGCACCCGGTTGAGCACATGGCGGTGGGGCGGCGCGTCGGGTCGAGCCTGGCAGAGGAAATGGAGCGACGGGTGGTGGAACTGCGTCGCCTGGACGATTCAGTGGGAGGGCGCACACTGCACCCGGTCGTCCGGTGTGATCTGGATGCGGCGCGAGCGGTGGTGCGTGACGGCTCGCATTCGCCGCAAGTCCGGCGGCGACTGCTCCGGGTAGTTGGCGAACTCTCGCAGCTCGGCGGATGGGTCTACGCCGATGCCGGACGCTACCGGCAGGCGCAGCGGGTCTACCTGGACGGTGTGAC
This sequence comes from Nocardia sp. NPDC050799, assembly GCF_040654015.1. Lineage (NCBI taxonomy): Bacteria > Bacillati > Actinomycetota > Actinomycetes > Mycobacteriales > Nocardiaceae > Nocardia > Nocardia sp. NPDC050799. The sequence continues at coordinate 221,377 of NZ_JBFAHF010000003.1, forward strand.
GGCCGCGACCGAGGCCGGCGACAGACCGCTCGCCGGGCAGTTGCTGTCGACTCTGAGCTACCAGCTCGCCAATGTCGGAGACCCACGGAACGCCGCGCTGCTGGCGCGGACTGCGCTGCGCGGCGCAGCCACCGATGCGCCACCTGTTGTTCGTGCGCTACTGGGTGAGCGGGTCGCATGGGCTGCGGCGAAGGCCGGCGACGGTGAAGCAGCGCGGCGTGCGCTAGATCTGGTGGATGACGATTACGACAGCCGCCGATCGGGCGACGACGAACCCGACTGGACGTACTGGCTGAACCGCGACGAGATCGACGTGATGCGAGCCCGCAGTGCGGTCGAACTGGGGGACGCGGCCACCGCCGAGGCTCTGTTGTCGCCTGTCATGGCGCGGTTTCCGGCCGAGCGGCAGCGAGAGGCTGCACTTTACCGGTCGTGGTTGGCCGAAGCGTACGCGCGGAATGGGCAGGTCGCCGCCGCACGGGAGACTTTGGACGATGTGCGCACCGACGCCGCTGACCTTGGGTCGGCACGGCTCGAACATCGGGTGCACGAAGTCGAGAACATACTCAACGAAATCCGCGACTGAGCAACTTTTCGATCAGCACCGGACGAAACCGCATACGAACCGGCGCCCAGCCTTGCCCACGGTCAACAATCACACCACCGCACGCGCTCAGCCGATGCAGTTGCTCGACACCGTGGGCGATCGAATTAGTGGCGAAATTTGCTGTGCCATCTTGCTTGGTTCAATCCGCAACTGCTTCGAGGATCGACCCCCGTGGGAGCGCCGAGAGAATTTCCGCGACCCTGGCCAACTGCTCGGTGAACGTAGCGGAGTCGACCGCAGCGATGCGTAACAGAATGTGCCGCGCACCGGCCTCGACGAACCGTCCGAGCTGGGCGGCGATATCCGGACCGGTCATCATCACCTGGATCTGCGCGACGGACTCCAACGGCATGCGATAGGTGGCCTGACAGTAATCGTCCAGCGCCTTCGCGCCTCGCTGCGCGTCGTCGTCCACGAACACGGTCGCGAACAGGGCCGGGGTGACCGGCCGCGTCGCGGTGTCACGGATCGTGCCCAGCGCGGTCGCGTAGACCGCCGGGTCGGGCGGGTAGGGCAGCCAACCGTCGTACAGTCGCGCGGTGCGGCCCAGCGCGGCCGGGGTGATTCCACCGAGCCAGATCGGCGGGCCGCCCGGACGTGCGGGCGCGGGCACCTCGGGCAACCAGTCGTAGTGCAGGACCTTGCCATGGAACGACTGCGGGTTGCCGGTCCACAGCTCACGCCACAGCGCGACCGTGTCGTCGAGCCGGGAGAAGCGCGTACGGAAATCCACCCCGACCAGCTCCAGTTCCTTTTCGCTGAAGCCGGGGAAACCGGCCCCGACGCCGACCACGAGTCGACCTTCCGACAGCAGATCGAGCGAGCCGATCGTCACCGCGGCGTGCACCGGATGCCGGTAGGCGGGCATCAGCACCGCCGTACCGAGCGTGACGCGTTCGGTCGCCCGCGCGACGGCGGCCAGCAGGGTGAGCGGCTCGATCCTGGCGCGGACGAGGGAGTCGCCGGCCCAGACGGAGTCGAATCCGAGCCGCTCGGCTTCCACAGCGATCTCGACCAGGCTCTGCGCCGAGCCGCCCGCGGCGAGCTGGGCCTGACCCGCCGGAAGGAGAAGTCCATATTTCATGTGGTCAACCGTCGCCGAACGAGGGTATGCACTCAATTCCCTGGAGGGAATATGCTTCGCTGGCCTCATGAGCGGTTTCGGTACGGCACTGAAGGACTGGCGGAAGCGGCGGCGGCTGTCGCAGCTCGAACTGGCGCTGCGGGCCGGCACCACGCAACGGCACGTGAGCTTCATGGAAAGCGGCCGGTCCATGCCGGGGCGGGGCATGGTGGTGCGGGTGGCGGAATCGCTGCAACTGCCGCTGCGGGAACGGAACGCACTGCTGCTGTCGGCCGGCTACGCACCGAGCTACCCCGAAACCGACCTGGACGATCCGGCGCTGCAACCGGTGATGGACAGCCTGCGGCGGCTGCTCGACGGGCACAGTCCGTACCCGGCCATCGTGGTGAACCGGTTCGGCGAGCTGGTGGCGGCCAACGACGGACTCGACATACTGACCGAGGGCGTCGCGCCGGAACTGCTGGAGCCACCGGTGAACGTGCTACGCCTGGCGTTACATCCGCGCGGTATGGCGCCGCGAATCCTGAACTTCGACGACTGGGCGCAGCATGTGCTCGAACGGCCGAGGCAGGACAATGCCCGCGCACCGCACGAGCGGCACATGGCGATGCTGGCCGAACTGGAGGGTTATCTACCGCACCCGCCTCCGGTCGGTACGGATCATTTCGGTTTCGCCGTCCCGCTACGGCTCCGATCCAGCCTCGGCGAGCTGAGCCTGATCACCGCGATCACCACTTTCGCCACCGCCGTGCACGTCACGATCTCCGAGCTGCGGCTGGAAACGTTCCTGCCCGCCGATTCCCGCACCGCGAAGGCACTCGAGCATAAGAACCGAGGGTAGAGGACTGGAGATGCTGTCCCTGTTCTGTTTCTTCAGAGTGAGGCACCCAGCCATGAAGCGAATCCGACAAGGCTCTCACTCTGGCGACGCTGGGCAGCGGCTATCCCGTGGACCGTCTCCCGTACCGCCGGGTGCAGTCTCGTCTGCTGCGGTGCGACTGCCCGGGCCTTGTTCAGGGCGGCCAGCGCCCTGTCCGGTTTCCCGGCCATCAACCAGGCCCGGGCATTGTCCTGCCAGTGATGCCCCGCTCGGGGCGCGGCCATATCCGGAGGCAGGTGGAGAGCGGCGCCGTCGTGAGCTGCCTTGCCCGGATCGCCTGCCTCGAGTTCGATCGCACACGCGTGCACGGCGACGTTTCCCGGTCCGAAGTCGGCTGTGTACAGGTGGCTCTCATGGCGCATCGGTGCGGCTATGGCCCTCGCCTGTTCGATGTGCTCACGCGCGACGCCCAGCCGACGGCCGCGCGCCGCCACGATCGCACCACGCAGATGGCTGTATCCACGCAGAACTCGTTCGGATTCCGTATCACCCGGCACGAGGTCGAGCCCACGCCCGACAAGTCCTATCGCGGCATCGGTCGAGTCGTACGACATCAGCAGCCGTGATCGTTTCATCAAAGCGCGCACGGTGAATGCCGGGTTATCGGTGCGCTGGGCTGCCTGGTCGAGCCGGTCGAGGACGAGGGCGGTCAGGGTGGCATAACCCAGACGGACACAGGCGCCTTCTGCCGCGACGTAAGCCGAGCAGAGCAGGGAGTACGCCTCTGCCCTGTCCTGTTCCCCACCGGAGAGTTCGATTGCGCCGTGCAGCTGCCTGATCAGTGAAGGCAAGAGGGACAGCGCGTGACGTGTGCGGTCGGTGCGCATGGCTTTCTCGACCTCGGCGAGCCCGGCGGCCAGTGCCTGCCGATTCGGCGGTTGCGCAGGGCGGATATGGCTGCCCTCGGCGAACAACGAGCGTAGCTCTTCAAGGCCGGTCAGCGGACCGTCTTCGGCCAGAGTCTCGAAGTACGGAGTGCCCTGCAACCGGTCCGGATCAATACTCATCGCCTTCGCGACCGCCGCCACGAAACCGGCCGACGCCGGCTCCCTGCCCTGTTCGACCGCCTTCACCATCGACAGCGAATATCCGGCCCGGTTTGCCAAACCCACCTGGCTCAATCCGGCGAGCTTGCGCTCGACGGCAACGCTCTTCCCGATATGGCCCTCCATGCAGCGAGGGTAGATCGATTTCTCCGAGCTGTCTCCTGTCCCCTGCCTGTCCCTCTGCGGTCCCGCCGCGCACGAAAGTTGCTGGCACGTCTTGCCGTCGGGTGAAACCACCCCGACCGCGAGTGCATACCAAGGGACGGGAAGGGGTGCGTGTGGACAGGGCGCTGGGATTGGTCCGGCGAGACACCTACGGCGGTGGGGTCGATCTGCATCGGCTCGCCGAGCGACACGGGTATCGGGTGGTGTGGACGGTACGGCTCGATACCGCGCCGTTGGCTTCCGGGCTCATCGTCGCCTCGGCAATCACCGAGCACAATGTGAGCGCGGTCGTCGTACCGACGTTCGAGCACGCCGATTCGGTCCGTCATATCGTCACCGACCTGGCCGCGTTGGTCACCCCGATGTGTCACTATCCGCGCGGGTACCGGTGGCCGGTGGTCGAACTGTGAGCGGGGCCGATCTCGTCATGGCGCTGCTGATAGTCGCACTTCTCGTTCTGACGATCGTGTGGTTCCGACCCATTCAGCCGGCGAGCGGGCCCGACAGAGTCTCGGACTCGGCGAGACCGGACGCAGTGTCGGCCGAGTGCGAGCACCAGCTTCCCCACGGAGTGGCTGCGCACGCGCTGCTGTTCGAAATGCGGGATCGAATCCCTCTGAACGGCCTCGACTGTCAGGGAAACATCTCCGCGAGAAGTGAGCCCGGCTGCGGAACCAGGCGTTCATTGCCGCGCGTGATTTCGGGAGCGCCGTCGGCGAGGACGATCGAGCAGCCGGGTGGCAGCGCGAGATAGCCGACTATCGCGGGTTTCACTATCGCGAGCTCGTAGAGGGGCGCCGAGCGCAGTACGTCGCCGGTGTGCTGATGGATGTCGCCGGGGCAGCCGATGAACCAGCCCGATTCGGAGTCACCGTGGGGGTGGCGTTGCATCAGAACGGAACCGGCGGCAGTGAACGCGTCGCAGGTCACGGCGCGCTGTGGATGGTTCGGAAAGTCCAGTTCCGGGTCCAGTCCGACGCTTTTTGCGACTTCGATCTGAAACCACAGTTGCTCCAGGGCCAGCGCCGTACCCGCTACGAAGGCGGGAGGGACCTGCGCGAAATCGGGTTCGCACAACCCCAGGGTGCCATCTCCGCGGTCGGTTACATAGCAGTCCAACCAGCCGATACCGACGGTCTCGCCGACCGGGAAACGACTACCTTCCCGAATGGACTCCTCCAGACCCGCTATGAGCCACTCGACGCCCGGCCCGTAGACCGGGTCGGGGACGTATTCCAGGGTGAACTCGGTCTGCCCGGGCACCCCGGCTGCCGTCCTACGCTGCTGCACAGTTCTCCGATCTCGCAGGATCCGCGAACGGTTCGGATCCGTTTACGGCGAGGAGACCGAAGCCGACGCGCCCTCACATCATGTCGGATGAGGGCACGTCCGAGCGGCCCGAAATACGTGGATCTGGAAGATCGACGGAGGTTGTTCATGTCGTATCGCTCGGCGTTCACCACACTGTTCCGATCGCACCCGACGCCAGGGCCGGCACCTGCACCGCCGCCGTGCTGACGGACTCCACGGCTACGACCCGCTCCACGGCGCCGGATGTCCGCTCCTGGGCACGGACGCGAAAGCTCGCGCGCATCTGGTATCCGGTGTTTCGCGGTTCGCACCACTCCGGTTGCCGCCGGAGCTGGATTTCCGGCCCGGCCCGGATACGCGGCAGCGGATCACTCTCGCGCGGTGAGTAGTTCGATCAGAGCGGTGATGCTCTGCTCGCCACGGCCCTCGGCGACGGCGCGGCGAAGCAGGTCGTGCATGGGAGCGTGCCAGGACAGGTCGACGCCCGATTCGGCGGCAAGTTGCTCGTCGTCGACAAGTGCGGTGTGGAACAGGCCGACACTGGAGCCGAGGAGGGTGTAGTTCTCGGTGTCGATCTCCTCGGCCAGCACCGGTAGTAGAGACTCGATCATCCGCAGCCACTTCGTCGAATACTGGACCATCGTGTGCGCGGGCAGCCCGCGGGAGGCCAGCACCGCGGCGCCCTCCAGGAAGCCGAGCAGCGCGGGTAGCAGCGTCGCGCCGACCGCGGATTCGTAGAGTGCGGCGAGGTCCGTCTCCACGCCGAGGAAATCGAGATCGCCACCGAGGACGCGCAAGGTGTCGGTATGCGCGTCGAAGACCGCCCGGTCGCCGCCGAAGTACAGCAGCGTATCCCGGTTACCGACGGCCGCAGGCACATTCTTGATCGCGCCGCCGAGGAAACGGGCACCGGCGCAGCGCACCCACTGCCCGAATTCCCTGGCCTGTGCCGGTGTTCCGCTGTTGAGGGTGACGATATCGCGGCCCGCAACGATCTCGGGGGCCCGCGACAGACTCGCACGAGTGGCGGCGAAGGTGCTCAGGCACGCGATGATCACCGGACTCGCCTCCACGGCATCGGTGATATCGCGGTGTGCGACGGCGCCCGCGGCGGCCAGGGTGGTGGCCCGCCCCGGGCTGCGGTTCCACACGTGCGTCCGGTATCCGGCGGCGAGGAAGGCGCGGGCGAGCGCGCTGCCCATGGACCCGGCGCCGAGTACGGTCACCGACGTCCGTTTCGCTGAGTTCATCTGCGGCTCCGATCACTGCGCGGCGATCCAGCGATCGCCGGGGTGCTCCGAGTGTCGGCGCGCGGCGCGCCGGCCGACAAGTACGCACTTTCCCCGCTGGTTGCTCACCTCCAGGTAATCCACCAGGTCGTACCGGTGCGCTACCGGCCCGCTGTGCCGGACGACTCGGCAGACCTGCGCCCACTGCGCGCCCGGATGAGGCGCAGCGACGGCTTCTTCTGTGGGCCGGACGAATTCGAGTGCCGGTAGGTTGATCGTTCGTGGATGCGTTCTCGAGGGATGGGCACCCGCTGCTCGGGAACCTGCCGGTGCCGCCGGCGCTCGCCGGCCGCGACGGCGTGATCTGGGCGGCCGGGGGCGGTCGCGGCGAGAGCGCACTGTCACGGTTCGACGCCGAGGGCTGGCGCAGGTGGCCGGCGACGCGGGCCGGCTCTATCTCGCCGCACCCGGCCGGTCACCCGAACCGTGCGATGCTTCCGCTCTCGACCTCGAACGCCTGAGTTACGACGCGCGGCGCGACGTTTTCCTCCTGGGGGCCGCGGCGATCCGTGCCCAGGTACTGGTCTATTCCCTGTACTTCCCGGAACCGGACGGCGAGATCGACGCGTTCTGCATCGGCGACGTCTACGGTGACACGAGCTTCCCGCCCACCCGGTCCGACGATGTTCGTCGCCGACGTGCTGAAGAACGGCGTGCTCGACGAACACGTTGCGGCGGCCTGGTTACGCGAATGCAGACCGATCTTGCGCGACGAATGAAGGCGCACCGATCGGCGAGTTCGTCTGCGCAGGTGAACAGCGTGTACGCACGGACCGAGCGTCACCGAATTCGCCCCATCGGTGCGATCGGCTGTCAGCCGGACGAACCCACGACCTCGACTCCGTGGATCCGTGGTTCGAGACAGTCCGTCTGGCCGGCCGTATCGACAAGTATTTGCTCGCCGCCCCGGACGAACGGGGAGACGTGCTCGCGCATTCGCTACGTCAGTACGGGTAGTCCCGGAACGTCATGACACCACCGACCAAGACGAGCAGCACCGTGAGGATATAGACGGTGACGCGGAACCACATCGGCCCGTAGTAACTCACCGCCAACGACGCACCGAGCGCAGCGAGTATCAGCACTATCCCGTAGAAGGGTGTGCGTTGCTCCCTGTCAACCATTCCCCCAGTGTCCTCCGGCGGCGACGCGGGTGGCAATGCTCGAGCCGGCTCCCGCGCTGCACAGCGCACCCCCGGTCACCTTCGATGCGCAACTCGCCAAAGGAGCGCTATGGCGAAGCCCGATGTCGCGAGCACCGTGCTCCAGCCGCTCGGTCCGGCCTAGTATCCGACCGTGGGACTGCTGTTCGGGACGCGGGCGTCGGATTCGCCGTGGGTCGAGTCCGTATGGACCTGCCGCAGCGAGGATGTCTCGGAGATGACCTCGGTCGCGTCCGAGACCTGGGGGCTGGTGTTCTGGGAGCAGCAGGGGCGGCCGTATGCGGCGATCACCGGCCCGGAGAGCCGCACCGGGACCGCGCCGGTGCCCGAAGGGGCGGGGTTCGTCGGTATCCAGTTCGCGGTCGGGACGTCGTTGGGCTCGACGGCGACATCGGTGCTGGTGGACGGCGGTATCGCCCTGCCCGATGTGACCGGCCGGACCTTCTGGCTCGATGGTGCCCAGCGGGAGACACCACGATCCGACGATGCCGAGGCGCTCGTCGATCGGCTCGTGCGTGAGGGAGTCGTGGTCCGCGATCCGCTGGTCGCGGCGACGCTGCGTGGGTCGCCGCCGGAGGTGACCGAGCGGACGCTCGAGCGGCGTTTCCGGGCGGCGACCGGGCTCACCCAGGGCGCTGTCCGGCAGATCGGGCGCGCCCGTACTGCCGCGCTGCTGCTGACCTCGGGTGGGACGCCCGGGGATATCGTCGACAAGCTCGGGTACTACGACGAACCCCACCTCGCCCGGGCACTGCGCCGGTATGTCGGGCGGACGGCGCAGCAGCTGCGCGCGGGAGACGGCGGCGCGATCGCGCTCGATCCCGGTCAGCGCACGACGTCGTAGACGAGCTTGGTCACGCCGTTGGAGTAGGTGGCCGAGTCCCGCACCCGGAGGGCCCGCTTATCGCGGTCGGCGCGGCTGAACAGGCTTTTGCCCGCACCCAGCAGCACCGGGAACACCAGCAGGTTGTACCGGTCGATCAGATCGGCGTCCGACAAGGTCCGGGCCAGTTCGGCGCTGCCGTGGAGGTAGATCGCGCCGCCGTCGGTCTGCTTCAGCTTCGCGACGTCGTCGGCCGTACGCAGGACCGTGATCGGGCCCCACCCGTCGATCAGGGTGTCCTCGCGCAGGCCGGACGAGACGACGTACTTGGGCAGATCCTTGTATGCGGCGTGATCGTCGGAATCGCGCCAGGTCGGAGCGAAGGCCTCGTAGCTGCGACGGCCGAACATCAGCGCGGTCGTATCGGCGAGTTCCTCGCCTTTGAGCGCGAATGCCTCGGGCACGAACTCGGTGTCCATCACCCAGCCGCCGCCGCGGTGCCCCTCGACCGTGCCGCCCGGCGAGTCCACGACGCCGTCCAGCGACATGAAGCCCGTGTAGACGAGTTCGCGTGTCATGAGTTCCTCCTGATCATGGGCCTCTGATTCGGCCCGCGGTCAGACTAGGAACAGCCACCGCCGTTGTCTTGGACGAAACCGACACGACCGTTGCGGAACGTGACGCACTGCGGTCCGGCTCGCGACGTCGACGCCGTTCACAGGGTGAGCAGGAACAATCCCGCCGCCAGGACAACCGCGAGACCGAGCAGAACGAGCAGTGATGCGGCCGGGAAGAACAGCGCCCACACTCCGACCACGAGTTGTGTCGCGGTCAGGAAAGCACCGACCTGCGCGAAGCCACCCGGACATCAGCGGCCCCGATCCCGTTCGTCACGCGCGGCGAGGAACTCTTCGAAGGTGATCCGTCCGTCCTTGTGGTCCGGAGCGAGCTGGAGCCCGGCGCGGAAGTCGCGCATAGTCCTGCCCCGCAACGGAACCGCCAGCACCGGGCGGCGACGTCCGACGGCACGCAGATAGGCACGGGCCAGGTCGGTGGCGGCGCGAATCTGCGGACCGCCCAGGTCGGGTACCCGCCGGCTCGCGGGACCCGCCGCGAGCGCGACGAGGCGACCGGCCACCTCGGTGACATCGACCGGCTGGAAACTCACCTTCGACGGCATCGCGAGGAACGGCAGCAGGCGCTGGGCGTCACATATCTCGGCGATCAGGTCGTGGAACTGGGTGGCCCGCAGAATGGTCCACGGCAGCTCGGACCGCTCGATCAGGGCCTCGCACGCCACTTTCGCGCGGTAGTAGCCGAGTGCGTGGTGGTCGATACCGACGATCGACAGATACACCAGATGCGGACGGCCGGATCCCGGTGCGGCCTCGACCAGCGCCCGGGTCGCGGTGATATCGCCGCGGCCGTTGGTCGTGGCCAGGTGGACTATCACCTCGATACCGGTGAGCGCCTCGCCCAGTCCGGCTCCGGTGCTCAGGTCCCCGACCGCCCACCGATGGGCCTCCGGTGCGCGTTCGGAACGGGTCAGAACCCGCACCTCATGGCCCGCGGCGAGCAGCTGGGGCACGAATACGCGCCCGAGCCGGCCGGTACCGCCGGTGACCAGTATCCGATTCGTCATCCGTACCTCCTTCTCGGTGGCCAACAGATTCGCCCCGGATCCACTCGGGAACCGAGCCGCCCACCCGAAGCATCTCACCTGCCCCCGGCGCCGCCGACTAGGCTGACGGAGCAATGTCCGGCGATCGGGAGCACACGAATTGAGCACCTACTCCGGCGGTTGGCCGCCCCCGCAGAATCAGGGATCGAACCGCCGGCTTCTCGTCGTACTGGCCCCCTTCGTGGTGTTGCTGGTTGCCGCTGCCGCGATCGGTATCGGGCTGCTGGTCCGGAGTGCGGCGGCGGAGGAGGTTCCCGGCACAGCGACAGCGGCGGCCGGCGACTCGGCTCCCGCGAACGCGCTGGCCGACGGCGCGGTGCGGGTCGGCGGATCCGACGCGAAGGTGACCGTCCGCGTCGTCATGGACCTGCAGTGTCCCGCCTGCAAGGCATTCGAGGAGGCCAACGGCAAGGTGCTCGAGGATGCCGTACGCGACGGCACCGCGGCGGTCGAGTACAGCGTCATCACCTTCCTGGACCGTGCCAGTACGACCGAATACTCCTCCCGCGCGGGCAATGCGGCGTTCTGTGTCGCGAATTCCGGCGTGGACGACTACCAGGCATGGCTCGCCGATATGTTCACCGAACAGCCCGCCGAGGGCGGTGCCGGCCTGCCCGACAGCGCGTTGATCGATATCGCGGAGTCCGCCGGGTACACCGATCCCGCGGTGGCCCAGTGCATCACCGACCGCACATACGACACCTATCTGCGCACGAAGACCGACGAGGTGCTGAACAGCGGGGTGAACTCCACGCCGACCGTGACCGTGAACGGCGAGCGGGTCACCGACGCGGCCGCCCTCATGAGTCCGAACGGCCTCGCCGCCGTTATCGCGGCGGCGCGCTGAACGACCCCGCTGCTCGGCGCGGTCATCCCGCCGACGCGCCGTGCCCCGCGAGTTGCCGGTAACGGCCGAGCTGCCCAAGCCTCGCTCGCCTGCGGGCACTTTCCGTGTCGGCCTTCGCCCCTGGCCGAGTCACCGGCGTGCCGGGGTGCCGTGCGCCTTCCTGGTGATTCTGCTCGGGTGACGACCAGGTGCCTGCGGCGGCTTCCGGAAGACCTTCAGTCGGCTGAGAGCAATATTGCCGCGATCGCCGCGGCAGCCCGGTCCTGAGTCCGGCCGGTCTCCTCGGTGCCGGCGGGCCAGATCCGCGGCATCCGGTCGTTGTGCCGGCGCGGCACGAGGTGAATGTGCAGATGGTCCACTGTTTGGGTAGCGGCTCGTCCATTCGACTGGACGATGTTGAGCCCCTCGGGTTTCAGCGCGGCGCGGAGAGCGCGGGCGACTTTCAGCGTTGTCTGCGCCAACGGCATCAGTTCCGACTCCAGCAACCCCCAGATGTCCGGCACATGCCTCGTCGGCACGATCAGGGTGTGCCCGTGGGTGGCGGGCTCGCGGGGAAAGAAGGCGACGGTGTGGTCGTCGCGGTAGATCTCGCGGGCGCCGGGATCGCCGCTGGCGATTATCGTGCAGAACGGGCAGAGACCGGTCATCGGATTCCCCTTGTCCGCGGTCGGGGAACCCGTCGCGTCATCTTCAGAGCATCGCAGATCACCGCGACTCGTTCGTGCCGTTCGAGTGCACGAGGGCCGGACGAAGCGCCCAGCAGCCGAGCGGCATCGACCCGACTCGTGCGACGGCCGAACACCATGTCAGTGCCCGTGTCAGCCTCGCGTCAGGGCCATATCAGCTGCCCCGCCGACAGTACTTCCCATGAGCAATTCGGCAATCGCGGCCTCGGGGCTGCGGAAGGCGTACGGGGACAGGACCGTCCTCGACGGCATCGATCTGAATATCGGTGGCGGCACGATCTTCTCCCTGCTCGGCCCCAACGGCGCCGGCAAGACGACCACGGTGAACGTGCTGACCACGTTGTTGAAGGCCGACGGTGGCACCGCCCGGGTCGCCGGGCACGATATCGCGGCCGAGACGAAGGCGGTGCGGGCGGCGATCGGGGTCACCGGGCAGTTCGCGGCGGTGGACGATCTGCTGACCGGGGCGGAGAACCTGGAGCTGATGGCGGATATCCATCGGCTCCGCGGCGACGAGCGGAAGCGGGTGGTGACCGAACTGCTGGAGCGGTTCGAGCTGACGGAGTCGGCGCGGAAACGGGCGGCGACCTATTCCGGGGGTATGCGGCGGAAGCTGGATCTGGCTATGACGCTGGTCACCAGGCCGGAGATCGTATTCCTGGACGAGCCGACCACGGGACTGGATCCGCGGAGCCGGCGGACCATGTGGGAGATCGTGCGGGGTCTGACGGATCAGGGCGTCACGATCTTCCTCACCACCCAGTATCTGGAGGAAGCCGATCAGCTGGCCGATCGGATCGCGGTGCTCGATCAGGGCCGGATCGTCGCGGAGGGCACACCCGGCGAACTCAAACGTCAGGTTCCCGGCAGTTATATCCGGCTGCGGTTCACCCAGCTGAGCGAGTTGGACGCGGCGGCGCGGGTACTGCCGGGCGCCACCCGGGACGACGAAGTGCTGACGCTACGGGTGCCGGGCGACGGCGGCTCGAAATCACTGCGGCACGTGCTGGACCGGCTCGACGAGTCCGCGCTCGAGGCCGCCGAGGTCTCGGTCCACACTCCCGATCTCGACGATGTATTCCTTTCCCTCACCGGCCACGCGACCACGGAGGTCACCGCACCATGAGCACAATCACCGCACCGCTGACCGATTCGTCGATCATGCTGCGCCGTAATTTCAAACATTCCACCCGGAACCCGGTCACCATCTTCAACGCGGCCTTCATGCCGGTCGTGATGATGTTGATCTTCGTGTACGTATTCGGCAGCGCCTTCGACGTCGGCGGCGACTACATCGACTACGCGACGCCGGGCATGTTGCTGCTGGCCATCAGTTACGGGTTGTCGGGCACCGCGGTGGCGGTGAGCTCGGATATGTCGAAGGGCATCATCAACCGGTTCAAGGTCATGGATGTATCCCGCGGCGCCGTACTGACCGGCCATGTCGTGGCCACCATCCTGACCAACGCGGTGGCCGTCGTGGCGATCCTCGCGGTGGCGTTCGCCCTGGGATTCCGGCCGCCGGCCACCGGGCTCGACTGGCTCGGCGCACTCGGCATCCTGGCGGCGACCTCGTTCGCCGCGTCCTGGCTCACGGTGGCGCTGGGTATGGCGGCGAAGACGCCGGAGTCCGCCGGGATGGGTGTGGTGCCGCTGATCATGCTGCCCTTCGTGAGCACCGCGATCGTGCCGGCCGAGAAGATGGGGCAGGGGGTCCGGCAGTTCGCCCAGTATCAGCCGTTCACGCCGATCATCGAATCCCTGCGCGGATTCCTGGCCGGTAACCCGTCCGGCGGCTACACGGCCGCGGCACTCGCCTGGTGCGCCGGGTTCGCCGTCCTCGGGTACGTGTGGTCCCGGACCACGTTCACCAAGCGAGCGTGACAGCGGCGAGTTCCCGCCAGTCCGCTTCCGCGCCCTCGCGCATCGCCTCGGTGAAGTCCGCTTCGCCGAGGCGATCCCGTATCGTCCGCTCGATCCGGGCCGTGTCCGGCTGCGAACGATCGGGCACGCCGTGGACCGCGGTGCTCACGGCGAGCAGCCGCGCGGCCTCGACATCGCGGTCCGCGCGCAATGCCAGATCCGCGATCCCGACGATCACCTGGGCGACCAGGATCGCGTGCCCCGCCTCGGTGGCGGCCCGGAAAGCCGCGGCGTGATGCGCCCGGGCCTCGTCGAGATCGGTGGTGAGGTAGCCGAGCAGAGTGTGGATCACGGCAGCGAGCTGGGGCATCTCCGCTTCACTACCCAATACCGTTGTGGCAGAGCGTATCTGCTCGAGCGCCTGCCCGGTATCGCCGGCCCACCGGGCCAGCTCCGCTTTCGCCAGGGCCAGTTCGGCCAACGCCACCGGCCAGGCGACCCGATCCGCGCACCGCTGAGCCGCGGCCATCGCGGCCGCGCTCGCCTCGGTATCACCCGCGAGCCAGTACAACTGGGCCTGCCGCGACAGCAGGCCGACGATGTCCTCGGTCGCGCCGATCTCGGTCACCACCGCGACCGCCTGGTCGAAGAGCTCGCAGGCGGCGGTGAACTCACCGCGGGTGGCGAATCGATTGGCCCGCTCGGTCAGCGCGAACGACATCCCCCAGCGCTCGCCCAAGGCGCGGAACTCGGTCAGCGCCCCCGCGAGGTATGCGTCGGCTTCCGGCCCGTCCTGCCCGAGCACAATCCGCATCTTGCCCATCTGCAGCCGGGCCAGGGCGCGCACCCAGGGATCGTCATCGGTGAGCAGGGGTTCGAAGGCGGTGGGCAGTCCCTCCGGGCCGTGCAGCATCCGTTCCAGCGCGGGAATGAACGCCAAGGCAGGATGACCGGCACGGATATTCCGGCTCACCGCGTAGGCCTTACGGATCCATTCCCCCAGCTGATTCGCGTCATTGCGTCCGGAACTCAGGAAATGCACGACCAGCGCGTACACCAGGGCCCGGGTCCCGTCGTCCACCTCGGCGGGCGCGTCCGCGACCGCGGAGACGAATTCCAGGCCCTCGGCCTTGTACCCGCCGAGCCACCAGTACCACCCGGCGGCCGCGGCGAGCCGCAGTGCCCCCGCGGCGTCACCGGCCGCGAGCGCGCCGCGCATCGCGACCGCGATATTGTCGTGCTCGGCCCCCAGCACGGCCAGCCACTCCAGTTGTTCGCCGCGGCGCAGGTGCGGTTCCGCGGTGGCGGCGAGTCCGGTGAAATACGCGAGATGCGCGCGGCGCGCCGCGTCCACCTCCCCCGACTCCTCCAGCCGGTCGCGGGCGTACTGCCGGATCGTATCGAGCATCCGATAGCGCGGTTCGGTCTCCGCCACGGTGAGCAGCAGCGATTTCTCGGTCAGCGCGGTCAGTAGTTCGAGCACCTCCCACTGCTCGACCCCCGCGGTCCGGCCGTCCCCGGTATCCACGCACACCTGTTCCGCCGCCGCCAGACTCGCGCCGCCGGCGAATACCGCGATCCTGCGCAACACCGTCCGTTCCGCGTCGGTGAGCAACTCCCAGCTCCAGTCGACCACCGCGCGCAACGTCCGGTGCTGTGGGATCGCGGTGCGGCTGCCGCCGGTGAGCAGGCGGAACCGGTCGTCGAGCCGGTCGGCGAGCTGTTCGAGGGACATGGTGCGCAGCCTGGCCGCGGCCAATTCGATCGCCAGCGGTATCCCGTCGAGCGCACGGCAGACACGCCCCATGGTCGCCAGCGCGCGAGCGTCGGCGGCGAGATCCTTGCGCACCGCGCCGGCACGGTCCCGCAGCAGTTGCACCGCCGGAGACGCTTCGATCTCGCCGGGGTCCGCGTGCTCGGCGGGTAACGCCAGCGGCTCGACCTGCCACAGCGCCTCGCCGGTGATGCCGAGCGGTTCCCGGCTGGTGGCCAGGATCCGCAGCCGCCGGCACTCGCCGAGGACCCGGTGGGCGAACACCGCCACCGCGTCGATGAGGTGCTCGCAGTTGTCCAGGATCACCAGTGTTTCGCGGTCGCGGATCGCTGCCACGAACCGCTCGATCGGTTCGGCGTTCGGCGCTCCGCCGAGCAGCGCGTCGCGCAGACCGAGCGCGGCGATCGCCGATTGCGCCACATCCCCGTTCGCGTCGACGGACGCCAGTTCGACCAGCCAGGCACCGTCGGGTAGGTCGTCGAGCAGGGTCTGCGCGGTTTCCAGCGCCAGCCTGGTCTTCCCCGAACCCCCGGGCCCGGTCAGGGTGGTGAGCCGATGATTCGTGAGGAGATCGCGCACAGCGGCGATATCGGCGTATTTGCCGATATAACCGGTGAGTTCGGCCCGCAGGTTCGTCCGGCGCTCGGCATTCTCCGCACCCACTTCGCCGCGCAACAGCGCGACGTGCAGGGCGGACAGTTCCGGGGAGGGATCCACGCCCAGCGTGTCGGCGAGCGCCTCCCGCGCGTCCTGGTACACCACCAGCGCCTCGGAACCACGGCCCGCGGCACCGAGCGCCCGCATCAGCGCGGCGACGAGCCGTTCCCGCACCGGATACCGGGCCACCAACTCGGTCAGCTCGCTCACCTGCGCCGCGGCCCGGCCGAGGCGGATCTCCGATTCGTACAGGTCCTCGGTGGCGGCCAGGCGCAGCCCCTCGAACCGGGTGATCACCGCGTCCACGGCCTCGCTGTCGCGCACATCGATATCCCGCATCGGCGCACCGCGCCACAGGTCGAGGGCCTCACGCAGCAGCCGGGTCCGCTGCGCGTCGTCACCGCCGCGGGCCGCTTCGAGGAGCTGTTCGAAACGCACCGCGTCGACCGCGCCGGGTCGCACGGTGAGCCGGTATCCGCCCGCCTGTCCCTCGAGTGATCCGTCCGGCAGCAGCCGGCGCAGCCGGGAGGCCAGCGCCTGCAGGGCGTTCGCGGCGTCGGCGGGTGGCTGCTCGCCCCAGATCCAGTCGACCAGCGTGGACCGCGGGACCGCGCGACCGGGTTCCAGTGCGAGGGCGATCAGCAGCGCCCGTAGCCGGACGCCCGGTACCTCGATGGATCCCCCGTCGTCTGCTCGGATGTCGAGCGGTCCAAGCAACGCGATCTGCACCGGACCATTCTGCCGCAGCGGGCCGCGCGACCTTTCCGCGAGTGAGTATCACGCCTCCTACCGGCACGAACACCGCGTCAGGGGCCGTGTCAGTGCGGTATCAGGCCGGTGTCAGCGGACCCGGCGACAGTTCTCCCATGACCAGATCGGCAAGAGCGACCACCGGCCCGGACAGCCCGGTCACCCGGCGGGAGGGAGCACCCATGGAACTCGTGGTCGACCGGGAACGCTGCATCGGTGCCGGTATGTGTGCACTGCTGGCTCCGGAGTTGTTCGACCAGGACGAGGCGGACGGCCGGGTGCTGCTGCTGGCCACCGCGACCGCGGCCGCGCACCATCCGGCGGCCCGCGAGGCCGCCCACAACTGCCCCGCGGCGGCGATCACCCTTCTCGGCCGAGCGCCCGCACCGGAACCGGACCGCCGGAGCGGCGACTGACCGGAGACGGGAGGTCACGTATCACCCGAGCCCCGACCCGCCCCGCCCCGCCCCGAAGCACCACCGATCACCCCGTGTCCCGACCGCCCGGGACCTCGAAACGACAGGAAATACGATGAGCGACACCGCTTCCGTCCCGCACGGCCTCCCTACCGAACGCGATGCCGGCCCCTTCGACCCGCCGCGCGAGATCACCCGGCTGCGTGCGGTGCGCCCGGTGAGCCCGCTGCTCTTCCCCGACGGACACGCCGGCTGGCTGGTCACCGGATACGACGAGGCCCGCGCACTCCTGGCCGATACCCGCTTCAGCTCCCGCCTGGACATCGGCATTGTGCACGCACTGGACGCGACTCCCGATATGCCCGCCCAGACCGAACCGTCCCCGCAGATCCCGGGCCTGTTCGTCGCCATGGACCCGCCGGACCACACCCGGCTGCGGCGCAAGCTCATCGGCGCTTTCACCGTCCGGCGCATGAAACAGCTCGAAGAGCACATCGCCGAGGTCGTCGAGCGGCAACTCGACGAGATGTCGAACCTGACCCCGCCGGTCGATCTGGTACGGGCCTTCGCGCTGCCGGTGCCCTCGCTGGTGATCTGCGAACTGCTCGGCGTCCCCTACGCCGACCGGGAGACCTTCCAGACCAACTCCGCCAAGTTCCTGCTCCGGGACCAGCCACTGGAGGAGAAGATGGGCGCCTACGGCGCGATGATGGGCTACCTGGCCGAACTGGTCACGGCCAAACGCGCCGAGCCCGGCGAGGACATCCTGTCCGACCTCGCCCGCGACGAAGACCTCTCCATCGAGGAACTCACCGGCATCTCCTTCCTGCTGTTGCTCGCCGGCCACGAGACCACCGCGAACATGCTGGCGCTGGGCACCTTCGCGCTGCTGGAGAACCCGGAGCAGCTGGCCGAGCTGCGCGCGGACCCGGACCTGACGCCGGACGCGGTCGAGGAACTCATGCGCTACCTGTCGGTCGCCGATATCTTCTACCGCTACGCCACCGAGGATCTGGAACTCGGCGGGGAGACCATCCCCGCGGGATCCACCGTGGTGGTCTCGCTGCTGGCCGCCAATCACGATCCCCGGCGTTTCGACAACCCGGACACCCTCGATATCCACCGCAAGGCCCGCGGGCACGTGTCCTTCGGGCACGGCGTGCACCAGTGCCTGGGCCAGCAGTTGGCCCGGGTGGAGATGCGCGCCGGTTTCGCCGGACTGTTGCGCCGCTTCCCGGCCCTGCGGCTCGCCGTGCCGGCCGGGGAAGTACCGCTGCGGACCGATATGAACATCTACGGCGTCCACGAACTGCCGGTCACCTGGTCCTGAACGGCCCGGTAGACCACCCGCCGATCGCGCGATCGGCAGACCCCTATCTCTCTCGCACACAGAGGAGCACAGCCATGCCCACCTTCCAGACGCCGGAACCGATCGCCGTCACCGTCGAAGTACTTTCCGGCCAAGTCACGGTCGCCGCCAGCGACCGCAGCGACACCGTGGTCACGGTTCGGCCGGCCGACGAGTCCAAGAAAGGCGATATCCGCGCCGCCGAACAGACCCGGGTCGATTTCACAGCCGGCGCCCTGAGCGTGATCACCCCGCGGGATTGGCGAACCTATACCCCGTTCGGCGGCAACCCATCGATCAGGGTGACCATCGAGGTGCCCACCGGCTCCCGGTGGAAGGGGACCGCCGCGGTGGGCCGGCTGGTGGGCACCGGCGAACTCGGCCGTTGCGATCTGGAGGTGGCCGCCGGCGATATCGTCGTCGAGCGCCCGACCGATTCGGTGACCGCGAAAACCGCCCAGGGCGATATCCGCATCGGCGAGGCAGTACGTGGGGAACTGCGGTTGGAGACATCCATGGGCGAACTCGAGGTCGGTATCAGCCCGGGCAGCGCGGCCCGGCTGGAGGCGGGCGCCCGGCACGGCACGGTGCAGAACCGGATGGAACCGGTCGACCCGGCCGACAGTCACGGGGACATCGTGCAGGTGTACGCACACAATTCCTACGGCGACATCATCGTCCGGCACGCGAGCGTCGTCTGAGCATTCGGCACGAGCACAACGAGTAACACAGGCGGGCCTTCCCGGAGGGAGGGCCCGCCGCGTTGTGGTATCCGGCCCCGCCCGGCCGGAACATTCGTCCAATACATCCCCGCCCGCCGCGGCGATGCTGGCATCCGTATCCGGAAACGACCCGTTCCCGGATCACCGGACGAGTGGCGACCATCGCCACCCGACTGCACAAGCAGGAGAGCCATGTACGACGTCAGCGGCAGCGTTCGTCCACCGCGGAGCAGGGCGGTCCGCCCGGCGGGCACCGGATCCCGGCACGGTTGCCATCCGCGCACGGTGCCGGTGCGGCCGATCGGTACGCGACGATGACCACCACAGCGGTCGCGGCGGTCGGCGAAGACCACGCACCGGCACCCGTGTCGGCCCCGGAGCGCGCCACGGTGCCGCTGCTCCGCCCCTATCTGCGCAGTTTTGTGACCGTGGTGGTGCTCCACATCGTGGGCGCGGTAGCCGGTCTGGCGCCGCTGCTGGCGGTCGTGGAACTGGGCCGGGCCCTGTTGTCGCCCGGCCCGGTCGATCACGAGCACGTGCGGTTCGTGGTGATCGCGGGCGCGGGCGGCCTGCTCGTGCGGCTGCTCTGCTCGGCGGCAGCCGCCGGGATCGGGCATCTGCTGGACGGCCGGGTACAGCTGACCCTGCGGCGGCAGCTGGCTTTACGGCTGGGCCGGGTGCCGATCGGCTGGTTCTCCCGCCGCCGCACCGGCGAACTCGCGAAGGTGGTGGGCGAGGATGTGGCCGCCGTCCATCCGTTCATCGCCCATACGCCCGGTGAACTCGTCACCGCGTTCGTGGTGCCGCTGGTATCGCTGGTCTATCTGTGCACCGTCGATTGGCGACTCACGCTGATCACCCTGATCCCGGTGCTGCTGGCGGTGGCGGTGGTCCCGCTCATGATGACCCCGCCGCGGCTGCGCGAACAGGAGGAGTTCGACGCGGCCATGGGCCGGATCTCCGACTCCGTGATCGAATTCGTCCAGGGTATCGCGGTGGTGAAGGCGTTCGGCGGGACCGGACGCGCGCACCGCGAATTCCTGGCGGCGGCAGAGGCGTTCGTCGCGGTCTTCCTGCGCTGGGTGCGCGGGATGTCGGTGCTCGCGGCGGGGATGCAGCTGGCGCTGTCCCCGCCGTTCGTGCTGGCGGTCGTCCTGACCGGCGGCGCCGCGCTGATCACCTCCGGCGGCCTGGCACCGGCGGACCTGCTGCCGTTCCTGCTGCTGGGGCTGGGGTTGACCGCCCCGGTCGCGGCCCTGGGGCACGGTTTCGACGATCTGCAGGCGGCCCGGCGCGCGGTCACCCGGATCCAGGAGGTGCTCGCACAGCCGGCGCTGCCGCAGCCCGCGCGGCCGCGTCCACCGGCGGGGCACCGGGTGGAGCTGCGCGGGGTCCGTTTCGGTTACGAGCCCGGCCGGGAAGTTCTGCGCGGCATCGACCTGGTGCTGGAACCGGGTACGGTCACCGCGCTGGCCGGGCCGTCGGGCAGCGGGAAATCCACACTGGTACAGCTGCTACCGCGCTTCTTCGACCCGACCCACGGCACGATCACGCTGGGCGGGGTCGACCTGCGTGAGCTGGCCGCCGCGGACCTCTATCGGGCGATCTCGTTCGTCTTCCAGGATGTCCGCCTGCTGCGCGCGTCGGTCGCGGACAATATCGCGCTCGCGGTGCCGCACGCCGACCTCGACGCCGTGGTCCGCGCCGCGCAGTGGGCGAACATTCACGATCGCATTCTCGAACTGCCGCACGGATACGAGACGATCCTCGGCGCCGAGGCCGGGCTGTCCGGCGGTGAGGCGCAGCGGATCGCGCTGGCCCGTGCGCTGCTCGCGGATACCCCGGTCCTCGTGCTCGACGAGGCGACCGCCTTCGCCGACCCGCGAACCGAACAGGCCGTGCGCGCCGCGCTGGCGTCCCGGCCCGGCGAGCGTACGGTCCTGGTCATCGCTCATCGCCCGGAGACCCTCGCCGACGCCGACACCGTCGTCCTTGTGGAGAACGGGTCGATCGTGGAGTACGGCAGTCCCGCCGAACTACTGGCCCGGGGCGGGAAGTTCGCCGCGTACCAGCGGTCCCGGCACACCCTGTCCGACGAGAGCGTCACCGTCGGTGACCTGCCGCGAGGAGATCGACCCCGATGATCCGGATGCTGTTACGAGTGCTGGGACCCGAATACGCCCGGCCGGTGCGCCGCACCGTGGCCCTGATGACGGTGACCGCGGTCGCCGAGGGTTTGTCCTACGCCCTGCTGGTCCCCGTGCTCCGCGCCCTGTTCGGAAGCACACCCGCGGATGCGCGGCCCTGGCTGATCGCGTTCGCCGTCGCCGTCGTGTTCTACGGTGTACTGCGCTATCTCAGCGATCTCCGCGGTTTCCGGGTCGGCTCCGTCCTGCTGCTGGGCCTGTACCACCGGCTCGGTGACCATCTGGCCCGGTTACCGCTCGGCTGGTACGGCCCGGGCCGGGTCGGGCAGGTCTCGATGCTGGCCGGGCGCGGTGTACTGGACGCGATGGGAGTGATCGCGCA
Source organism: Nocardia sp. NPDC050799 (assembly GCF_040654015.1). Taxonomy (NCBI): domain Bacteria; kingdom Bacillati; phylum Actinomycetota; class Actinomycetes; order Mycobacteriales; family Nocardiaceae; genus Nocardia; species Nocardia sp. NPDC050799. Next base: position 243,018 of record NZ_JBFAHF010000003.1, read on the forward strand.
TCTGCTCGCGCCGTTCGTCTCCGCCTGGGTGACCCCGCTGACGATCGTGGCGGTGATGCTCGCCTTCGACTGGCGGATGGGCCTCGCCGCACTCGCGGCCGCGCCGGTCGTGGCGGCGGTCCAGCTGCGGGCGGGACGTGCCGCGGCGGCCACCGACGAGGAACGCCACAGCCGGGACCAGGAGGCCACCGCCCGGGTCGTCGAGTATCTGCAGGTCCAGCCGGTGCTGCGGGCCGGCGGGCGGAGCGGGGAACGCTTCGGGCTGCTCGACGACGCGCTGCGCGATATCGAGCGCGCGAGCCGTCGTTCCACCCTGGCGGCCCTGTCCGGCGCGGTGGGCACCGCGCTGACCGTCCAGGCGATGTTCACCGCCCTGCTAGCACTCGGCGCCTACCTCGCCCTCGGCGGCGATATCGGTGCGGCGGAGCTGCTCACGATCCTCGTGCTGACCGCGCGCTGCGCCGACCCCCTGCTCTCGCTCTCGGAGATCGGCGGCCAGTTGCGCAGTGCGCGTTCGGTGCTGACGGGACTCGACGAGCTACTGCGCACCGAACCACTGCCGGAAGCCGCCGAACCGATCCCGCCGGCCGGTCACGGCCTGGAGTTCGAGTCCGTGGTTTTCGGGCACGGGCAGCGGACCGTGCTCGACGAGCTGTCGCTGTCGGTGCCGGAGGGTCAGCGGCTCGCCGTCGTCGGCCCCTCGGGCGCGGGTAAGACCACGGTATTGCAGCTCATCGCGCGATTCCACGATGTGGACGCCGGAGCGGTGCGGGTCGGCGGTGTCGACGTGCGGGACCTCGACACCGCTGTCGCCATGGCGCAGTTCGCCATCGTCTTCCAGGATGTCCACCTCTTCGACGGCACGATCGAGGACAATGTCCGGCTCGGCCGGCCCGACGCCACCGCGGCCGAGGTCCGGGCGGCTGCCGAGGCGGCCCGGTTGGACGAGGTGATCGAACGGCTACCCGGTGGATGGTCGGCCGCTGTGGGTGAAGGGGGCGGCCTGCTCTCCGGTGGCGAACGGCAGCGGGTGTCGATCGCGCGAGCCCTGCTGAAGGACGCGCCGATCGTCCTGCTCGACGAGGTGACCTCCGCGTTGGATCCGGTGAACGAGGCAGCCGTGCACGCGGGTATCGAGCGGCTCGTGGCGGGACGGACAGTCGTGATGGTGGCGCATCGGCTGAACACGGTCCGGCGGGCGGACCGGATCGTATTCCTGGACAAGGGGCGAATCGTGGAGGAGGGAACCCATGAGGAACTGCTGCGCCGGGGCGGTCGCTATGCCGACTTCTGGGCGGTCTCCGACCGGGTGGCGGGTGAATGATCGCCGGCGGCGGCCGGACCTAATCGACCGGGCGGATCGCCGGACTGCAACCCTGGGTCATCGTGACGTAGGCGGCGAGATCCTCGATGCACATCATCTCGGGGTGGCTGTAATAGATCAGTTCGAACCGGCGCTGCCGCCAGGATGTCGGGTCCATGCGACCCTCATGGCTCGTGTCGCACAGTGCTTCGAGCCGGCCCAGATCGAACGGCTCCTTACCGCGGGCGTGCGCGTCCGCTTTGACGGCTGACAAACGCTCGGTGCGTGACAGATCCGCCCTACCCCACACCCCCGCCGCGAAGCGGCGCGCTTCTTGGTCCACTGACGCTCTCCTACCTGCCCGCGGGCCCGGTCCAGCCGGAAGGCTGGTTTAACCACGAGAAGTTCTGGGTACGAGTCTAGGCCGTGAACTACGGTGCCGCATCGCCGATTCCCGTGCACGCCCCGAAAGCCCTGCGCACCCTGTGAATTCTACGGTCCGTGAGGCCTGGCCTCCGCGTATTCGCCGTAGCCGATGCGAATCGAGGACGGCACAACCGAGGGTACCGATGCCCACCTCGGCGGCGTCCGGCGGCGCACCCACCGGCGATCCGGCCGGCGGGTCATCGGCGCTCGACGCGGACCTCGTTCTACGGTGCCGGACCGTCCAGCAGCGTGGCGTCGCCTCCGGACAGGAACCGCTCGAAGAACGCCAGCGTGTACCCGGCCACGATCTCGTGGCCGCGGGCGCCCCCGATCGGTCCCGAGAGACCGAGTCTCCCTGCCAGCGGCGTCCACGCGGGGGCATCGGTGAAGTTCACATGGAACATTCCCGGGATCTCCACGTGGTAGCCCTGCCCCGGCGGACTCGCGGCGAACACCTCGCGCTGGGTGGTGATCGTTTCGGTGATCTCACGGTCGGGCCAGCCGCCGCTGCGTTCGCGTTCGAGCAGCATGGATTGGGCGTCCCGGGTCAGCCACATACTCGGCTGCCGCGGCCCGTCGCGGACGACATCGGCGGGCATCGCGGCGTCCATCATCGAGCAGGCGCGCAGCCGCGGGTCGGCGTGGCAGGCCTGGCCGACCGTCATCGCGCCGAGTGAGACCCCGAAGGCACCGGCCCGTTCCAGGTCGAGACGGCCGGTGAGCAGCCCCTCCGGATCGGCGGCGTTCAACCAGGTCAGCCGATCGAGCGCAAACCCGACATCCTGCGCCAAGTACGGGATGAGGCCGCCGGGTAGTTCGGCAAAGCCGAGCGCGGGAGCGGGAGTGGCCGGGGTGAGGCTCTGCTGGACCGCCGGATACACCCGGTCCTTCGTCCACCCGGCGATCGTGCGACCGTCGGGGAACACGGTGGCGGCGGAGGTGTAGGGCTGGTCGAGGCCCACCACGACGAATCCGTGCGAGACCAGTCGCTCCACCTGGAACATATTGGACTGCCGGAATGCGTTGAGACCGGAGGCGAAGACCAGAACCGGGTAGCGGGGGCGGGCCGCCGACACCGGCGGGCGCCGGATGGCGTGCGTGGGGACCTCGTCCCAGAAGTCGAACACGAAACCCGGGGCGCCCAGCAGCGGGCCCGCGGCGGCCGAGAGTTCTCTCGCGTCCGCGACATAGGGCGCGGTGGGGGCATCGGTTCCGGCCGCGGCCGGATACCAGACCTGCGCCATCAGCTCGCGGCGGGCAGCGGGGTCGGGGTCGAAGATCTCCCGTCGAGCGTCGTCGCGCCAGTGGTAGGTCACGGTGCCGATCGCGTACGGACCGCCGGGTCGCGGCAATCCGAACACCGGAACCGCGATCGGTGTAGCCACCGAGACAGCGAAAACGACTGTGCCGAGACCTATTCCGAGGGCGCGCAACCATCTGGAAGGACTGCCGGTGCGGGCGGTCCCCAGCGCCCATACCGCCGCCAGGGTCACCGACAGGGCGTAGGCCGGAACCATCGGCCAGCGGTGACCGTCGGCGAGCAGCTGGGCGCCGGCCGCGAGCGGCGCGAGGACGGCAATATGCCGCAGGCGGCGCAGTTCTCCGCGCCACGGCACCACCAGCGCGATCAGGCCCGCGGCATTCGCCGCCCACAACACGATCTCGGCCGCCATCGACTCTTCCTCCCGGCGTATTCGTGGCATCGCGCCGGAAGACCCGCCGACGCGGGCCCACTATCGAATGGCCGGCTCGGGGCGGTCTAGCACGAATGTTCCCCAGGCCTGGTGGCGACGCTTGGAGAACGGGTTCAGCACCTTGCGCGTCAGCGTCGCGGGCGTGACACCGACGAAACTCGACATATCCCGGCCGAGATGGGATTGATCGGTATAACCGCAGGACGCGGCGATATCGGCGGCAGACCCGCCCGCCACCAGACCGTCGACCGCGTGCCGGAACCGGACCAGCATCGCGGCCCGTTTGGGGGTCAGCCCGATCTGGGCATCGAATCTCGCCCACAACCGCTTACGACTCCACCCGCACGCATCGGCGAGCTCACCGATCCGGACCTGCCCGCGACCGGTGACGATGCGATGCCAGCCGACGGCCACCTCGGGGTCCACCGCGCGGGCCGGATCAGCACGTCCGGCCAGGAAGTCCTCCGTGAGCGCGAACCGCTGTTCCCAGGTCGCGGCGGCGGCCAGCCGTTCCCGTAACAGCGCCGCCCGCGGTCCCCACAGATCGGTGAGGTCGACGACGGCGCCGCTCAGCTCGGCGGGCGCGACACCCAGCAGCGAATACGCCTGTACCGGAGACAGCCGCGCCTCGACACACGCGGGCCGGTCACCACTGATCCGCATGGTCCCGCTGGCACAGCCCGCGACGAAGGCGGTGAGTTCCCGCCGGCCGCCCGGCCCCTCGACGGTCAGCCCACTGCCCCCGAATTCGACAACCACGGTGACCGCCGGGATATCGGCGACCCGCAGATCCAGGCCGGACGGGCTGTGGTCACGGAAGCCGATCATCGCCGCACGGCGCCCCGGCACGACACGCGACGGCGGACCGATCTCCCACTCGACGCCCGGATCGCTGTCCGACGAACTCACCTGCACACGACCAGGCTAACCGGAGATTCCGCAGGTGAGCAGCCGCCCGTTTCATCTACGCGGCGTCCACCGGGACCCGGCATCGGCGCGGTTCATCCTCCGCACGGTCCGAAACACTCGGTATACACCGTGGTCGCGGAATATTCGGCGGTCACCGGCAGTCTCGCAGTGTGCTCGGCGCATCCGATGGGGGCCGAGGGACTCAGCAGGCGACTCCGGACGTCGGGAGCGGTGGTGGACGTCGGGAGCGGTGGTGGACGTCGGGAGCGGTGGTGGACGTCGGGAGCGGTGGTGGACGTCGGGAGCGGTGGTGGACCGGCAGGTCGGCCCGGGTGAGCCGACCTGCCGGTCGCGGGCAGTCGGCGGGCGCGCGCCGGGTGCACACGAAGTCCACCCGGGCCTCCGAGCCGCCGATGAGGTCCAGTTCACCGCGGTGGTACCACTGGTCCGGATCGCGAGACAGACGCCCGCCGGGGAAGACGCGCGACACTTCACCGCCCGGCGCTCGGTGCGGGTCGGCCCGGAGGATTCGCCGTCGGCGGGAGCGGCCGGTGCGTGACCGCGGTCGGCGTAACGGCCCTCGGGCGCGGTGAGCCGCACGTCGGCATGTCGCCCCGGCCGATGTATCGCGGCGAAGACCTGATGATCCCGGCGAGAAAAGCGGCATCCCTCTCTCCTGTCCAGGAGCGGTGCGTGCAGTCCGCGGCGCGGTATCCAATCATTATCCGAACAGTAGCCAATATCACTTTCTCGCGCACGGGTGTCAAGCGGAGGCGAGGCTTCGGAACGGCCACGGATCGCAGAAGTGGCCGTTTTAATGGGTGTATGCATACGACAAGCCTCTGCGCCAAGGGCCGAAACAATGACGAACTTAGATTTGCCAGAGGTATGCCATGTCACTTTGCGGAGATCGATCAGGAAGCAGATACCGGTGACATCCCGGTCCGCGATACCGGCAGTTCCCGCCGGAACGCGCGGATGCGGACAGGCGCTGCCCCGTCGACCGCGCACAAGTGCGGATGTTCCGCTCGAAATGGCGGATGTCCCGCCGCCGCGGTTGCCCTAACTTTCACGGCGACGGCCGCGGAACAGAGAGGGATCCAATGGCTATCGCACCAACCTTCGATATTCAGCTCACGGAGGCCGATCTGCGCGAGCAGCTGCGCACCGATGTGCTCTGGGGTTTGTCCGGTCCCCGGAAATGGCTTCCCCCGAAATGGTTCTACGACGCCCGCGGAAACGCACTGTTCGACCTCATCACCGGGCTGCCGGAGTACTACCCCGCCCGCACCGAACGCGCACTGCTGCGTACCGCGGCCGACGAGATCGCCCGCCACGCCTCGGGCGCGACCGAACTGGTCGAGCTGGGTTCGGGTTCCTCCGAGAAGACCCGGCTGTTGCTGAACTCGCTCACCGCGCACGGCTCGCTGTGCTCCTACATACCGCAGGATGTCTCCGAAACCGCGTTACGGGCCGCGGCCGATTGGACCAGCGGCGAATTCCCGCATCTGTCCATTCACGGCATCGTCAGCGATTTCACCACCATGCTCGCGGCGCTTCCGCACGGCGGCCGCCGTCTGATCGCGTTGCTCGGCGGCACCCTGGGCAATCTGCCACCGTTCGAACGCACCGCTTTTCTGGGCGAATTGCACCAGGTGCTCACCCCGGGCGAACAGCTGCTCGTCGGAGTGGGCCTGGTCACCGACCCCGGTGTGATGATTTCCGCCTACGACGACGCCGCGGGGGTGACCGCCGAGTTCAACCGCAATATGTTGCACGTACTGAACGACCGGCTCGGCGCCGATTTCGATCCGCTCGCATTCGACCATCTCGCGGTGTGGGACCCGGACCTCGAATGGATCGAAATGCGCCTGGCGGCCGCCGAGGCGATGCGGGTGACGATCCCCGATCTGGATCTCGTGGTCGATTTCGCCGCCGGAGAGCAGTTACGCACCGAGATCTCGGCGCAGTTCCGGCTGCCCGGGTTCCGCGCCGAACTGGCCACCGCAGGTTTCCGCATGCGTCACGCCTGGACCGACCCCGCCGGACGATTCGCGCTGGTACTGGCCGACCGGTGAGCCCACCGCGCCGTCACCACAGCCGCGCTCTCGACGTCGTCACCGACACACTCCGGCGGGCGCGGCGGTAGCGGGCGGACCCGCCGCAGCCGGGTGCTGATGTCGAGTCCGGGCAGACCATCTCACCCGCGAACGCCAACTTCGCCGTGCGTGGCACGCACCTCGCGCTCTCGATACCAGATCAGCCCGCTCAGCACCGCCCCGGCGGCCGTCACCGCCGCGGCGACCGGATAGATGTTCCGCAGCCCGGCGGCGTCTATGGTGCGGCCGCCGAGCCAACCCGCCGCGGCCGCCGCGAGCTGGTAGGCCGAGGCGTTCACCGCGATCGCGAGCGTGGGTGCGACGGTGGCGGTCTGCACGATGCGCGCTTGCATACCGGGCACCACGGCGAAGGCCACGGCACCCAGTACGAACACCAGTACCGCGACGGCGCCGGTGAGCCCGCCGGCCGCCCAGGTGAGAAGCAGTGTCACCACCGACAACACGAGCATGCCCGGCTGCGAGGACAACAGCGCGCGATCGGCGATCCGGCCGCCGAGTAGGTTCCCGGCGATGGCGCCGACCCCGTAGACCAGTAGCAACACGGGTACGGCTCCCGCCGCGAACCCGGCGATCTCGGTGAGCAGCGGAGCGAAGTAGGTGAACACCATGAGCGCACCCGTGTTGCCCACCGCGGTGACGGCGATGGCCAGTTGTACCCTGCGATCGGTGAACACCCGCAGCTCGGTCGCGACCGGGGCCTGTGCACCGGGCACATCGGCGACCCAGCGCGCCACCAGCAGCAGGCCGGCGAAGCAGACGGCGGCTATCGCGGCGAAGGTCGCCCGCCAGCCGTAGGCGGTGCCCACGACGGTACCCAGCGGTGCGCCCAGCACCATCGCCAGGTTCATGCCGAGAACCAATTTCGCGACCGTCGAGCCCTGTTTCTCCGGTGGCTGCGCCGAGGTCGCGGCCACGATCGCGGTGGCGAAGAAGGTGGCGGTCACGAAAGCGGTGACCACCCGCGCGGCGAAAAGCAGTCCGTACACCGGCGCCAGCGCCGACGCCACGTTTCCCGCGACGGCCACCCCGAGTAGCGCCGGCAACAGCGGTTTTCTCCGGAACCGCGCCGTGAGCGCGGTGAGCAGCGGGCCGCCGGCGATCATGCCGACGGCGTAGGCGGTGACGAGCAACCCGGCGGCGGGTACGGACACCGCCAGATCGTCCGCGATATCGGGCAGGATTCCGGCGACCACGAATTCACCGGTGGTGATTCCGAAGACACAGAGCATGAGGGAAAACAGATTCGGCTGCACGCGACCCATCGATCCGTTCTTGCGCTTCCGCACGCGCGGAAACGACTGCAGTGGGAAGGGAGTTGCTCAGCTGAACACCGCGCCGATCGGTTTCGGCGCGGTGTGGATCCGCCTCCCAGCTTGCCCGCCGCATCGGCGCGACGGCAACGACCTGGCAATTCGCATCCGCGTAGATTGATAATATGTCCGTTATCGATTCGTCGAACACAACGGTGACCAATGGGGACGATCCCACCCCGCACCAGCTCCGATTGCTGCTGATCCTGGCCGAGGAATTGCATTTCGGCCGCGCCGCGCGCCGCCTCTATCTCACCCAGCCGGCGCTGAGCCAGCAGATCCGTGCCCTGGAGGACCGGTTACGAGTGCGGGTGTTCCAGCGCACGAGCCGGCACGTCGAACTCACGGAGGCCGGACGGGAACTGCTACCGCACGCCCGGCGCGTGGTGACCGCTGCCGACGACCTGCGCCGCGCCGCATATCATCTGGCCGTCGGCGACGACACACTGCGGATCGGGGTGTGCGAGAGCTTCGGCTCGATACCGGAGATCCGCGCTGTGCTGGACGCGTTCGCGAGCCCGCAACCGCAGGTGCGGGTACTGGAGACCTTCACCGCGCAGCTGACCGCCCTCGAACGCGGCGAAATCGATGCCGCCTTCGTCCATCTACCGGTTCCCCCGGGCCTGCGCGCCCAGCCGCTCCTGGTGGAGCCCCGCCTGGCCTGCCTTTCGGCCACCGACCCGCTCGCCGCCCGCGACACCCTCTGCCTCGCGGACCTCGCGGAACACCCGGTCGCGGAGATGTCACCGTCCACCTTCCCCGAGGGCCGCGAGTTCTGGACCGCGAATCCCCGGCCGGACGGCGCCCGCGCCCGGCCGGCCGAAAGCCACGGCAGCACTTTCGAATCCCTGTTGAACACGGTCGCGCTCGCCCGGGCGGTCGCCTTCGTACCCGCGGCGGCGGCCCGGCTGTACCCCCGGCCCGACCTCGCGTATGTCCCGGTCACCGACCTGCCGCCCTGCACCTTCGCCTTGGTCTGGAACGAAACGACCGCGCAGTCGCCGCGCTCGGAGCGGTTGCGCGCGGCGGTGACCGAGGTCGCCCCACGCGGCTGAGTGTCCTCGTGTCCGGACAGGTCGCCGGGCCCCGGGGTCGCCCGTGGGATCGCCGGCACCCAGCGCGGTGACATCGACCAGGGCGGCCCGCACACCGTCCAGCAGGTCCGCGAACGGGGCTCGCGCCGAGACGAATTCGACGCCCTCGACGGGGGGCGACGCGTCCGGTTGCCGGGTGACCGCGCGCACTCCGGCGCCACCGGCCCTCAGCCCCGCGACGACCTGCCGCCCGACCGGATCCGTAGCGCCCGTCACCACGATCGCCGAACCCATCACAGTCCCCGCCCGACGCCCGCAGGGTGGGCACCCGCGTCGATACGACGATCACGAGCTGCCATGTGCCTCAGCGTAACCGGATATCCCCCGCTCGGGATCCCGTGGCAGCCCGCGGGGTATGCGCTGCCCCTGGGCCGTCCGGCACGCACCGCGCTTCAACGATCCCGGTCCGCCCCGGGCGTGTACCGGATACGCCATCCGCCTTCCCACCGTTCACCGGGTGCGAGATGACGCAATCCGGCACCCGAGTTCAGCGCGTTCGGCGGGGCGGTCATCGGTTCCAGCGCGACCGCGAGACCCCGCCCCGGCGGCTGCGGGAACTCCCGCGGGGTGAAGACCTGCAGGTACTCCCAGCCGGTGTCCTGCACGAGTTCGACCGTCGCGCCGTCGGGTGCGGTGAGCCGGGCCGCCGCCGCGGGCGTCACCCCGCCGAACGGGGTGTCCAGGTCCAGCTGTGACAGCGGCATACCGGCCCGCAGGTCGTAGCGGGTGCCCTCGACCGGGTGCTCGGCCACCGGATTCATACGGGCGTCGACTTCGAAATAGGTTGCGGCGGAGACGGTCAGCACCAGGTCCTCGACCGGGGTCTCCCCCACCCGGAGGTACGGGTGCGCGCCCACCGCGTACGGCGCCGGCCGATCTCCGTGGTTCACCACACCGTGGGTCACGGCGAGCCCATCGGAGCGCAGTTCGTAGCGCACCCAGGTGTCCAGCAGGAACGGCCAGCCGTGCTGGGGTGGTATCAGCGCGCCCAGGATCACGGCGGCGGCGGACAGTTCCCGCACCTCGTAGCCGGTGTTGCGGAGCAACCCGTGGATAGCGTTCGAACGCGCCGGTTCGGTGATATCGAGCTGCTGGGGTAGTCCGTCCAGAATCCAGATACCGTCGCGGACCCGGTTGGGCCAGGGCGCCAGAACGATTCCGGCGCCCATCGGCGGCGTCGCCCCGGCCGGAACCGGTTCGGTGACCGCGATACCACCGACGGTCAGCCCACGCAGGACGGCGGCCACGGTGCCGATCTCGGCGCGCACGCCGGAGAGCTCCAGCACGATCGAGCGGCCGGTCGGTGTGATGCGCTCGGAGATGGTCACCTCGCCAGCCTAGATACCCGGCCCGGCCGCGGCTCCGAACGCGCGGCTCGGGTCGCGCGCCCGGCCACAGCGGCGGCAACCGGCCCGGCCGAGGGCCTTACGCCGGCCGCACGCGAGCCCCCCCGGGGCGGTTACAGCCCGTTGACGATCACCGCGTTGCAGTCCGCGGCCGCCTGTCGCAGCGGAATCGCCGCCTGGTATTCCGCGGACTCGTACCAGGCACGGGCCGCTTCGGGAGATTCGAATTCCAGCACCACGGTCTGCGTGGCGGGCCATTCCCCTTCGAGGACCTCGAACTTGGTGTCGACCGCCAGGACCTTCACACCGGCGGCCATCGCCTTACCGGCCGCCTTACCGTATTCGGCCATCCCCGCCGGGTCCTTGATCAGCTCGGTCACGATGACGTAGCCCTTGGCCATCCTGGTCTCCTTTTCACGCGTGAGCCGCCACCGGCTCCCTCGACGACCCTACCCATAGCGCCATTTACGTTGTCGGAAATCCCATATGCTGAAAAGGAGAATGCCGCTGGGGTGGGTGGTCAGGATCCGACCCGGCCGTTACGGCGGAGCAGGTGCGGGCGCAGCCGGTTGAACCCTCGCACGCGCACACTGCGCAAATGCTTGATGCTCAACTCGGGCTCGTCGCCCAGTGCCGCCGCGGCCCCGTCGTCCACCAGGATCGTGCCCGGCCGGGCGACACCGGTGAGCCGGGCGGCGATGTTCACCACCGAGCCGTACAGGTCACCGAAACGCTGCAGCACCGGCCCGTAGGCCAGCGCGATCCGCAGCTCCGGCGTGGTACCCACCGTCATGGTGGATTCCTGGAGGGCCAGTGCGATCCGGGCCGCGGCCAGCGGCGATTCGGCCGCGAACATCACTTCGTCGCCTACGTTCTTGATGACCCAGCCGCCGTTCTCGGCGATGGCGTCGTTGGTGGTGGATTCGAACGCCTCCAGCAGCGTGGACAGCTCGTCGGGATGCAGATGCCGGGTGAGCCGGGTGTAGCCGACCATATCCGCGAACCCGACGGCCAGCACCCGGGTCGAATCGGCGGGCGGACCGGTCTCCTCGAGATTGCGCGAGAGTGCCGCGTCGAGGTGGCGTCGCCAGGCATAGGACAGCAGGCTCTCCAGCAGTTCCACCGTTTCCGCGGTGGCGGTCCTGGTGAGCTGTTCACGGTCCCCGTCCGCTCCGGCCGCGGTGATGCGTCGATCGATCTCGGCCAGAACCAGATCCACCTGCCATTCGGCCAGCCGCGCCATGGTCTGCCCGATGGTGCGCGCCGTCGCGGCCTGCTGCCGGGAGTCGGCCCCGGCCAGCGTGCCCACCTCCCGGAATCGCTGAATGGCCGCGATATCGGCGTCGGTGTAATCGCGGGCGCTGTCGTCCTCGCTGGCCGGGAAACCGAGCGAGACCCACAGCCGCCGGGCGAGCTCCGGCGTCACCTCGGCTCTTTCGGCCACCTCGTTGCGGTTGTAGCGCCGGCGCCCGGCGAGCAGGCTCGCCTCGGCCGCCGACCGCACCAATTCGGCCCTCTCCTGCGACACCATGGGCGAAACCTTACGACGCCGCGGCGGCCCGCCGGCCGGGCCGGGTGAATTGCCCGGTGATCTGCGTCATGTTCGGGTCGTGGTCCGCATGCCGGGGCCCGGGCCGGAGTTACGGCCGGGCGGGGGCGGGCGCCGGTCCCGGCGTGCCGGGCCGGACGGTGCCCGGGTGCGGCACCACGGGCTGCGTGGTGTGCGGGACCGCGGCGGGAGCCGCCCGAGGCGCGACCTGGGCGGGACGCGCGGCGGGGTCGGGCGCGGGTACGGGCACCCCGGCGGAAGGGGTCGCGGGGACCGGCGGCGCGGCCGGGGCCGGGACGGTCGGGACCGCGCGGGGCGCGGGACCCTCGGCCTGCCGCGGGGTCGGCCGCGCAGGCTGTGTGGTCGGCTCGCCGGGCTGCGGCGCGGACTGTGCCGGCTGCGGGGCGCGCGGTGGGGCCGGCTCCGTGGGCGGGGTCGCCGGTGCCACGGGCGGAGTGGGGGCCTGCGCGGGCTGCGGTGCCGATACCGGCTGTGAAGTCGGCGCCGGCACCGAGCGCGGCGCGGCCTGGGCAGGTTCGGCGGGCGCGGCGACCAGGGGCCGGTCGGTGGGCAGGTTGACGAAACTCGGCGCGGCCGGATCCAGTTCCAGATGCTGCGGTGCGAGCTCGCTGTTGTTCAGCATGGGCCGGAACGCCAGTGCCTTGGGCGAATTGCCGGCGAACACGTCGAGCCGCAGCCGGTGCCCGGGCGCCAGTACCGCCTGTATCGGGATGACCGCGATATCGAGCGTCACCGGCTGCCCCGGCACGACCTCCTGCACGCTGTCGAGGGTGAGCGGATTGTGCGGCGCGGTGAGATCACCGTTGGCCGAGCGGGTACTGCGGGACTCGTCGATCGCCCGCAGCGACGCGGTGAGCTGGCCGGTGCTCAGTACGGTCGAGGTACCGTCGGGCGCCACATCGTTGACCGTCACGTTCCAATAGCCGTCCGCGGTGTCGTGCACGGTGTTGAGGTGCACATTGATCGGACCGGACAGAATCGTGCGTTCGGCGATCGGCTCGCTGGTGAAGGTGAGCGCGTTGCGTTCGGCGATACGGGAATCCTTGGCGCACATATCCAATGCCGCGCCGATTCCCGCCGAACCCTGCGCCATGTCCCGCGAGCAGAAATTGGTCAGGCCCGGAGACACGGTGAGCCGTTCGGGCGCGCCCGGCCGGCCGGTGAGCGAGCCGTCGTGGAGAGAGTCGCCGGTCGTTCCGCTCGCCGCCCCGGACAGATACACCCGGCGGTGCGTCATACCCGGTTGCGGGAACTGGTCGAGCACGACCCAGTCCCCGCCCTGCTCCCAGACGATCACCGGACCGTAGTCGGTGATGCCGTTGTCGATGTCCTTGAGCCAGTGGTCGAACCAGGCGCGTTGCAGCACGTCCAGCCGCGGCGGGGCCCCGGGGCGGCCGGTCCCGGCACCGGGGTTGGCGTGGTAGGTGTCGCCGACGATGAGCTGTTTGCGGCCCGGCGGCAGCGGGATGTCGTTGTAGAGCGTGGTCGCGCTGTTGGCGAAGATGTCGTGCCAGCCGCCGTAGACGAAGGTCGGCACGGTGATCTTCTCCGGATGGCCCATGATTCCTTGACGGAAGGCGCTGTGCTCGTCCAGTGCGTCGGCCAGGGCCGGCGGCATGTTCCGCAGGGACGGGGTGAGCAGCGCCTGGGCGAGCAGATCGTAGTTCGTCGCGGGATCGGCCATGCGGTCGCTGAGCCACTGCCAGTCGAAGGTGCCGTTGAGCATGGCCTTCACATCGGGCATGAGCTTCGCCTGGTTCACCTGGTTGAGCCACAGCGGCAGGAAGGTCACGCCCACACCGCCGCCCGGCGCCACCACATCGCGCATGAGATCGCTACCCGGTTCGACCGGGAAAATGGCCTGTAGCGGTTCCGGGGCGTTCTCCGCGGCACGCAACTGGTTGATTCCGGCATAGGAACCGCCGCTCATGGCGACCCGTCCGTTGGACCACGGCTGCCGCGCCGACCATTCGATCACCTCGCGGGTGTCGAGCTGCTCGCGCGCACCGAGGGTGTCCCACAGTCCGTGCGACTGCCCGGTACCGCGCACATCCACGGAGACCACCGTGTAGCCGGCTCGGACGAGCTGGCTGTCGAGCCCGAGCACGGTCGCCACGGTGCCACCGTCCAGCGCGTGCAGCAGGTCCTCGAAACCGCTGATCGGGGTGCCGGTCAGGTTGATCCGGCGCACCAGGTCCATGGTCCACCGGCGCACTTCGGGATCGCCCATCGCCGAATCGATCATGCTCGACATCATTTTCGAGTACGGCGTCATGGTGACGATCGTCGGCAGCGGCCGGGTCTCCACCGCACCGCCGGCCGCCGCGGGCCGGTACACATCGGCTTTCAGCACCACACCGTCGCTCATGGTGATCAGTACGTCTTTGTCGATCTGCGTTTCGGGATAGGGCTGCGGGCCGTCGTGCAGGTCGGTCCACTGCTGGGCGAGTTCGGCGGGCGATACCGCCGGGGAGGTGTCCCGGTGCACCGGGTGGCGCGTGGATTGTGTTGCCACCACCAGGATCACGGTCACGACGACTACCACAGCGGCGGCCGCGGCGGCCGCGAGCCCGTGAACCCGGTACAGCCGCATGAACAAACCCTCCACCTCGTGGTTCCGGTTTCCGCGCACAGTCGGCGCGGACAATAGTTTCCGCACACAGGTGGAGCCGACGATAGCAATCAGCTCTGACGGAACCGGGTTACGACGCGCGGACCCGGCCGATCACCGGAACCCGAGGTGGGCAGGTATTCGGGCGGCCGGGGCCCGCGCCGCGGTGTCAGTTCACCCGCCGCGCCCGCAGGACGAGGTCCTTGATCTGGTGTCCGGCGGCGGGCCGGTTGCGGTCGCGCCGCTCGTCGACCTCCACGGTCCAGCCGTCGCCGAGCAGTTCGACGATCTCGGCCGGCTGATAGAAGTCGTAGGGGTCGAATCGAGGCGAAGGCCCGTCGCCCTCGTGCGCATGCCCGCCCTCGTGCGAATGTTCTTCGCGCGGCGGAAATTCGGTGGGGTCGTGCGCGACGAACAGCAGGGTTCCCCCCGGGGCCACGGCCTCGAGCAGCCCGCGCACGGTGGCGTGATCGGTTTCGTGCACGATCGGGAAATAGTGGGCCGACACCAGATCGAAGGAGCGGGCCGGCATCGGCGTGACGGTGATATCGGCGCGCTGCCACGAGATCTCCGGATGCCCGGCCGCCGCGCGGTCCAGCGCGACCTGGGAGATATCCACCGCGGTGACCTGCCAGCCGTGTTCGGCCAGCCAGTAGGCGTCCGCTCCCTCACCGCAGCCGAGATCGAGGGCCTGGCCGGGTGCCATACCGGTCACTTCCGCGACCAGTGCATCGTTGGGCAAACCGCTGAACCGCTGTTCGCTCTCGCCGTACATATCGTCCCAGAACTGCTGGTCCATCCGTTACTCCTGGTCTCGTGAGGTGTGTTCCCCAGCATCCGGGCAAACAGCTGGCTTGACAAATTTATTTGCCAGTTCTGCAATAGAGGTATGGATCGGGAGTTCGGCGAGGTCATTGATGCGATCGGCCCGCGGCTGCGCGAACTGCGCCGCCGCAACGGTACGACGCTGGCGGCGCTGTCCCAGGTCACCGGCATCCCGGTGAGCACCCTGTCGCGCCTGGAATCCGGCCAGCGGAAACCCAGCCTCGAACTGCTGCTCCCGCTGGCCAAGGCCCACCAGGTGCCGCTGGACGAACTGGTCGACGCGCCGGAGACCGGCGACCCCCGGGTCCACACCCGCCCGGTGACCCGGCACGGTCAGACCTTCATCCCGCTGACCCGCCGACCGGGTGGCCTGCAGGCCTACAAGCAAATCCTGTCCGGCCGCGCCGCCGCCGAACCCGAAATGCACACCCACGAGGGCTACCACTGGCTCTACGTGCTCAACGGCAAACTCCGGCTCATCCTCGGCGACCGCGACATGATCCTGACCCCGGGTGAAGTGGCCGAATTCGACACCCACCTGCCGCACTGGTTCGGCAACGCCGACGAGCATCCGGTGGAGTACCTGAGCATCTACGGACCGCAGGGCGAACGGTTCCACATCAAGGCCAGATATCGCCCGGAGTGAATGCGGACACCGCCGCTACGCTGCGGAAACGTAGATAGTTATTTCTTCGTGATCCGTATTGTCCGTGTCGTTTACCGATCGGCGCGCGATCACGCGAAATATGACTCCCCGGGTTTGCAGGACCGACATATAGCTGTGGTGCATTTCCAACGCTGTTCGAGCAGTCGGTGATGTTCTCCACGCGCATTCGGCGGTGAAAACCGTGGCGCTCCCACCGGCTCTCGACCTGAGCACGGAGGACCGCAATTATGGATTCTGTACCGATACGTCAGCGCTGCGCCGCACTGGCCCTATTCGCCACCGCGGCCGGCGCCATTCTCGGAACAACAGCACCCGCCCAGGCCCAGCCGGTCACCCTGCCCGGCTTCGGCACCTTCGAAATTCCCGATCAGATACCCCTGCCGGCCGAAATCCCCGGCATCGGCGCACTCACCCCACAGGTGGCGCCTGCCCCGGCAGTCGGCGATATCGCGGTGGCGGCGGCGCGCAGCAAACTCGGGGCACCATATGTATCCGGCGGTACCGGACCCAACGTGTTCGACTGTTCGGGACTGGTGCAGTGGGCGTACCAGCAGGCCGGAGTGCAGGTACCGCGCACCAGCTGGTCCCAGCTCTCCGCCGGTACACCGGTACCGCTCGACCAGCTACGGGTCGGCGATGTGCTCTCCTACAGCGGTGGTGGCCATTCGGCGCTGTACGCCGGAGACGGTCAGGTGATCCACGCCGCGACCTCCACCGTGGAAATATCGCCGATGTCGTATTCGCCCGTGGTCGGAGCACGCCGCTTCTGACCCGAGCCGCACCGTGGCCCCCATCGACCGGTGGCAGACCCGAACCACAGCCTCGGGCCCACGGCGCACCCACGGAGTACGGCCCCTCGGGACGGGGAAGTCCCGAGGGGCCGTATCCGGTGATCAGAGACGTTCGATGATGGTGGCGTTTGCCAGACCGCCCGCCTCGCACATGGTCTGCAGCGCGTACCGCCCGCCGGTCTGCTCGAGATGGTTGACCATGGTGGCCAGGATCCGCACTCCCGAAGCGCCCAGCGGGTGCCCCAGCGCGATGGCCCCACCGCGCGGGTTCAGCTTCTCCGGGTCGGCGTTCAGCTCGTGCTGCCAGACCAGCGGCACCGGCGCGAAGGCCTCGTTGACCTCATAGGCGTCGATATCGTCGATTGTCAGCCCGGCCCGCTCCAGCACCTTCTTCGAGGCCGGCACGGGCGCGGTCAGCATGAGCAGCGGATCGTCACCTACCACCGCGAAGGAATGGAAACGCGCCCGCGGCCGCAGCCCGAGCTTCGTAGCCGCCTGCTCGCTCATGATCAGCGCGGCCGACGCCCCGTCGGTGAGCGGCGAGGAGTTGCCCGGCGTGATGGACCAGTTGATCTCCGGGAACCGCTGCGTGTACTGCTCGTCGGCGAACGCCGGCTGCAGGCCCGCGAGCTTCTCGGGGGTGGACCCGGCCCGGATGGTCTCGTCCGCGGTCAGCTCCCCGGCGGCGACCAGTTCCCGGTCGAACCCGCCGGCCGCGGCGGTCTCGGCCGCCAGCCGATGCGACCGGGCCGCGAATTCATCGAGGGCGGCCCGATCGAACTTCCAGCGCGCCGCCAGGATCTCGGCGGCGACACCCTGCTGCACCAGGCCCTCCGGGTACCGGTGCGCGAGGGGACCGCGATTGGCGTCCCGGCCCTGTGCGTTGGAGAACATGGGCACCCGGCTCATCGACTCCACGCCACAGGCGATGGCGATATCGTAGGCACCCGCGATCACGCCCTGCGCGGCGAAATGCGCGGCCTGCTGACTGGACCCGCACTGCCGGTCCACCGTGGTGGCCGGTACCGATTCGGGGAATCCGGCGGCCAGCACGGCGGTCCGGGAGATATTGAAGGCCTGCTCCCCGCTCTGGGTGACGCAGCCGCCGATCACATCGTCGACCAGCGCCGGATCCAGGTCGTTGCGCTGCAGCAGTTCGCTCAGCACCCCGGCCAGCAGCGTCGCCGGATGCACCCCGGACAACCCCCCACCGGCCTTACCCTTCCCGGACGGCGTGCGGACCACATCGACGATGACGGCGGACTGCATAGTCCCTCCTGAATTGCTCGTTCCGGCCGGTCAAGTTAATGACCATTCGATTTAAGTTAACACGCATTCGCATGGTTGTACCAGAGTGGTGCGCCACACCCGACAGACGATCACCGCTCCCCGCCACCGCCCGAATTCGCGCTCGGACCGGGCGGACCGGCGGGCGGCAGGAAACGACTACGTGCGGTAGGGGTTCCGCAGTGTCGTCGGCGTATGCGCCACCTCGGAAACCTTTTCGGGAAAGCGAGCACCGGCGACATAGAACCGGGCGCGGGTCCGTCCCACCGGTTCCAGGATCTGCCGGCGCACCAGTTCACGCAGGTCCCGCTGGGCCTGCTGAACGCTCAAACTCTCGCTCTGTTCGTAGCGGCTCCGGCGCACCCGGCCTGCCATCGCGACGTCGTGCAACGCGGTGACGAGCCGCTCGTCGAGCGACTCGGCGGCGGCGAACTCCAGCAAGTGTTCCCATACCCGTCCGGACCGGACGAAACGCGCATGCACAGTCTGCGCTTGCTGGTGATAGGCGATCAGGTTGAACCGGATCCACTCCGACACATCCTGGTCGGGAAGGTACTTGCTACCCCGGCGTCCCAGCACCTGGTAGTACTCCCACGTATTGCCCGGTCGCCCGAGCCATGCCTCGATCGAAGAGAACTCCGGAGCGAGCACCCCTTCCCGCGCGATCATCAATGTCTGTAGCGAGCGCGACATCCGGCCGTTTCCGTCGGCCCAGGGATGTATGGACACCAGATGCAGATGGGCCATTGCGGCGCGGACGAGCGGATGGGTGCCGTCTGCGGTCTCGAGCCAGTTCACCAACTCCGCCATCAGCGCAGGCACCGCTTCGGCGTCCGGCGCGGTGTACGCGGCGATACTCGGGTCGCGGGCATCGGTCACATAGACCGGGCCCCGCCGCCACTGCCCGGCCGGCTTCCGCGAAGAATGCCGATGCCCCTGCAACATCCAGTGCAGTGCGTTGAGCATCCCTTTGGTGTAACCGAAATCCGCGACATCGTGCAGGGTCTGTATGTAGGTCATCATCTGCTCATAGGCGAGGGTCTCGGCGCGGTTCTCCTCGGAGATATCCACATCGCGCTCGCCGGCGAGCAGGTCCTCGACGTCGATGGTGGCTACTTTGAACCCCTCTATCGAGTTGGATGCCGCCACAGCATCGGCAGTAAGGAATTTCCGCAGCCCCCCGGCCCACTTCGCCGGCGCTCCTTGCAGCTGGTGACGGAGCTCCCCGCGCATGCGGTCCACCTCGGCCAGCACATATTCGTCTTCGCTGGTCAGCGCAGGAGTCGGGAACAGCACAGCAGCCACGATATGCTGACGTAATCACTGCGTCAAGAAGCTCCGCTACCGGATCCGTTCCCACCCCCGCCGCTCCGGCCGGGAACCCAGCTCTCGGTCCCGGCTGCGATAGACGATGTAGGGCCTGGTCAGGTACCCGATCGGCATGGAGAACACATGGACCAGCCGGGTGAACGGCCAGAATGCGAACAGTAGCCAGGCGGCGATCACGTGCAGCTGGAAACCGAGGGGCGCGGCGAGGATCAGGTCGGTATCGGGGCGGAAGGAGAGAATGGAGCGGAACCAGGGGGAGACCGTTTCCCGATAGTCGTGCGGGTGGTTGTTCGCATTGTTGACCAGTGTGGTGCCGAAGCCCAGCAGCAGCGTGCCGAGCAGCAGTACGTACATGATCTTGTCGTTTCGGGTGGTCGCGGAGAAGACGGGTCCGGTGGTGCGGCGGCGATAGATCAGGATGGCCGCACCGGCGAGCGTGGCGAGACCGGCCACGATCCCGAGACTGGCGGAGCCCATGTGATACACCGAATCGCTGACGCCGACGGCCTCGGTCCAGCCCTCCGGGACCAGCAGGCCGACGATATGGCCCACGATCACCAGCAGGATTCCGTAGTGGAACAGTGGGCTGCCCAGGCGCAGCAGGCGGCTTTCGTAGAGCTGGGACGAGCGGGTGGTCCAGCCGAATTTGTCGTAGCGGTAGCGCCAGTAGTGGCCCACCAGGAAGGTCGCGATGGAGGCGTAGGGCAGGGCGACCCACAGCAGGATGTCGAACGCGGTGAGGTTTTCGCCGCGGGCAGCGAGCAGCGTGTGGTTCATCGGCACACCTCGGTGTCGATGTGCGACACCTCCGGCGCCTCGGGCCGGGGCCCTCGTGACCCCGGTTCTGCACTCCGGCGATCGGTCGCTGCGCTCCTTCGCTCTGTCGCACCGGAACCGGGGCGGGCCCCGACCTCGAATGCCGAAGATCCCGAGTAGATAGCGGCCGCCTCCGTAACTCCGGAGGCGCTCCTGGGCGCCGGTGGCACAACCGGGTCGGGGAGGTACTGCGGCGGGGCGAAGGGCGCCAGACCGACGGCTTCCTCCGGTGGACCCGCGGCGATGAGCCGGGCGACGGCGTCCGCTTCGGAACCGGCGAGAGCCGGGAGGGTGGCGGTGACCGATTCGAGGACATCGGCCCAGGGTGAACCGGTGTCCCGCAGGCCCCGGCGCATCACCTCGAGACCGGCCCGATGTTCGGTGAGCAGCCGCAACCCGGTTTCGGCATTATCGGCCGCGGCGAATTCGAGCACCACGGACAGATGGTCGGGCAGTTCCTCCTCGGAGATCTCCAGCCCGGCCGCTCGATACGCCTGTTTGAACCGCAGCAGGGCGATACCGCGTTTGCGGGTGTCGCCGTAGGCGAAATAGGTGAGGTAGGGGCTGAACCGTTTGCGATGGTCGAAGGTCGCCACATAGTCGGCGGCGAGTTCGAAAACCGAACGAGTCCGGACATGGCCGAGGAACCGGGTGAGCGGGGCGCCGACCGGAGGCGGCAGCGTCGCCGTCACCGTGCTCAGCAGGTCGAGATTGCGGCGCAGGGATTCGTCCGGGTAGCCGAGCAGCAGGGACTGCACCTGCCAGGCGGCGGCCCGGGTGGCCGGGTCGAGGGCGTTCGCCCTGGTCGCCCTCATCGCGGCCGCTCGGCGTCACCGGGCCGCTGGTTTACCCCCTCCGGCGGAAACAGCCCGTCGGGGACCTTTCCGTCCCAGTTGAGCAGATTCACCCGGCCGTGGCCGCCGACGCTGGTGGCGGTCTCGGAGGTCTGCCGGTTGCGCAGCATCCGGAAGTTCTCCACGGCGATGGGCGAGACCCCGCCCGAATTCTCGCCGAAGGGCCCGGGGCCGGCCATTCCCGGACCGCCCTCGTAGTCGAGGCTGCATTCGGTGGCGAGTTCTTCCAGCCCGTGCGCCGATTCGGCGTGCGCGGGCGGGATCACATAGCGCTCGTCATATTTGGCCAAGGCCAGCAGGCGGAACATATCGTAGATCTGCTCACCCGACATACCGACCGCCGCGGCGATGCGCTCCTGCGGTTCCCGGCCCAGGTTGATATCGCGCATATAGCTGCGCATGGCGGCCAGCCGGCGCAGGATCGCGGTCACCGGTCCGGGATCGCCCGCGGTGAACAACTGCGCGAGATAGTCCACCGGAATTCGCAATGCCTCGATCGCGGCGAAGAGATTGCCGTGATCCTCGGCGTCGTGGCCGGTATCCCGCACGATATCGACCACCGGCGACAGCGGCGGGATGTACCAGACCATGGGCATGGTGCGGTATTCCGGATGCAGGGGCAGCGCGACTTTATAGGTGTTGATCAGCGCATAGATCGGCGACCGGTCGGCGGCCTCCACCCAGTCCCACGGAATACCGGCGCGTTCGGCCGCACGCCGCACCTCGGGATCGGCGGGGTCGAGGAACACCTCCCGCTGCGCTTCGTAGAGGCCGTGTTCGTCCGGGGTGGCCGCGGCCTCCAGCACTTTGTCGGCGTCGTAGAGAACCAGCCCGATATAGCGCAGCCGGCCCACGCAGGTCTCGGCGCAGACGGTCGGCAAGCCGACCTCCACCCGCGGGAAACAGAAGGTGCACTTCTCGGCCTTTCCGGTGCGGTGGTTGAAATAGACCTTCTTGTACGGGCAGCCCGATACGCACATCCGCCAGCCCCGGCACCGGTCCTGGTCCACCAGGACGATTCCGTCCTCGCTCCGCTTGTAGATCGCGCCCGAGGGACACGAGGCGGCGCAGGACGGATTCAGGCAGTGTTCGCAGATCCGCGGCAGATAGAACATGAAGGTCTGCTCGAATTCGAAACGCACCTGTTCGGAAAGTTTGCGCAGGAGCGGATCGCGGTGGCCGTATTCGGGTGCGCCGCCGAGATCGTCGTCCCAGTTCGCCGACCATTCGATTTTCGTATCCCGACCGCTGATCAGCGATTTCGGCCGGGCGACCGGGGTATGCCGCTGGGCCGGCGCGGTGGTCAGATTCTCGTAGTCGTAGGTCCAGGGTTCGTAGTAATCGCTCAGGGCGGGCAGGATGGGATTGCTGAAGATGGTGAACAGTTTGCGCAGCCGGCCGCCGCCTTTGAGTTGCAGCCTGCCCCGGTAGTTCAGCTCCCAGCCGCCACGCCACCGATCCTGATCCTCGTAGGTGCGCGGATATCCCTGCCCCGGCCGGGTCTCCACATTGTTGAACCACACGTATTCCACGCCCGACCGGTTCGTCCACGCCTGTTTGCAGGTGACCGAACAGGTATGGCAGCCGATACATTTGTCGAGGTTCATCACCATCGCCATCTGCGCCATCACCCGCATCAGTAACTCACCTCCTGGCTGCGACGACGGATCACGGTCACCTCGTCGCGTTGATTACCGGTGGGTCCGAGATAGTTGAACGCGAAACTGAGCTGGGCGTAGCCGCCGATGAGGTGGCTGGGTTTGACCAGCAGCCGGGTCAGCGAATTGTGGATACCGCCGCGATGCCCGGAGGTTTCGCTGATCGGCACATCGATGAGCCGGTCCTGCGCGTGGTACATGTACACGGTTCCGGCGGGCATGCGGTGCGAGACCACCGCCCGGGCCACCACCACACCGTTGCGGTTGACCGCCTCGACCCATTCGTTGTCGGCCACCCCGATGGTCGCCGCGTCCGCGGGCGCCATCCAGATGGTGGGCCCGCCCCGCGAAAGGCTCAGCATGAGCAGGTTGTCCTGGTATTCGGAGTGGATCGACCATTTGCTGTGCGGGGTGAGATAGCGGACCGTGACGCCCAGCTCCCCCGTCGAACCGAGCACGGGTTCACCGAACAGCGCGGCCATATTCAGCGGCGGCCGGTACACCGGCAATCCCTCACCGAGTTCGGTCATCCAGTCATGGTCGAGATAGAAATGCTGGCGGCCGGTCAGCGTATGCCAGGGTTTGCGGCGTTCGACATTGATGGTGAACGGTGAATACCGGCGACCCCCGGTTTCCGACCCCGACCATTCCGGTGAGGTGATCACCGGCACCGGGGTGGCCTGGGTGTCGGCGAAGGTGATCTGCTTGCCCTCGTGTTCGGCGGCCAGATCGGCCAGCCGCACGCCGGTGCGCTGTTCGAGAGTGCGGAAACCCTCGGTGGCCAGGCGGCCGTTGGTGGTACCCGACAGCGCCAAGATCGCCTCACACGCCTGGATGCCGCGCTGCAACGACGGCCGCCCGTCGGCCGGGCCGCCGCGGATCACGCCATTCTTGTGCCGCAGGTACTCGACCTCCGGCCCGAAATCGAAGGTAACCCCTTTGGTGGTGCCGCCGAGCTTCTCCGCCAGCGGTCCCAGCGCGTTCATCTTCGCCGCGATCGCACCGTAATCACGCTCGACCACCACCAGTTTCGGCATGGTGACCCCGGGGACCGGTTCGGCGTCGCCGGTCTTCCAATCCACGACCCGGCCGTGCGGGGTGGCGAGTTCATCGGGGGTGTCGTGCAACAGCGGCACCGCGACCACATCCTTGCGGACCCCGAGCCGCGGACCGGCGAGTTCGCTGAACTTCTCGGCGATCGCCCGGAAAGCGTCCCAGTCGGTGCGGGTCTGCCAGGGCGGTGCGATGGCGGGGTTGAACGAGTGCACGAACGGATGCATATCGGTGGTGTTGAGATCGTGCTTCTCGTACCAGGTCGCGGCGGGCAGCACGATATCGGAGAACAGGGTGGTGCTGGTCATCCGGAAATCCAGGGTCAGCAGCAGGTCGAGTTTGCCGCGCGGCGCGTCCGGCCGCCACACCACATCACGCGGGCGCGCGCCGGCCGGAGTGGGTTTGGCGCGCAACGACGATTCGGTGCCCAGCAGATGCTCGAGAAAGTACTCGTTGCCCTTGGCCGAGGAACCGAGCAGGTTGGCCCGCCACACATTCAGTATCCGCGGGAAGTTCTCCGGGGCGTCGGGATCCTCGCAGGCGAAACGCATCCGTCCCGAACGCAGTTCGGAAATCACGTAGCCCGCCACCGAGCCACCCTCGGCCGCGGCGGAATCGGCCAGTTCCAGTGGGTTGCGGTCGAATGTCGGATACGACGGCATCCAGCCCAGCCGCGCGGATTGCGCGATCACATCGGCGGTACTCATACCTGCCAGCCGCCCGGCGCCCGGAGTGGCCGAGAGTTTGTCGGCGCCGAACCAGTCGTAACGGAATTGGTCGGAGTGCAGGTACCAGAAGGCGGTCTGGATCATCTGCCGCGGCGGGCGCGACCAATCGAGGGCCGAGGCCAGCTGCGTCCATCCGGTGACCGGCCGGCATTTCTCCTGACCCACATAGTGCGCCCAGCCACCGCCGTTCACGCCCTGGCATCCGGTCAGCGTGGTCAGGGTGAGAAACGCGCGGTAGATCGTGTCGGAGTGGAACCAGTGGTTGGTGCCGGCGCCCATGATGATCATCGAGCGGCCCCGGCTCTCCTCGGCATTGGCCGCGAACTCGCGCGCGATCCGCAGGACCGCCGCGGCCGGGACACCGGTGATCGTCTCCTGCCAGGCCGGGGTGTAGGGCTGGGAGAAATCGTCGTAGTCGACGGGCCAGGCGCCGGGCAGGCCGTTCCGGTGCACCCCGTACTGCGCCAGCAACAGGTCGAACACCGTGGTGACCAGATGGCCGTTCACCCGGCGCACCGGCACGCCGCGCCGTATCGTCATGTCGTCGCCGCCCACGGTGTCGAACCTGGGCAGCAGCACGGGTACCGCCGTCTCGCCGAATAGCGTCAGCCGGGGCACCACCCCCTCGAGGTCGAGATTCCAGTTCCCCACCCCGGCTTCGCCGTAGCGGTGACCGACCGAACCGTTCGGGACCACCGGGCGGCCGTCCGCGTCGAGCACCACCGTTTTGAACGCGGCGTTCTCCACCCCGGCGTGCTCGTCGAGGTCGGCGGCGGTCAGGAACTTGCCCGGGGCGTAGCCGCCGTCGGTCTCCTCCAGCCGGACCAGAAACGGCAGATCGGTGAACTGACGCACGTAGCCGGTGAAATACGGCACCTCACGTTCCACGAAGAACTCGCGCAGCACCACCTGCCCCATCGCCATGGCCAGCGCGCCGTCGGTACCGGGATGCGGGGCCAGCCATTCGTCGGCGAACTTCACATTGTCGGCGTAGTCCGGGGAGACCGCGACCACCTTCTGCCCGCGGTAGCGTGCCTCGGCCATCCAGTGCGCGTCCGGGGTCCGGGTCACCGGCAGGTTCGACCCCCACATGATCAGATAGCCCGCGTCCCACCAATCCCCCGATTCCGGGACATCGGTCTGGTCACCGAACACCTGCGGCGAGGCCACCGGCAGATCCGCGTACCAGTCGTAGAAGGACAGCATCGTCCCGCCGACCAGCGAGACGAACCGGGCGCCGGAGGCGTGCGACACCATCGACATGGCCGGAATCGGCGAGAACCCCGCGATCCGGTCCGGGCCGTACCGAGCGATGGTGTACACGTGGGCGGCCGCGATCATCTCGGTCGCCTCGTCCCACGTGGCCCGCACCAGACCGCCCTTGCCACGCGCGGATTTGTACCGTCGCGCCGATTCCGGGTCCTCGACGATCGTTTCCCAGGCGGTCACCGGATCCCCGGTGGCGGCCTTCGCGGCGCGATACATCTCCAGCAGCACACCCCGCACATACGGGTAGCGCACCCGGGTCGGCGAGTAGGTGTACCAGGAGAACGCGGCCCCGCGCGGACAACCGCGCGGCTCGTATTCGGGTTTGTCGGGGCCCACCGACGGATAGTCGGTCTGCTGGGTCTCCCAGGTGATGATCCCGTCCTTGACATAGATCTTCCAGGAACACGATCCGGTGCAATTCACGCCGTGCGTGGAACGCACCACCTTGTCGTGACTCCAGCGGTCCCGATAGAACTCGTCCGCCTGCCGCCCGCCCACCTCGAACATCGAACGCCGGTCCGCGGAGATCTGCGCACGGGTGAAAAACCGCCGGGTACCCACCAGCGCATCGGTCAGTTCGTCGTCGAGCCCCGCCCGCCCCGACCCGCGGTGCGTCATAGAACCTCCTTCGAAGTGTGCGCATGCGGTCCGCGAAAGCCGAAGCGTTGCCGGAGGTACCGCCTCATGAGAACTCCTTCGAAAACGGGTACATACGTCGGCGGAGGCCGCAGCGAAGGCGGAGGTACCGCCTCTCATGTGTGATTCCGCTCCACCTGGTGGCGCACCACGATCAGCGTGAACAGCAGCGCGACCAGGGCCACCACCGCGAGCGCCAGCAGGCCCGGGCCGTAGTCGGAGGTCACCTCGTGGACGGCGCCCATCACCAGCGGTGGCACGAAGCCGCCCAGCCCACCGGCGGCGCCCACGAAACCGGTGACCGCCCCGACCTTGCCCGCGGGCGCGATCAGGGCGACCAGCGCGAAGGTTGCGCCGCTGCCCGCGCCGAGCGCGGCGGCCAGCACCAGGAAGGCGAGGGTGCCGATCGGCGCCAGGCCGGAGGTCGTGGCCTGCACGGAGGCGGCGATCACGGCGGCACACAGCGTGGCGGCGAGGACCGTCGGCGCGTCGAACCGATCCGCCAGCCAGCCGCCGACCGGCCGCATGACCACCGCGAACAGCACGAACCCGGCCATACGGTTGGCCGCGTCGGTCTGGGACAGGTCGTAGGCGGTGCGCAGATAGGAGGGCAGGTAGACGGAGAAGGCCACGAAACCGCCGAAGGAGACGGCGTAGAGCGCCGAAGCCGACCAGGTCGCGGGCAGTCGCACGGCCTGGTTCAGCCGGGCGGTGACGGATTCGGTGGGTGGGGTGTGGCCGGGTGCGTCACGCAGCAGGTACCAGGCGACGCTCGCGTAGATCACCAGCGCGACCGCGCACAGCAGGAACGGTGTGGCGGTATTGCCCGCGTCCACCAGACGCACCGTGGTCAGGGCGCTGATCGCGGTACCACCCATGCCCATCCCGTACACACCGATCGCCAGCCCCTGCTTCTCGGGCGGGAACCAGGCGCTCACGAACGGCACCCCGACCGCGAACACCGTGCCGCCGATACCGAGGAAGAAACCGCCGATCAGCAGGGCTGCCAACGCGGAATGCCCGACCAGGCCCAAGAACAGCACCGGCAGCACCGTGATCAGCGAAACCACCGGGAACATCAGGCGCCCGCCGTAGCGGTCGGCCAGCGCACCGATCGGGATCCGGCCCAGCGAACCCACGATCACCGGAACGGCCACCACCAGCGACTCCTGGAAGGAATTCAGCCCGAGCTCGTCGCGGAACCGCGGCGCCAGCGGGCTCAGCAGCGCCCAGGCCCAGAAATTGAGCGCGAAGCCCACCGTGGCCAGGACCAGCATCAGGGTGCGCCCGCCGGTCACGGTACGGTCGCCGGCCACGGCTCGGCCAGGATTCAGCGGGGTCGAAGAGGCCACCATCACTCCTGGGGAGATCGGTCCGGCTAGCTCTCGCGCCCGGTGGACACCTGGTCCAACCGCTCGACGGGCGATTCGGTCATCGAACGCGGCCGGGAAGGCCGGGCCCTCCCGAACCGCCGTTATCGCGATATTATGGCTCACGACCGTACTGTCGCCATTGTGCCCGCTACGGGCCCGACTCCCGGCTCATCCGGGAATCCCGGAGTTTCGTCATGTCACCGGCCCCGCCGGAACCTGCCCGATCACCCCCGGCATCCGGCTCCTAGGCTCGACCGGTGGATATCGACTGGCCCGAGCTGCGCGCCCGCAGCCTGCTCATCGAGGACGAGGCGGTTCTGGCCCTGAACAAACCGGCCGGGGTATCGGTCACCGGAGAGCGTCACGATATCGATATCGTGGCTGCCGCCGAGGCGCACGGCGAAAAGCTGTACCCGGTCCACCGGATCGACAAGGTGACCTCGGGCCTCATCCTGTTCGCCCGGGAACTGCCCGCCCACGGCCCGCTGACCCGCCAGTTCAACAAGCAGACCGCCGAAAAGGTCTACCTGGCGATCGTCGACGCCGGTGCCGCCGAGCTCCCCGACACCGGGATCATCGATCTTCCGCTCAGCGTGGGACGCAAGAACCGCGTCCGAGTCGCCGCCCCGCGCGAAACGATCCGGCGCGACGGCGACCGCTGGTCCGTCGCCGACACGGACCTGCTGAACACCAAGAACTACCCCTCGACCACCGAGTTCACCGTCCTCGCCCGGCACCGCGAGCACACCGTCGTAGTGCTGCGCCCGATCACCGGCCGCCGCCACCAGCTGCGCGTACACCTGGCCTGGATCGGCCACCCCATCCTGGGCGATCCCCTGTTCGACCGCTTCGGCACGACCCCGCGCGCCCATCTGCACTCCTGGCGCCTCGGCCTGGCCGCCGACTGGCGCCCCGACGGCAGACTGGAGCTGGAGGCCCCGCCCGGCGCCGACTTCTGGTCACCGCTCCCCGGCCCGCCGCCCGCCCTGCCCGGGTCTCGGTGAACCCCGAATACTGTGCGGCCACCGCCGTGCGGTCATGAACGCCTCCACATGCCGGTGGCCGAGGCCGAAGAGTTCTTCGGCTCCGGTGCCCGTGCTCACACCCGGCGAACCGATCACCGTTGCCGGATCGCCCGGACCGGTTTCGGCCGTGGTCCTCGATACCCGGATGCGATCGCTGCCCGCCCCGGGTTCGCGGGCGGACATTTCCTTTCCGGCCCTGCCTCGGCGGAATCGAGGCGTTCCCGGCCGTGCCCGATTCGCAGCGGTCCCGGCCACATCCCGCAGCACCCCGCCCCCGTGGTGTCCTCCCTCATACCCGCACTGTTTGCACTGGCCAACTGCCCTAAGCTGGTTGACGGACCCAGCACCGGACCGGGACCCACGGTTGACGAATCCAAAACCGGACCGGGACACCACGCGGTGTCGAGTCTTACGAGACCCTGAAAGGGTCGAGGCCCGTCCCGCCGTTCAGTCCTCGAAAGCGCATGAGCCGAAGGCTCGAGTCTCGAGGGCTGAACGGCGGGACCGAGGGGGCCTCGACCCCGCGGCGCCGGAGGCGCCGCAAATAAACACAGGAGCGTCCGATGATCTTGGTGGCTCAGATCAGCGATACACATTTCGACCTCGGCACCCGTAACACCGAACGCGCGCAGCGGGTCATGGCCTATCTCGCGGATCTGCGACAGCGGCCCGATGTGATCGTGGTGACCGGCGATATCACCGATTCCGGCAAACCCGAGGAGTACGCCGAGGCCCGGACGGCGCTGCAGGCCGATCTGCCGGTGCTGGCGATCCCGGGGAATCACGACGACCGGGCGGCGTTCCGGGAGGTGCTGCTCGGCGCTCCCCCGCTCGACGCCACGGTCAACCAGGTGCACCGGGCCGGCAGTGTCACGCTGATCCTGCTCGATTCCAGTGTTCCCGGGCAGTCCGGTGGGCAGCTGACCGACGAGACCTACGACTGGCTGCACGAGACCCTCGCCGATACTCCCGCCGACGATGCCGTGCTGCTGGCGCTGCACCATCCCCCGGTTTTCCTGCACAGCCCGATCGTGGACCCCATCGCACTGGCCGCGCCGGAGCGGCTGGCCGCGGTCATCACCGGCGACGAGCGGATCATCGGCACGCTGACCGGGCACGCGCACACCGCCGCGGTCGCCACCTTCGCCGGACGTCCGCTGCTCATGGGCCCCAGTACCGCCTCGGTACTGGGCGGTGAATGGGAACTCGCCCCGCCCGAGCGGGTGATGGACTACGCGCCGGACCCGGCGGTCGCGCTGCACGTCATCGACGACGAGCATCGGCTGATCACCCATTTCCGCAGTGTCCCGATGGGTGGCTGGATCGGTACGCCGTTCTGATCCGGTTCAGTACCGGCCGGCGCGGGCCCGCCGGTAGGCGGCGGGAGTGCCGCCGGTCCAGCGCCGGAAGGCGTAGATGAAGGTCGAGGCCTCCGCGTAGCCGAGCCGGATCGCCACATCGCTCACCGACAGCGGGGTGGTGGTCAGCATCTCCTCCGCCAGGGCCTGGCGTACTTCGTCCAGCAGGGCCCGGTAGCTGGTACCGGCCGCGTCGAGATGTCGGCGCAGGGTGCGGGTGCTCATGTTCAGGTCGGCGGCCACGGTGTCGATACCGGGCGGCGCGGTGAGTCCGTCCATACCGCCGCGGGGCACCAGCCGCGCGCGCACCTCCGCGGCGATGCCGGTTCTCGCCCGCCGCCGGTGCACCAGATCCCGGCACTGTGCCAGGCAGATGGCCAGCGTGTGCTCGTTGGCCTGCGGTAGCGGCCGGTCCAGGATCGCCGGGTCGATGGCCAGCAGGTTGTGTGGCTGCCCGAACCGCGGCCGGGCCACGGTCACCTCGGCGATCAGGTCGGCGTAGGACGGTTCGGGAAACCGGAATTCGGCGCGCAGCAGGGCCAGGTGCCGGCCCAGCAGATCGCTCATCACCTGGTGCATGGCCGTCACATCCCGTTCCACCAGGAACTGGCGGACGTCGGCGGGCACCGATTCGTCGTGGATACGGCCGATGAATTCACCGTGCTCCCAGTGCGTTACCGGCAGGCAGAAGGTGAAGCTCAGTTCGAGGTAGCGCAGGATGAAATCGATCGCCTCGGCCAGAGTGGGGCTGCTGACACAGGCGAAACCGAAGATGCCGAAGGTGGTGATGCGATAGCGTCGGCCCACCTCGATGCCCATACCGGGGCGGTCGAGTTCGCGGACCAGGTTGCGCACCACGGCGAGTTCGGTGTGCGCGTCGATCTGAGCGTCCGGGTCGCGCAGCCGGGCCTCGGTGAGATCGGTACCGCGCAGCAGTGCGGTGACCGGAACTCCGTGCTCCGAGCCGTATCCGGCCATGAGCGCGACACTGGCGACTCCCCGCGGGAAGTCCCAGTCCCGGATCGACGGACGTTGCACCATGCCGACATTATGGCCGAATATCTCGATTGATCACTATGTGGTCACCAGGAGAGCTCCGCGCACCGGCGGGCGGTGTCGGTGGTCTCCACCTGAAGGGTCGCGTGGTGGATGTGGAAGCGGTCGGCGAGCAGGTGCTGGGCCGCGCGCAGGATCTCGTCCCCGGAATCGGATGCCGTGGTGGTGATATGGGCCGAGGCGACCTCCATACCCGAGGTCAACGTCCAGACATGCAGGTCGTGGACATCACAGACCCCGGGGACCGCGGCCAGTTCGGCCGCCACCTTCTCCACGTCGAGCTCTTCTGGGCTGTGCTGGAACAGAATGCGCAGCGAGCGCCGGGCCAGCAGATAGGTCCGGGGCAGCACCCACAGGCCGATGGCGACACCGACGATCATATCGGCGTAGAGCCAGCCGGTGGTCAGCGTGATCGCGGCGGACAGCAGCACGCCGAACGACCCGACCATATCGGCCAGTACCTCGAGATAGGCGCCGCGCACATTGAGGCTCTCCTCGGCCCCGCGCCGCAGCAGCAGGAAGGCCGCGATATTGGCCAGCAGGCCGATGGCGCCGGCGGCCAGCACCGGCCCGCCGGGCACCTCCGGCGGTTCCCCGAACCGGCGCACCGCCTCGATCAGTACATACCCGGCGACCGCGAACAGCAGGACGGCGTTGGCGAGCGCGGCGATCACCTCGGCCCGGTAGTAGCCGAAGGTGCGGGTGTAGCTGGGCCGTGTATTGCGGGCGAGCATGATGGCCGACAGCGCCATGGCGATACCCACGACATCGGTGAGCATATGGGCGGCGTCCGACAGCAGCGCCAGCGAACCGGTGGCCAGCGCGACCACCAGCTCGACCAGCATGAATCCCAGTCCGATGGCCAGCGCGAGCCCCAGGCGGCCGACATATTTTCCCGAGGCGCTCTCCGGCGATACGTGATGCGTATGATCATGTCCCACGCGACAAACATATGCGTCAATGCGCATGCTTGCAATACCTTCGATTCGCGCCCACCCGCCAGGCTGGCAGACTCGAGTACGTGAGCGACCAGTCCGCAGCCCCCCGCCCCGGCGAACCCGACGCGCCCGTGCTCGGTTCGACCGGACCCGGCAGCGGGCACGGCGGAAGCGACCACGGCACCGCGTCGAACCGGTCCCGGCGCGGCAGCGCGCTGCGCCCGATCGAGCTCGCCACCGGCGCGGTACTCGGCGGCGTCACCGTCGGACTGGTGACCGTCGGCGCCGTGATCCCGTTCGCGGCCGCCCTGCAGCTGGTCGCGGCCGTGCCCATGGGTCTGCTCGCGCACCGCTACCGATTCCGGACCGTGCTCACCGCCTCGATCTCGGCCGCCCTGGTCACCTTCGTGGCGGCCGGCCTCACCGCCGCCATGGCGATGGTCGCCACCGCCACCATCGGTGGCATCGTCGGCACGGTCAAACGCCGCCACGGCGGTATCGTCGCGGTCACCGGGCTGTCGGTGCTCGCCGGCCTCGCCTGGGGCGCCTTCTCGGTCGGCTTCCTGCTGGCCTTCTCGGCCACCCGCGACCTGCTCTTCGACACCGTCCGCAACACCGCGACCGGCCTGGCCGAGCTCACTTCCCGCCAGCAGCATCTGGAACCACTCGGCCGCGGCGTCCTGCACGTCACCGATGTGGTCCTGCAGTGGTGGTGGCTGTACATCGGCGGCACCGTCCTGGCCGGGACCGTGGTCACCGCGCTGGTCTCGTGGTTCGTCCTCGGTTCCGTCCTGGACCGCCTCACCTGGCTCCCCGGCACCGACCGCCTCGACGCCCCCGCCGACGACCGCCCGATCGCGCCTTTGCCGGTGGCCCTGCGCGCGGCCGGATACCGCTACCCCGGCGCCGCCGCCGACGCGTTGACCGGTGTCGACCTGCGGGTCGAGGTCGGCGAGTTCGTCGCGGTGGTCGGCCACAACGGGTCCGGTAAATCGACCCTGACCCGGCTGCTGGCGGGGCTGCCGCCGAGCAGCGGCACGATCGAGCGCCCCGGGTCCGCCGGACTCGGCCATCTGGGCGGTACGGCACTGGTCCTGCAGCGGCCGGAAAGCCAGACGCTGGGTGTGCTGGTCGCCGACGATGTGGTCTGGGGGCTGCCCACCGCTCTCGCGGCCGAAGTGGATATCGACGCCCTGCTGCACGAGGTCGGGCTGGACGGAATGGGCGGCCGGGAGACCGCCACCCTGTCCGGTGGCCAGCAGCAGCGACTGGCGGTGGCGGCGGCACTGGCCCGGCGCCCGGCCCTGCTCATCGCCGACGAAGCCACCTCCATGATCGACCCGGACGGCCGCCGCGAACTGGTGGCGCTGCTGGCCGGGCTACCGAAACGGCATGCCATGGCCGTCGTCCTGGTGACCCATCACGAAGCCGACGCCGACGCCGCCGACCGGGTGGTGCACCTGGCCGCCGGGCAGATGGTCGACCGGCTGCCGGCCTGGCCGAAACCGGCCCGTGCCCAGCGCCGCCGACCGATGGGCGAGACGCTGCTCGAACTGCGCGGTGTCCGGCACACCTACAACCGCGGCACACCGTGGGAGGCGCCCGCACTGCACGGTGTCGACCTGTCGGTCCGCCGCGGGGAAGCGCTGCTGGTGGTCGGCGGCAACGGATCCGGGAAATCGACCCTTGCCTGGATCATGGCCGGACTCATCGCCCCCAGCACCGGACGCTGCGAGCTGGCGGGCAAACCGGTCAGCAAACAGATCGGGCGGGTGGAACTGGCCTTCCAGCACTCCCGGCTGCAATTGCAACGGCATACCGTCGGCGAGGAGGTCGCCGACTGGGGTGGGGACGGCACCGGTTCGGGCACCGTGGGCAAAGCCCTGGACGCCGTCGGCCTGGACCGCTCCCTGACCACCCGGTCCATCGAAGAACTCAGCGGCGGCCAGGCCAAACGAGTGGTGCTGGCGGCCATCGTCGCCGCCCACCCGCAGGTGGTGGTGCTGGACGAACCGCTGGCCGGGCTGGACCCCGAGGGTCGCGCCGATATCGTCGAACTACTGGCCCGGCTCCGCGATTCGGGGCACACACTGATCGTCATCTCCCACGATGTCGAGGATGTGTCGGCTATCTGCGATCGCACCGTCCACCTGCGCGCGGGCCGTATCCCGGAAACCGAGACGGCGGCCGCCGCCGTGCCCGACGCGGAAACCGACACCGCACCCATTCCGGCGGTCCACCCACCCGATCCGGTACACCGGCCCGCCCCGGGCGCGGCCTGGCGGCTGCGCGGCGGCGACGCCCACGGCATCGACCACGGAGGCACCCGATGAGTACCGTCCTGCTGCGCCGGGTCCCGGTGGCCAGTCCGGTCCACAACCTGTGGGCCGGAACCAAGCTGATCGCCGCGTTCCTGATCAGCCTGCTGCTGATGATCCTGCCGAGCTGGCCGATCCTCGGCATCATGATCGTGTTCCTGATCGCGATCGGCCTCGTGGCCCGGCTGCCGCTGGGGGTCCTGCCCCGCCTGCCGCTACTGTTCTGGCTGCTGATCGCCTTGGGCGCACTGATCAATGTGCCCGTCGGCGGCGCCGCCGTACTGCGCTACGCGCAGGTGGTGGTGTTCGGGCTGATCCTGGTGGCCGCGTCCATGCTCATCGCCTGGACCACCCCCATGAGCGAAATCGCCCCCGCCCTGGCCACTCTCGGCCGGCCGCTGCGCCGCCTGCGCGTCCCGGTGGACGAACTGGCCGTGGTGGTGGCGCTGACCCTGCGCGGCCTCCCGCTGCTGCTCGAGGAGATCCGTATCCTGCGTGCCGCCCGCCGCCTGCGCCCCAAACCCGATCTACTGCACCGCACCACCGACCCGGTGATCGATATCCTCACCGCCGCCATGGCGGTATCCACCCGGCGGGCCGGCGAACTGGGCGAAGCGATCACCGCCCGGGGCGGGACAGGACAGCTCACCGCCCGCCCGGCCGCACCCGGCCGCAACGACGCCCTCGCCCTGGCAGTGGTGGTAGCGGTCTGCGCCGCGGCCCTGCTCGTGGAGATCCTCCTGTAAGAGGCTCTATTTCTTCTGGTCGCGCACGGCCTTACGGGCCGCCTCCTGCGCCTTGTCCACCTGCCCCGCGTACTTGCCGCCGGTCTTCTTGTCCACCGCGTCGCCGACCTTCTCGATCAGCGGCTCGACCTTGTCGGCGTTCTTGCGCGCCAAACCCAATGCCTTGTTCGCCAAGCCCTTGAAATCCATCACCGTACTCCTTGCTCGAACTCGTTCGAATATCACAGTACCCAGCGGATTCGACACATGGGCCACATCACCGGTCGCGACGGCGGTCACAGTTCGCCCAGCCACGCCGGATGCCAGAGCCGGCCGGTCTCGGTCCAATCCATGTAGCGCACAGTGCCTTCCACCTTCGGCGTGACCCAGATGGCGTCGCGGCGTTCGTCGGCCGACATCTCGTTGACGAACGGGCTGGTCTTGCGTTCCAGCCGGTGCAGCCGTGCGGCCAACTCGCGCATACCCGCGTCCCCGAATCCGGTGCCCACTCGTCCCGCGTACACCAGCCCGTCCTCGGCGGGAATGCCCACCAGCAGTGACGCGAACGGTCGGGCACGGCTGCGCCGCATTCCGCCGACCACCACCTGCCGGGTCCGCCAGTTGCGCTGCTTCACCCAGGTCCGGCCGCGGGTCCCGGGCAGGTACACCGAATCGACCTTCTTGGCGACGACCCCCTCCACCCCGTCCTGTTCGCTCCGCCGCACGGCATCCGCGCCGCTGCCCTCGTACGGCGGCGGCACCCACAGGGCGGGCGCGGTCGCGGCGAGTGCCTCCAGGACCCGGCGGCGGTCGCGGTAGCGTTTGCGCAGCAGCGAGGTACCGTCCAGGTAGAGCAGATCGAAGGCCACGAATTCCGCCCGTCGCGGATTCGCTTTCAGCAAGGCGAGGTTCACCACGCCGTCCGGGTCGCGGACGATGATCTCCCCGTCCAGCACCACCTGGTGCCCGTCCAGATCGGCAGCCAGCTCCGCCAGCTGCGGATACTGCGCGGTCACATCGCTGCCGGTCCGGCTGCGCAACCGGAGCTCCCCCGCTTCGACCTCCACGATGAGCCGGAAGCCGTCCCATTTGCGCTCGAACGCCCACTCCGATTCCGGTAGCGCCGCCACGTCACCGCTGATGGCCAACATGGGGGTCAGACCGCGCGGGAGGTCGGCCGCGGGCACCGGCTGATCCTTCATCAGATGCATGAGCCACTGATCGCCCTCGGTGCGGATCAACGCGTACCGGCCGTTCAACCGCGTTCCGCGCAGCACCACGATCACCTCGTCGTCCCGCCACTTCTCGGCCCGGTAGGTGCCGGTATCCCAGACCGACATCTCCCCCGCGCCGTACTCGCCGGACGGGATCGTGCCGTGGAAATCCAGGTAATCCAGCGGATGGTCCTCGGTGTGCACAGCGAGGCGGTTCTGGCGCGGGCTGTCCGGCGGCCCCTTGGGCACCGCCCACGAGGCCAGGACGCCGTCTCGTTCGAGCCGCACGTCCCAGTGCAGGCGGCGCGCGTGGTGTTCGTGGACGACGAACCGGTCTCCCGTGCCGCTCCGGGGCGATTCGGCGGGCACCGGTTCGGGGGTCCGGGCCGGGTCCCGCATGGACCGGTACTTCGTCAGCGCATCGTCGAGCGGCGGGTCCAGACCGGCGAGCAGGTCACCGTCGGACCGGTACCGGCGCAGGACCTCGTCGAAACGCAACTGCCGGAGCGCCGTCCCGTCCTCGATCTCCTCCCAGCTGCGCGGCGCCGCGGCATTCGGCTCCTCCCGGCCGCGCAGCGAATACGGCGCGATCGTGGTCTTCGCCGGATTGTTCTGACTCCAGTCCAGGAACACCTTGCCCGCGCGGACCTCCTTCGCCATGGTGGCCGTCACCAGATCGGGCAGCAGTTTCTCCAGGTTCTCCGCCACCTGTTTGGCCACCGTCGACGCGCCGCCCGGGCCGAGCGTGCGATCCAGTGGAACGTAGAGGTGGATTCCTTTGCTGCCGCTGGTCAGCGGGTAGGCGCGCATCCCGATCTCGCCGACCATATCCCGGATGCCCAGCGCCACCCGCGCGCATTCGGGCAGCCCCGCGCCCGGTCCGGGATCGAGATCGAACACCAGCCGGGTCGCCGGGCCGCGCTCGTCACCGTCGAAGCGCCACTGCGGCACATGGATCTCCAGCGCGGCCTGCTGCCCCAGCCAGACCAGCCCGGCCTGCGAGGAGATCACCGGGTAGGTCACCGGTCGGCCGGAATGCCGCTGGGTGCGGCGCGGCACCCAGGACGGAGTGCCGGCGGCCAGGTTCTTCTCGAAGAAGGAGGACGCGCCGACACCGTCGGGCCAGCGTTTGCGGGTGACCGGCCGGCCCGCCATATGCGGCAGCATGGCCGGGGCGATCTCGGCGTAGTACTCGAGCACCTCGCCCTTGGTGGTGCCGGTCGCCGGATACAGCACTTTGTCCGGGTTGCTCAGCCGGACCTCGATATCCGGCTGTCCCGGCTCACCTCCGAAACTCCGGCGCACCCCGGATCACATCCGCGGGCGGACAACCCCGTTCGGCGCCGCGCCGTACGTCACGGACGCGAATCCGGGCCCGGTCCGCCGTGCCGGTCCGGGCCACCGCCCGGATGTTCCGGCGGAACCACCTTGCGAGCGGCTTCCTTACCCTTCTGGATCTTGTCGGAGTACTTCCCCTTGGTCTTCTGGTCGAGGAAATCCCCGGCCTTGTCGACCGCCTGGTTGATCTTGTCCGAGTTCTTGGCAGCAGTCTCCTGCCCCTTGCCGACCAGATTCTTCAGGTTTTCCATCAAGCTCATAGCCGATTCCTTCCCTGTCACTGTGCGGAAGCGTTCACTCCATATCTTCCCACCACCGGCGCTCCGGCGGGAGGTCACGCGGATCGAGCCGCTGCCCGGGCACCGGGACCGCGATCTCGGTATCCGCCGCCGCGGCCGCGTCCACCAGCCGGCGGACCGGTTCGGCCCAGGGATGAGGCGCGAGGTTGAACGTCGCCCAATGGATCGGCACCAGGACGCCGTGCTCCGGTTCACCGAGGCACAGATCGGCGTGCGCGCGCACCGCCTCCTCCGGATTCATGTGGATATCGGCCCAGTGCGGGTCGTAGGCGCCGATCGGCAGCAGGGTCAGATCGAACGGACCCCACTGCGCGCCCGTGGCCGCGAATGCCTTGGTAAATCCGGTGTCCCCACCGAAATAGGCGCGATGTTTCGGGCCGACCAGTGCCCAGCCCGCCCAGAGCGTGGTGTTGCGGACCAGTCCACGGCCGGAGAAATGCCGGGCCTCGGTACAGATGATGGTGAGTTCGGGGCGGTCACCGTCGGCCGCGGACAGCGAATACGAGCAGTTCCAGTCCAATTCGACGATCCGCGCCTCCGGCACGCCCCAGTGCCGCAGATGCGCGCCGACACCGATCGGCACCACGAAAACCGACTGCTGGGTGCGGACCAGCGTGGCGATGGTGCCGGCGTCCAGGTGGTCGTAGTGGTCGTGTGAGATGACCACCGCGTCCACCCGCGGCAACTCCTCCAGCGCGACCGGGACGGGATGGATGCGGGACGGGCCGACCAGCCGGGAGGGCGAGACGCGCTCGCTCCACACCGGGTCGGTGAGCACCCGGTACCCATCGATCTCGATCAGCGCGCTGGCATGCCCGTACCAGGTGACCGCGAGATCGGCGGCCACGCCAGGATGCTCGGGCCGGGCCAGCGGCACCGCGTCCTTCGGCCGGCCGGCGCGCATACCGGTCACCATGGACAACAGGCCGGTCGGGTTTTCGCGCACGACGATCGGGGCCGCGGGTTCGGTGTTGTGGAACTGGCGGTCGCGATAACTTCGCGCCCCCGTTGCGGTGGGCGCGATGGCGGAGACGGACGCGCCGAGCGCGGCCGGCAATCCGTCCAGGGCTCGGGCCACCCAGCCGAAGACGGTCATTCCGGCAAGACCGGCCGCCGCGGCGGCGACAGTGCGGGCCTTCATCATTTGCCCACGAACTTGGCGGGACGCTTCTCCTGCCGGGCCTGCCTGCCCTCTTCCGCGTCCGCGCTGGACCATGCTGCCTCCAAAGCGGCCTGCTGTTCGCGGTTGGCCGGATCCCGGGTGCCGTCGTCGTTGAGTTCGAGTTTCAGGTGCCGCAGCGATAACGGCGCCAGCTCGGCGATGGATTTCGCCCAGCCCTGGGCGTCGGCCACCGTGCCGAGCCGATTCGCGAAACCGAAGGTGTAGGCGTCGGAGGCCGAGATCGGTTCGGCGGCGAGGAGCACGGTCCGGGCGGGGCCGCCGCCGATCAGCGAAACCAGCCGACGCGTGGTCCAGCGGTCCACCGAGATGCCCAGTTTCGCCGCCGGTATGGCGAGGTAGGAGTCCTGGGCCATCACCCGCAGATCCGCCGCCATCGCCAATTGCACGCCCGCGCCCAGTGCCGGACCGTTCAACGCCGCGATCACCGGGACCGGCATGGACTCGACCTCGTGCAGCATGTCCAGCAGGGCGTCTAGAAACTCGGTGGAGTACACACCGTCCAGATCCGCGCCCGCGCTGAACACCGAGCCGCTACCGGTGATCACGATCGCCCGGGAATCGAGGCGGGCATTGGACAGCGCCTCCCGCAGCCGGGTGACCAGGTCCAGGTTCAGCGCGTTACGCCGTTCCTCGCGTTGTAGTTCGATGGTGACGACGTCGCCGTCACGGCTGACCCCGAGCATGTGTGTCCTTCCCCGCTGAACGTATACCGATACAACCGCCGATAACGAGGCGCTACTGCCCACTCTGCCACAGGAGCGTCCCTCGCCCGGGGAAGGCGACACGGGTTATGGCCGCCCGGCCGGCGGCCGCGCGGCTACCGGCACCCGGTTCAGTTCTCCAGGCCGAAAGCGAAGGTTTCCGGGTCGGCGCCGGTGCGGGACCCGGAGTCCAGCGCGGAGATCGCCTGTACCTGATCGGCCGACAACTCGAACCCGAGAATGTCGAAGTTCTCCAAAATCCGGGCCGGGGTCACCGATTTCGGGATCACCACGTTGCCGAGTTGCAGATGCCACCGGATGATCACCTGCGCCGGCGTGCGGTCCACCTCACCGGCGATCCGGGTGATCACCGGATCGTCGAGGACGGTGCCCTGGCCGAGCGGACTCCACGCCTCCGTGGCGATGGCGTGCTCGGCGTGGTAATCGCGCAGTTCGGGCTGGGTCAGCCGGGGATGCAACTCGATCTGGTTCACCGAGGGGGTCTCCCCGGTTTCGGCGATGAGCCGCTCCAGGTCGGGGATCCGGAAATTGGAGACCCCGATGGAACGGACCCGGCCGTCGGCCTTCAGGCGCTGGAACGCGCGGAAGGTGTCCACGAAACGATCCGCGGTGGGCACCGGCCAGTGGATGAGATAAAGGTCCAGGTAGTCGAGCCCGAGCCGCTGCATACTCGCGTCGAACGCGCGCAGGGTGGAGTCGTAACCCTGGTCGGCGTTCCACAGTTTCGTGGTGACGAAGACCTCGTCGCGGGGTAGGCCGAAATGCCTGATGGCACGCCCCGTGCCCTCTTCGTTCTCGTAGATCGCCGCGGTGTCGATACTGCGGTAACCCGCGTTCAGCGCGGCGGTGACGGTGTCGAACACCTGGTCCGCCGGAACCTGGAACACCCCGAACCCGAGCTGTGGGATCAAGCTCCCGTCGTTCAACACGATCGGAGGAACTACACCGGTCTCACGTCTAGTGGTCACCGCCTCGACGGTAGAAGCGCTTCGGCGGCAGGTCAACGAACAGGAGGTCCGTGTCTATCGAACACTCGGCTAGGAAGCTACTTGACATATTGTTGTGTTTTCACAACACTTCATTGTGTGAGTCCAGTAAGGCGCGGGGAAACACTACCGATTTTCAATCGGATCGCAGTACTGCGGGCCGAACACCGGATGTCGCGAGCGACCCTGGCCGAAGCAGTCGACGTCAACCCCCAGACGATCGGCGCGCTCGAACGCGGCAACCACTACCCGAGCCTGGACCTCGCCCTGCGGATATGCGAGGTGTTCCGGCTGCCGGTGGAGGCGGTGTTCTCCCGAACCGAATTCACCCCCCTATCGGCCGAGGTGTACGCCCGCGAGAAAGGACAGCAGCCATGACCGCCGCCACCGAACCCACCACCCTGCTCGACCGATACCAGTCCTACCGCGTACGGCGCTGGTTAATCCGGGAGAAGCAGATCGCCGGCATGCTGCCGGGCTGGCGCACCACCCGGCGCCGCCGAGCCCTGGTGGTGCTGGTGATCACCGCGCTCGCCGTCCTCTTCGTCACCGGCGTGCTCTGCGCGTTCGGGTTGGCGTGGGCCGCGCTGTTCGCCGGGCTCAGCGCGCTGGTATTCCTGCCGGCCTGGACGATGCTGCGGATCGTCTCGCAGGCCCAGGACAACGCACCGGCGGAAACGCTGGACGAAATGGAGTTCGCCCAGCGTGAGAAGGCCCGGTCGTTCGGACTGTCCGTTACCCAGGGCCTGACGGTGTTCCCGATGATGTATCTGGTCTGGAGCGGGGCGCTGTTCCCCGAGGCGGACGCCTTCCGCACCGCCTACGCCGGCGGTGTGATGGTCCTGGCGACCTTGCTCGCCGGCGGTTGCGCCCCCGCGATGATCCTGGCCTGGAACCGATCCGAGCCCGAACCGGAGAACTGATCGCCGGCGGCCCGCCCGGAGAGCTTTCTCAGGAGCGGGCGCCCGCCGCCTAGGCCCCCGGCCGACCGATCCCGCCGCTTCGGGGCGGGACCCCCAGCCGGCGGTAACGGCGCTGCCGGGTGGCCTGCCGTTCGGCGGGTGATTGCGCGCTCAACCGGTCGAGTTCCGCGGCGATCGCCGCGACGGTGCGGCGCGCGAATTCGACCGGCTCGTCCGCGGCGTCGGGATACTCCGGCACGATACGATCCACGATCCCGTCGGCCAGCAGATCCGCCGACCGGATACGTTGTGCCGCGGCCAGTTCCGGCGCGTGCTCGGTATCGCGATGGACGATCGCGCTGGCCCCCTCCGGCGGAAGCGGTGCGAGCCAGCCGTGGGTGGCCGCCAGCACCCGGTCCGCCGGTAGCAGCGCGAGAGCGCCGCCGCCGGTCCCCTGGCCGAGCAGCACCGAAACCGTCGGGGTGTCCAGCGTCACCAGCTCGGCCAGGCAGCGTGCGATCTCGGGTGCCAGCCCCCGTTCTTCGGCCTCTTTGGACAGCGCGGCGCCGATCGTATCGATCACCAGCACCAGCGGAAGCCGCAGTTCGGCCGCCAGTTGCATACTGCGGCGCGCTTCCCGCAGCGCGGCCGGGCCCATGGTGTGCTCGGGGTCCTGATGGGCGCGGTCGTGACCGAACACGACGCACGGCCGGCCGTGGAACCGCGCGAGAGCCAGCACCACGGTGCGATCCGCCTCCCCCTGGCCGGTGCCGCTGAGCGGAACC
The DNA here is from genome assembly GCF_040654015.1 of Nocardia sp. NPDC050799. Taxonomy (NCBI): domain Bacteria; kingdom Bacillati; phylum Actinomycetota; class Actinomycetes; order Mycobacteriales; family Nocardiaceae; genus Nocardia; species Nocardia sp. NPDC050799. The sequence continues at coordinate 285,536 of NZ_JBFAHF010000003.1, forward strand.
CGCTGGGTGGTCCGCCGGAGCAGTTCGCGCAGCCCCGGACGATCCGGCCGTCGGGAGGCGAGGACCGAATCCCAGGCCGCGGTGGCCGATCGGGTCACCCGGAACTCGTGCGCGACAACGGGATCCGGCTCGCCGGGCGCCCGCACCCGGCCGCTGAAAACGCTCAGCGCGCGATGGGCGATACGCCGGAACACCGGTACCTCGACGACCCCGTCGATCACGCCGTGCCGGTATAGGTTCTCCGCCGTCTGCACACCGTCGGGAAACGGATGACCGTAGAGCGCCTCGTACACCCGGGGCCCGAGGAAACCGATGAGCGCGCCCGGTTCGGCGAAGGTGATGTGCCCCAGTGACCCCCACGAGGCGAATACCCCACCCATGGTGGGGTTGCGCAGGTACACGAGGTAGGGATGGCCGGCCGATTTATGTGCCGCCACCGCCCCGGCGATCTTCACCATCTGCACGAAGGCGAGGGTGCCCTCCTGCATCCTGGTACCGCCGGAAGTCGGCGAAGCGACCACCGGCAGCCCCAGTTCGGTGGCGCGTTCTACCGCAGTGACGATCCGCTCGGCCGCCGCGACCCCCACCGAACCGGCCAGGAATCCGAACTCGCACGCGATGACCGCGACGCGGCGACCGCGTAACAGTCCCTCGCCGGTGAGCACCGACTCGTCGGTTCCCGCCGCCGCGCTCGCCCGGGCGAGCGCGGACCGGTGGTCACCGGTCCGCGCCACGTCCAGGGGCGCGGAATCCCAGCTCACGAAGGAGCCCGGATCCAGCAGCGCCTCGAGTAGTTGCCTGGAGCCGATCCTCGACGATGTCATCCGAGCCGCCCCGGGGCGTCCCACACCGCAACTGTCCACACCGGCACGCCGACCAGTATGACGGGCAGCCGGATCAGTAGCCCCGGGTGACCTTCTGCAGCGCGTATTCGGTCAGCCGCACCAGCGCCTCCTTGGCCGGTTCCCGGCGGCGCGCGTCGATCGGCATGATCGGCACATCGGCCGGCACGGCCAGCGCCTGCCGGATGTCCTCGATCGGGTACTGGGGGGCGTCGTCGAACTGGTTGAGCGCCACGAGGAACGGCAGATTGCGCGCCTCGAAGTAGTCGACCGCCGCGAAACTGTCCTCCAGCCGCCGGGTGTCGATCAGTACGACCGCGCCGATCGCACCGCGGATGAGGTCGTCCCACATGAACCAGAAACGGTACTGGCCGGGAGTACCGAACAGGTACAGCACCAAATCCTCGGCCAGGCTGATCCGGCCGAAGTCCATGGCCACCGTGGTGGTGGATTTGCTCTCGATACCCGCGAGACTGTCGATCCCGGCGCTGGCATTGGTCACCAGAGCCTCGGTTCTCAACGGGACGATTTCCGAAACTGCCCCCACCAGCGTCGTTTTGCCCACGCCGAACCCACCTGCGACCACGATCTTCGCCGAAGTCGGCTTGGTCTGGCGGGTATCGACCTGTGCCGTCGAATCATATACGCCGGAGTCCACTGAGAACCCTTTCGATCAGCTCGCGACGTTCATCGTCGCTGGAATCGTCTTTCAAAGTCGCCGAAACGCGGACATGCCCGGCTTCGATCAGGTCCGCTACAAGTACACGCGCCACCCCGATCGGTATACCCAGTCGAGCCGCTAGTTCGGCGACCGACGGCGACTCCCTGCACAACTCGACTATCGAGTTTTCGATATTGCTCAGTTCGTACTGGCGTTCGAGCGAAATGGGATGGGACGCCACGAGAGCCTCGAGCGCCAGCTCCACCTTCGGTCGGGTACGACCGGCGGTCAGCGAGTACGGGCGCACGAGACTGGGCTCGGAGCCTCCCACGCGGTGATCCTCTATGTCCATCCCACCATCAGGAACCCATCGTGACGCGTGGAGTGGCCTGAACTGTCTGGCCTACGCGTTCGACCAACAAAGCCATCTCGTAGCCGACCTGCCCGATATCACAGGACGTATTGGTCAGCACCGCGAGATATGACCCGTCGCCCACCGCCATCAGCAGCAGGTAACCGTGCTCCATTTCGACGACGGACTGCAGAACTGTGCCGCCTTCGAACAGATTGGACACACCCACCGAGAGGCTCGCCAGTCCGGCCGTGACCGCCGAGAGCTGCTCGGCCCGGTCGACCGGTAGTTGGGCACTCGCCGCCATCAGCAGGCCGTCGGCCGAGACCAGAACGGCATGGGCTACGCCAGGAACCTCGCCTGCGAAGTTCGAAACCAGCCAATCCAACTGACGGTTCGTACCACCTAGTTCGGGGTTCATCGGTCTCCTTTGTCTCCGGTTAGGTTCATTGCTCTCATTGCACGGCCATCCCGAACACCTTGCTGGTGCCGACTCAAACTAGACCGGATCGTTTCGGGATTGCGACTCGGCGTCCGTTCCTGGGCGCCGCTGACAGCGCCGGGTACCAACCGGACACCCGGATTACGCTGCGGCAGACCGGCCGCGGTGCGGGTCTCGGGCTCGGCCTCGCTGGCCCGCCGGGCCGCCGTCCAGCCCTCGTCGCCCGGGGAGTCGAAGGACGCGACGGCCTGGGAACGATCGGAGTCCGAATCCGACAGCCATGCCGACATCATCTCCGCGAAGATGGGCGTCCCGCCCAGCACGCTGTCCGTCTCCTCGGCCGGCTGCAGCCGGGTCTGGAAGAAGGACGCCGTTTTCGCGGGGTTGGACTTGTAGCTGTGCCGTCCGGGTTCCCGCGCGGACGCCGGATCCTCGGCGGGCTCGGCCGCCCGCGGCAGCGCGACACCCGGCGGGTTGTCGAACCGCTCGGCGGTGTACCCGCCCGGTTCCCGGCGCGGCAGGCCGCCCGGTGCGGCGGGCTGCGGCGGCCGGCCCGGTGCGGCGGTGTCCCGCTGCGGCAGTGCGTTCGGATTGCCCCGGCCCGGCAGAGTGTCCCGGCCCGGCAGGCCGTTACCCGCCGGAGCCCCGCGCTGCGGCAGACCGCCACCGGAGGCGGGCCGCTGCGGCAATCCGTTGCCCGTGGGCTCACGCCGCGGCGGCAGACCGCCGAGGGCCGGGCGCTGGGTGGGCAGTTCACCGGAAGTCTCCCGGGCCGGCAGCCCGGCTTCGGCCGCCGGACGACGCTGGGACGGAAGCTCACCGGAGGTTTCTCGCTGCGGCAGCCCGGTGGGGCCGCCGGGCTCGCGCCGGGTGGGCAGGCCGCCGGAGGCCGGATCGGTCGCGGGGCGTGGTTCCGGTTCCCGCCGGGCCGGTCCGGCCGCGGCCGGACCGCGCTGCGGCAGCGACGCGGAGCCGTTGTCGCGGGCGGGCGCACCGTTGGCGCCCGGATCCCGTTGCGGCAGACCGTTCGGCCGGTGCTGGCCGGGCTGACGCGTGGGCAGCGAACCGGCGGGACGCGGCGGCGCGCCCGTTTCCGAGGCGGTCTCGGTGGGACGCTCTTCGGCCGGGCGGGCCGGTGCGGCGTCCCGGCGGCTACCGGGCGCTCCGTTTGCGCCGGGCTGGCGCTGCGGCAACCCACCCGGACCCGGCTGCGATGCGCCGGCGGCGCCGGGCTGCCGCTGCGGCAGCCCGCCGGGGCCGGTTTTGGGCTCCCGCGGCGGCGGACCGCCGGCGGTCGATTCGCCCGGGATACGCGGCGGCAGGGTCGGGGTGGCGCCGCCACCGCTCGGTCCCAGATTGCGTTTCGGCAGGCTGGCCGCGGCGAGTTTGCCGCGCTGCGCGGTGCTGCCCGCGCTGGCCTCCCGGAGACTGGTGGTGCCCTGCTCGCCCTCGCGGGCGCCTCCGGCCATCGCGCTACCCGGCTGCCGCTGCGGCAGCCCGCCCGCGCCCAGCGGCGCGGGAGCGGCCGGACGTTCCGGCGGCTTGGGCCGTTCGACGGCCGGCAGCGGTCCGCTCATGCCGGGGTCGACGGTCACCATCATGTTCCCGGCGGCCGTACGGCTGATTCCGCGGGTCTGCATCGACGGTCCGCCCGGCACATTGCGCAGCGCGGCCGCGGCGGCCTCGTCGGGCGACTGTTCCGGCTTCTTCTTCGCGGTGTCGTTCGGGACGACGGCCTGCGGCCCGGATCCGGTCGCCAGCGGCAGGATCTGGGTCTCCCCGGCGACGATCAGGCTCATCGGTACGTGCACGGTGACGGTGACGCCCGGATCGCGCGCGGTATCGAAGGTCGGCCGCAGCCGCACGTTGAGACCGTGCCGTTCCGCGAGCCGGCCCACAACGAACAGACCCATGTGGCGGGCGGTGTCCGGACCGGGTTCGGCGATGCTCTCGAGCCGGCGGTTGATCTCGGCCATCTCGCTCGGCGGCATACCGATACCGCGGTCGGCGACCTCGATGAGCAGACCCTGATCGTGTGCCTGCGCGAAGGTGAACTTCACGTCCGTCTCCGGCGGCGACGCACGCAGGGCGTTGTCCAGGAGTTCGGCGAACAGATGCGCCATATCGGAGGCGGCCGGTTCGATCAGCGCACCGCGCGGGGTGGCGCCGAGCTTGACCCGCTCGTAGTCCTCCACCTCGGAGATCGCGGCGCGCAGTACGTCGGCGATCTCGACGGGCGCGGATTTGGCGCGACGCTGTTTGGTACCGGCGAGAATCAGCAGGTTGTCGCCGTTACGGCGCATACGCGCGGCGAGGTGGTCCAGCCGGAAGAGGTTCTCCAGCAGGCGCGGATCCTTCTCGTCGTACTCCATCGCCTCGATGAGGCTGAGCTGATGGTCGACGAGCGATTTACTGCGCCGGGCCAAGGTCTCGAACATATCGTTGACCTGGGAACGCATCTGGGCCTGATCACTGGCCAGGCGCAGCGCCTGACCGTGGATATCGTCGATCGCGCGCGCGAGCTGACCGATCTCCTCCTCGGACCGGATGGGCATCGGTTCGAGGGGCACTTCCTCCGGCGAGGCACCGGTACGGAGCTGGGCGACCTCGTCGGGCAGATCACTTTCGGCGACCCGCAGGGCGGCCAGGCGCAGCCGGTGCAGCGGCACGATCATCGACCGGGCCACGAACACCGCGAGCAGCAGGGCCGCCAAAATCGTCAGCAGCACGACGATGGAGTACACGACCGCGTCGGACAGGGCCTTGTCGGCCATCTTCCGCACACCGTCGTCGATCGAGGAGGTGGCCTCGGCGATCAGTTTGTCGGTGGTCGCGGTGCTGTCCAGCAGCGATTGCCGGGCCTCGCCCAGGGGCAGTCGACCGGCCTGGGCCTCGGGGGTCTCCAGCATTCCGGCGCGGCTATCGATGCCCTGGCGCAGGATCGCGATATCGGGATCCTCGGCGTTGTAGCGCTGGCTCAGAATGTTCAGCAATGCGCGTTCGGTATTGGTCGCGGTGCGGTAGGCCTGCTCACCGGATTCCTGGTTGCGCAGCAGTTCCGCCGCGGCGGTGATCTCACCGACCATGGTGGACCGCAGATTCAGCGCGTCGACGAGGCGGAGCTTCGAGGGGTCGATCGATGCGTCACCGATCTCCCCGAGAATGGCCTCCACGGCCCGCACACCGGCGTTACGCGCTTTGTCGAGAACCTGCACGGCCTCGGCCGGCGGCAGATTCGACGGCGCCATACCACCGGCCCGCACCGCCTTGGCCTGGTCGATCATTTCCGTGAGCGCCTGCCGCGCCGCCGGTAGATCGTCGAGTTCGGCGAGGGCGGATTCGGCCCCGGCAATCGACTGGTCCAGCGTGGTCAGGTTGTCCTCGGTGACCATCGACCGGCCCGGCGCGATGGCGATCGCCTGCGAGCCGGCTGTCGCAGAGGTCGCCGAGCTGAGATCGAGGACGGAAGGAACGATACTGACGTTCTCGGAGGTCGAACCCAGCCGGTTCGCATTGCTCCATTCCGCCGAAATCCTGGACACGCCGAGCCCGACCGCGACCGCCAACGGCACAGCCAGCACGGCCGTAACCTTCCAGCGAAGGTCCCAGTTACTCAGCGCCCAGCGCTTCGTGCCGGACCTAGCGGCGTCACGCATTCCCACTCACTTTCCAACCTGGCCCCAGCCATGCTCCATCAGCGGAACTCCACACTCGCATAGTGGCTCGACGGGTGGAGCTGCCCGTGGGTCGCGGCTGGCCGAGAAATTGCGTCTACGACGGACCGAATTTGTGTCATCAGATTCTAACGGATCAATAACTTCTTGGTGTACTCAGCCCGGGTTCACGCACATTGACCAGCCGGTTACAGGCATAAGCCATGGTCGCGACACCCGACGGGGGGTCGCGTGAAGTCTGCCACAATCGTGCTGATCTATCGAGGCGAGGATTGCTGCGAGGCTAGGGAGCACGGGTGAACGCGAGGAACGAGTATCGACCGGTCTATCAGACCAGCCTGGTCGATCCCGCCGAGTTCTGGACCCGCGCCGCCTCGGCCGTCGATTGGGATGTACCCCCTGAGCAGGCACTCGACAGCGATCGCCGGACTCCGCGGTGGTTTCCCGGCGCGCGGCTCAATACCTGCTACAACGCGCTCGACCGGCATATCGACGCCGGCCGGGCCGACCAGACGGCACTGATCTACGACTCGGCGATGACCGGCCGTACCCGCGTCTACAGCTATGCCGAACTGCGCGACGAGGTCGCGAAATTCGCCGGTGCCATGCGTGATCTCGGGGTGACCGCCGGTGACCGGGTCGTGATCTACCTGCCGATGATTCCCGAGGCCGTGGTCGCGATGCTGGCCTGCGCCCGGATCGGAGCCGTGCATTCGGTGGTGTTCGGCGGATTCGCCGCCCCCGAACTCGCCGCCCGGTTCGACGACGCCGAACCCGTCCTGATCGTGACAGCGTCAGGGGGGCTGGAACCGAACCGGGCCATCGCCTATCCGCCCATTGTCGACGAGGCCCTCGCACTGGCCGGGACCACCGCGCCGCGGGCCGTGCTGGTGAAACAGCGTGCGGACTTCCCACCGCACAACCACGACGGGAATCCGGCCGTCGACACGGCCGTGCGGTGGCTGGACTGGGACGCCGTGGTCCGCGACGCCGAACCCGCGGCGCCGGTTTCCGTCGCGGCCACCGACCCGCTGTACGTGCTGTACACCTCCGGAACCACCGGTAGGCCGAAGGGCGTGGTCCGCGACAACGGTGGTCACGCCGTCGCGCTGACCTGGTCGATGCGCAATATCTACGATGTCGGCCCGGGGCAGGTCATGTGGGCCGCCTCGGATGTGGGCTGGGTGGTCGGCCATTCCTACATCGTCTATGCGCCGCTGCTGGCCGGTGCCACGACGCTGCTCTACGAGGGCAAACCGGTGGGCACACCGGATGCCGGTGCCTTCTGGCGGGTGGTGGCCGAACACCGGGTGCACACGCTGTTCACCGCGCCGACCGCCCTGCGGGCCATCCGCCGCGCCGACCCCGCCGCCGCATTCGCCCGCGACTACGACCTCAGTTCGCTCCGTTCTCTCTTCTGCGCAGGTGAACGGCTCGATCCCGCTACCTACCGGTGGGCCGCGGACACGCTGCTCGCCGACCGCGCGGACTGCCCGGTGGTGGACCACTGGTGGCAGACCGAAACCGGCTGGCCCATCTGCGCCAATCCCCTCGGGCTGCAGCGGCTGCCGATCAAACCGGGCTCGGCCTCGGTACCGGTGCCCGGATACCGGCTGCGGGTGCTGGATTCCTCCGGCAATCCCGTAGCCGCGGGCGCCGAGGGCAATATCGTCATCGGCCTGCCGCTGCCCCCGGGCGCGCTCACCGGCCTGTGGCACGACGACGAGCGCTATCAGCGTTCATACCTTTCGGCATATCCCGGCCATTTCCTCACCGGTGATTCCGGATATTTCGACGAAGACGGCTACCTGTTCGTCCTCGGCCGCAGCGACGATGTGATCAATATGGCCGGACACCGCCTTTCCGCGGGCAGTATCGAAGCGGCGGTCGCCGGCCACGACGCCGTCGCCGAATGCGCGGTGATCGGGCTGCCCGACGAACTCAAAGGGCAACGGCCCATCGCTTATGTCGTCCTCAAAGCCGACGCCGTCGTCGACCCCGAAACATTGCGCGACGAATTGAGCGAACGCGTCCGCAAACAGATAGGACCGGTCGCCGGCCTGTACGACGCCGTCGTGGTACCCGCCCTGCCGAAAACCCGCTCCGGCAAGATATTGCGCAAAACGATCCGTCAGATGACGGCGGGCGAAAACTACGAAATACCATCCACCATCGAGGATCCCGGTGTCCTGGACGAACTCGCCCGGATCGTGCGACCCGCCCAAAACTCAAACTCCTCTTAAGAAAACCTCAGAGGCCGGCCATGACGGCACAATACGGTCTGAGGCAGTCCACGAGCCCCGGCTCGACACGACACGGTAGGAGGCAGTAACTCTCATGGCACACACGACGACCCGGCTTCGCGGCACGCTCCGCCCGCTCACCCTCACCCTGGGGGCCGCCGCCGCGGTTACCGCGTTCCTGAGCCCCGCGGTCGCCTCTGCGGCACCGACGGATTTCGCCGAACCGCTGATCACCAGCGACTGCTCCTTCGCCCAGATCGATGCCGCGCTGCACGACCAGGCTCCGGAACTGGCGGCGATGTTGGACAACAATCCCGATCTGAAGGCGCAACTGCAGAGCAAGTTCGATCAACCGGTCGAACAGCGCCGCGCGGAACTGCAGCAGTACATCGACGAGAACCCCGAAGCGGCCCAGCAGGCCGAGAACGATCCCCGGTCCGAGCAGCTCCGGACCACCCTCCAGGGCGTCGCCGACAGCTGCCACAACTACTGAGTTTTGGGCGGCGCCTTCGGCGCCGCGGGGTTGAGGCCCCCGTGTGTCTCGCCGTTTCGGCCTCGAGACTCGAGCCTTCGGCTCATGCGCTTTCGGGGCCGAAACGGCGAGACGGGCCTCAACCCTTCGAGGTGTCTCGTAAAACTCGACGCATGCGAGTTGCGTCGGCATTCGACGTTCGGATCGCCTGCCGACTCGACCGTCCGGGCGACTTGGCATCTGATCGCCTGCACGAATAGCGGCACCCTCACGGCGGTGCCGAGTCTTACGAGGCCCTGAAAGGGTCGAGGCCCGTCCCGCCGTTCAGGCCTCGAAGCGCATGCGCGAAGCGCGAGTCTCGAGGC